>JAFTCE010000158.1 GCA_017454855.1 Desulfovibrio sp.
ACGTTTTCCTGCACGCCGAACATCACGCCGCTTCTATCTTCGTTTGGCGTAACGGTCAGCAGCACGCGCTTGCCGTCCTTTTTGCAGAGCCATTTTGTCTTGAGCAGGGGAATCTCGGCGCGGCAGGAAGAACAGCGGCATGTACGCGCCCACAAATAGGCGACAGTAGGTTTGGCAACCCAGCGGGCATTACCTTCGTCTTCAAGGTATTCCTTGGAAAAGTCGCCGTTGAGTGCATTCATGTCGGGCGTGCCGTCCTTTGATAATGGCACCGGCGCTGCTTGGCGTTTTTCGTAAGGATGGGCGTTTTTCTTGTTCCAGGGCTCAAATTCGGCATACGTAGGATAGAAATGTCCCAATTCCTTCCGGGCTTCAGCCAACACATGCCGCCCCCAAGCGCGCACCTGCCAGGCAAGATCGGCCTGCATTGGCGTGTCTTGGGATTTTGTCTCACCGTCTTGAGCAGTCTCACTTCTTTTGTCGTCCAGCAGAGAACCTTGCTTCTCTTGAGCATACTGCGGATGGGCACCGTGAAAATCCTTCATAAAGGATGCGTCTGTAAGGGCGAAGGAAGGGAGAGGAAGCGTCTTGCCCGCCAGCTTCTGCGGGTATTCCAGCGTGGCACGCAGGATGAAGCAGGCCACGGGATTGATGTCCATGGCATAGGTTTTGCAGCCAAGGCGCATGGCTTCCAGCGGGATGGCGCCGCCGCCTGAGAAAGGATCGAGTACGCGAGGAGCGCGCCCGCCGTGCGCCTTGCGTATCTCCTCGCGGAAAAATGCCAGTTCCTTTTCCCTGCGCTGCGACAATTGCTTATGGGCTTCGATGGCCTTTTTCCCGCTCTTGGGTGGCGTGCCCAGCCAGCGCGTTATGCTGCCTTCCGTTTCTTCCCTGATGCTCTGCACGCCGTTCTTCTTTTCCTGCTTTACCACGGACTTCACTTCACCACCGATGCGCTGGGCTAGCTTATGGCGTGCGGCAGGGTCTTCGGGGCAGGGGAGAAGCGTGGCGAGGGCTACGGCCCGGCTGGCAGCAAGGGGACGGCGGGCCGGCCAAATATGCAGCGTGGAAAGATGCCCGTGGCGGACATTCTTTTCGTGTACGGAATCCAGTGATGTTTGCCGGAGGGGAAATTCTTCCTCGATAAGCCGCTTTGTATCTGCCACTTATGCTTCTCCTGTCTGTTCAGAGGGGCATGCTTCCTGCTCATTGGCATGGTAACGGGCCAGTACATTTCGCAGTAGTGCGACCATGTCAATTTGCCAGACAGTGTCTGGCATTTTGCATAGCTCAGGTAAAACATACGCATGTTCTGCAAATTCGAAAGTGAAAAGCCCCTGCCAAATTCCTGTGTGAGCTTTTTCGAGAGTTCCTTTATTCTTCTCCCTGCTCTACAACTTGCTGCATCGCTATGCTGTGCCGAACTGTCGCGTTCAGGTACGATCGCATGATCAGCTTTTCAAAAGGGTTTTGCACGCGGATGAGCCTTGGCTGCGCCGTGGCGCATCCAAAAACGGCGTACAGCCAGTATTCATCGCCAAGATTCGCGGATCGGGCTACTTCATTCTGGCTCATCATGATCTGCCCGTTTCCTCCGGTTCCCTTCACTTCAATGCACTTGCGCGTGCCTTTTTCGTAAGCCAGGAGGTCGAAGCCCGGATACTCAGGCAAGTGGGCAGCGCGGGCACGGGCCGGCGTATGCACGGCGGTGACATCGCTGAACTGACTCTCCCAGGCGATGGCTACGCGCATGGCTATGGCTTCAATGGGTGGGCAAAGCAGATCAGGGTCGAGTTCAAGGACTCGCGCTTCCGTTGCGGGCATGACAAGCGCGTAGCCAAGATTTTCTATGGCTCCAGGGGCGATAGCATCCACATTTGCCTGCAACATGCCGAGCAGTGTAGTGCATCGCTGTTGGATTTCTGTCAAACGCGTGCGTGCTTCAGCCATCTCATCCTGTAGGGCTTGATCTGCATTCTCCTGGCGGATCTGGTCACGTATGGATTTGATCCTTGCGGCAAGGGCTGCGGATTCAAAATTCAGGCCCTGACGTATCTGTCGCTGGCGCAGCGGCAAAGCTTTTTTTTCTCTCTGCCGGATCTGGTCGGACACGCCAATGGCTGCCTGCCGCAAGAATTCTTCAAAATCCTCGCGGATGGATGCGGAAGAACCGGCCAAGCGTCTGACGCTCGGAGTATAGGCTGTATTTCCACCATCGCCCAGAACCAGCAGTGTTTCCATCGGACAAAACGCGGTAGGCTTTCCTTCGGCATGACGAATGCAGACAAGCCGTTCATCCAAAATTTCTTCGGAATCTCCACGGCTGCGGACGACGTGAATCCTCGCCGCCTGCATAATGTACGGTTCGGTAGCCTCATAATCCAGGAAAACCGCGCCGGACATGGCGTCGGCATGAAGGACTGCCCATGTAAGTTTACGAAGTGCTTCAAAGACAGGTTCGCCAGGATGTACCCAGATGGCAGACGGGGACGATGGGCGCAGGCTGAGCAGGGGGTCGTATTCTTTCGCCTGGCTGTTGATCGCGTCCCAGAGGACGGAATGGTCAATGTGGCATCCTGGCACGCTGCGCAGCCGGAATGCTGTCGCGGTATTGCCTTCTATCTTCAACCCCAGGAGCAAAGCGGCCTGTTCCAGCCATGCCTGCGTATATCCCGGAAGAAGACGGCGCAGATATTCCTTGTCCATATCTGCACGCAAGCGGGGAAGCTCGACCTTTACGTCGCCACCATCTCCGTAGATGATTTTTTCCTGAGACTCGATGGCCAGAATTTGTTCTTCCGTCAAGACGCCGTCGAGTTCTTCGCCCACGGCATCCATCCCTTTTCCGTTCTTCGCAGCCAGCATAGCACGGCGCATCCAATCTGTGATGGATATTTCGCTGAACACGCGGCCAATACTGTCAAAGACCTTGTCGGAATGCAGATGCCTGCGGATGGCTTCCAGCTTGTCGAGCAGCTTCTCAAGAACAGTGCCTTCGCACGTGTTAGAAGCAACCATGTTGAGCAGAAAGACCGGATCGTGCTTTTGACCGTAACGATGGATGCGCCCCATGCGCTGCTCAAGCCGGGCGGGATTCCACGGGATGTCATAGTTGAGCATGATCCAGCAGAATTGGAGATTCACGCCCTCGGCGGCGGCGTCGGTGCAGAGCATGATTCTGGCTCCATCGGACTTGCGGAACAAGGCGATCTGATCCTGCCGATCTTCAAACCCAAGCCCACCATGAATGAATGCGATGCGGTCAGTATAGCCCAGGGCTTCCAAACGGTGGGACAGGAATTCCAGCGTGTCCTTGTGTTCAGTAAAGATGAGCAGTTTTTCGTCAGTGTACTCTGGAGATTCTATGACTTCGCGCAGTTTTTCAAATTTTGATTCGCTGCCGGATTCATAAACTTCGCGGGCTTTTTTGACGAGCCCAAGCACGCAGTCCCGTTCATAGTAAAGATCCGTCAAGCTGCTAGCAACCATGTTGCCAAGGGCGTTGTTTTCTTCTTCTTCGTCCTGCTCCATACCCGGCTCTGCTTCATCTGTGGGGATAGAGTAAAGTTCAGGAGTGTTCCGTGCCCGTTCTTCCTGCTGGATCTCCATTCGCTGAAGCTGGTCTTCGGTGATCTCATTGGCTTCGATTTTTGCAATGATGCCATTGATCTTTTCCACCCTGCGTTCCATCGAACAGAGCAGTGCCCATGTGGATGAGGCAAGGCGGCGCTGAAAAACCCCAAGCGCCAGCTGCGATGCCGTGCGATTGAGAATCTGCGCCTTGTTGTAAATATACAGCAGGTAATCCGTCGTGGCATCGTAAAGTTCCCGCTCGCTTTTAGAAAGCGCGTAGCTCAGCGTGCTGGAGCAGCGCATGGGATAGAGATGTTTGCCATCCAAGGTGACCATTTCTTCCTTCGTGCGGCGGATAAAATGCTCGGCACGAGTCTCTGGTGTCGCCGATGCAAACGCCTGTGGCGTGCAAAAAAGCTGTGGTTCCAACAGGCGCCAGAGGGCAAAATAGGGATACTCTTTTCCCATGTGCGGCGTGGCAGTGAGCAGCAGCAAATGCGTGGCGTGCCACGGCAGGAGTCTCTTGGACGGAGACGTATGCCCGTCAGCGCCGGCAATGGCCGATGCCGCCTTGTAACGTTCGGATTCTCTGATCCGCATGTCGCTGCTGCGGTTGCAGGACATCTTGTGCGCTTCGTCGAAAACGGCGAGGTCAAAAGCCGGGCCGTCGGCAAGACGCGCCATGGCGCGGGCTGCGCGTATGGTGTCGATGCTGCAGATGACAAAATCATGCACGGCAAACGGATTGACGCTTTCATTGCGGATCATGGAACCGCTGACGATAGTCGCTTCAAGCTGGAAAAGGCGTGAAAGCTCGTTGCGCCAGTTACCTACCAATCCAGCGGGGGGAATGATGATGATGCGTTTGATGCGCTTGCGGGCAAGCATTTCCCTGATGTAAAGCCCGCACATGATGGTCTTGCCTGCGCCGGCATCATCAGCAAGGAGGAAGCGCAGCGGATCCTGTTTGAGCATATGGTCATATACGGCGATGCGCTGATGCGGTAAAGGATCGATGCGTGATATTTCCGTGGCAAACGCTGGATTGACGCTGTGCGCGTAGGCAAGACGTTCGGCTTCTATGGCGGCACGGACTTTTTGCGAAGTGGAAGCGAACCCCATCGCTGGAAGATGTGTCACATCGGCAGCATTAGGCGGATTTCCCTTGGCCGCATTGGCTTCCAGTTCAACAAGCTTTTCCCATATGAGTCTGGATGGCTTTGCCTTGCCATTTTCCCACCTGTTGACAGTAGGAAATGCGACGCCAAGCGTGTTCGCAAGTTGCTGTTGGGTCATGCCAAGAATGTTCTTGCGCATTTGCCTGATGGATGCGGCATAGCTTTTTTCGTCGAGTATGGATTTTGCCATTGGAGCCTTCCAAAGAATATTTGTGGACGGATGCCGTCGTATCCTTGCACCTTCATCATATATATAATACACTATATACCGTCAATACATACAATATTTGGTATATAAAAAACAAAAAAAGGCTATGATAACAAGATATTATAATTTTTTTGTATTTATCGTTTTTAAGGGAAAATGTGGCTAGAGCAGCCTGCCGTGGAACAAAGTACGATCGAACATCGACAACACCTTGAATAACAACACGGGAAGCATCCTTATGTATTCTGCACTCGATGCACTCGTGGTCGATGCGCAATAGTCGACGTTGCTCCCGCCGTCCTTGTATCCACATGCGCGAACACAGAGTCCAACGTGAAGTGGGACTTTTGACATGCAAAAACGGAATCGGGCCTTGACATTTCGGCGGTACTGAGGCAAAAGAAATTCTCTTTGTGGAGGTTTGACATGTACGCGATTATCGAGACCGGCAGTAAACAGTATCGCATCGAAGAAGGTTCCAAGATCGTTGTGGAAAAGCTTGCATGCGAGGCTGGCAGTGAAATAACCCTGGACAGGGTACTCATGTTGGGTGGGCCTGAATGCAGGGTCGGTACGCCCTATCTTCCCGGCGTTGCCGTTACGGCTGAGGTGGTGGAACACGGACGGGGGCCAAAAATCAAGGTATTCAAACGCTGGCGTCGCAACGATTCCCGCAAGTTGCGTGGACACCGGCAGGAGAACACCACACTTCTCGTCAAAAATATCAACCTTGGATAGAACGTACTCGTGTATCTGCTCCAGGAAGCCGGACAGCCTTTGCCCTCTGCTCCTGAGAGAAAATTGATCATGCCACCGAACGGACTGCATATGCCCTGATGGGCTGTGTCTGAAGGAGAATCCAATGGCTCATAAAAAAGCAGGCGGCTCTTCACGCAATGGCCGCGACAGCGCTGGTCAACGCCGTGGCGTCAAGCGCTTTGGCGGTCAGCATGTGCTGGCAGGGAACATTCTCGTGCGCCAGCTGGGCACTACCGTCTATCCAGGACTCAATGTGGGCATGGGCAGGGATTTTACCCTCTTTGCCAAGGTTGACGGTGTTGTGCGCTTTGAAAAATACCACCGCAAGCGCCGCGAACTGACGCGCGTGCATGTGGATGCGGCGAGCGCCGACTGAGTGCGTTTGCGAGGATGTCCGCATAGGGAAGAAGCCTTGGGTTTCTTCCCTTTTGTTGTTTCGGCGGTGAAGAGGATCGTGCATGCGATTTGTGGATGAAGCTCGTATCCAAGTGTGCGCTGGCAAGGGCGGACGGGGATGCCTTTCTTTTCGGCGGGAAAAATTTGTTCCGCGCGGTGGTCCTGACGGGGGCAATGGCGGCGACGGCGGGTCTGTGCTGCTCAAGGCAGACGGACGTCTGCTTTCATTGTACGATTTTCGTCTCAAGAGGCTGTACGAAGCTCAGGATGGTCGTCCTGGGCAAGGAAGTCAGCGCGACGGGCGCAAGGGCGAAGACATGGTCTTGCACCTGCCCTGCGGCACCTTGGTCTTTGGGTTCGGCCCCAAGGGGGAAGAGCTGTTGGCCGACCTCAATGCTCCTGATGCCGAAGTTTTGGTGGCCAGAGGGGGGCGCGGCGGCAAGGGCAATGCTTTTTTCAAGTCGGCCACGCAGCGCGCACCGCGTTTTGCCCAACCGGGGGAGCCTGGCGAGGAAAAGGATTTGCGTCTGGAGTTGAAAATTCTGGCCGACGCGGGGCTTGTGGGGCTGCCCAATGCCGGCAAGTCAACGTTTATTTCTCGCGTCTCTGCTGCCCGTCCCAGGATTGCGTCCTATCCGTTCACGACCTTGACGCCCAATCTCGGCGTGATGATTCACTCTGTGGATGTGGACAGACGCATGGTCATTGCCGATATCCCTGGTCTCATTGAGGGCGCCCACCAAGGGCAGGGGCTGGGCTTGCGCTTCCTTAGGCATGTGGAACGTACACGTTTTCTCGTGCATATTTTGAGCATGGAAGACGTGTCTGATGACGATCCCTGGGCCGGTTTTGCGCTCATTAACGAGGAATTGCGCTGTTTCGACCCCGATCTAGCGGCAAGGCGGCAGATCGAAGTGGTGAACAAAATTGATCTGGCCGAACCCGAACGCCTAGCGCGTTTGCGTGCCAGGGCCGAGGCCGAAGGACGGCGGGTTTTTTTTGTCAGTGCGCGCGACGGTCTGGGCTTGGAGCCGCTTCTGGAGGAGATGTGGAACGCGTGCGAGGCATGCGGCCCGCATGCCCCGTCTGCGCGTCCCGCTGTGGAACAGACAGCTGCGGTCGAAGAGTTCCCTGACATCGAAGTGTTCTACGTCCGCGAGTAGCGCGTTGAGGTGCGGATATGCCGAAGGATGACTGGCGTCACGAGAGGGCAGCCTGCCTGGCTCAGTCCCGATTGCTCCTTGTGAAGGTGGGCAGCGCAGTGTTGAGCGGGCCGAGCGGGCTTGATGCCGCCGTGATGGAGGGGCTGGCGACCCAATTGACCCTTTTGCGCTATATTGGCGGTGAGCAGCGCAGTCTGGTGCTGGTTTCTTCCGGCGCCGTGGCCGCTGGCCGTGCTGTACTTAAGGCTGGCGGGCGCAATGTGGAAAACACTGGCCTGGCGGCGCGGCAGGCAGCGGCCGCCGTGGGGCAGGGCCAGCTCATGCGCGCCTGGGACAGGGCCTTGCGTCCGCACAACATGCCCACGGCCCAGGTGCTGCTGACCAGGGATGATTTGCGTGCCCGGCAGCGCTATCTCAATGTCCGCAACACCTTTGCCGAGCTGCTGCAATGGGGAGTTCTGCCCATTGTCAATGAAAACGATACCGTCTCGGTCAGCGAACTCAGGTTTGGGGACAATGATTGTCTGGCCAGTCTCCTGCTGAATCTTATTGGCGCTGACGTCTTCATCAACCTGACATCGGCCCAGGGCGTCCTGGACGGTAATCCGCAGAAGAATGCCGAGGCCAGGGTCATGCCCTGCATTGAGGACGTGGATAGGCTGGATCTGGCCCAGCTCTGCGGCGGTAAGACCACTGTGGGTACGGGCGGCATGTATTCCAAGCTCCTGGCAGCACGGCGCGCCGCGCAGATTGGCGTACCCACGTTGATTTTGCCCGGACGAGAGCCGCAGGTCATGCTGCGGGCCTTTGCCGCCGCCGGACTCAATGCCCTGTCAGCAGAACTGGAGCCTTTCAATGGCGGCACTTGGGTGCGTCCCGCCCGACATACCATCCCTCGCCGTAAGTTCTGGCTGGCCTATCAGTCCGAGCCAGGGGGCGTGCTGCAGGTGGATGCGGGTGCAGCCAAGGCCCTGCTGGAACAGGGCGGGAGTCTGCTGCCAGGCGGCGTGCGTGGCGTCGAGGGCAGTTTTCAAGCCGGAGCCTTGGTGCGCGTGGACTTCGACGGACAGGCCCTTGGTGTGGGCCTGAGCAACTATGGCACAGCGGTACTGAAAAAAATCATGGGCCGCAAGCGCCATGAAGTGGCCGCCATCCTCGGCGATGCGCACTATCCCGAAGTTATCCACCGCGACAATCTGCTCTTGCACGCGGTCGTGTGACAGCGGCGCTTTTGCCTACGGATGTCCGTGCTGGAATACTTGCAAGAATGGCGTCCAGCGTATATAGAGAATTTTTGTCATTGTCTGTACGGAATGTTCTTGGCTCGCGGCGGCAAGCGCCGTCCGCCTTGTTGTCCATCCACACACCCCCTGGAGGTGCGTTTTGTTTGCTACCATAGCTCATGCCATGGGTGGCGCCCCAGCTGGCGGCACGCCCGCAGGCGGCACGGAAATGCTCATGCAGTTCATGCCGCTCATCCTCATGTTTCTCATTTTTTGGTTTCTGCTCATCAGGCCACAGCAAAAAAGAGCCAAAGCCCACAAGCAGATGCTTGCCGAACTGAAGCGCGGCGATCATGTGATGACGGGCAGCGGTCTCATAGGCCGCATTCTCGAAATTGACGAAGAGCAAATTTTGCTCGAATGCGGCGAGGCCAAGTTACGCATTTCACGCGGCGCCGTTGGTGGATTGCTCGAACCCAAGGGCGGTAAGGAAGCGAAGGCGGAAAAGGCAAGTAAGACGGAAAAGGGCGAGAAGAGCGAGAAGGGCGAAAAGGAATAGAAAAAGAGCCATAGCACTGTTTCGCAAAAAACGTTTTTCTGCTGCGCTCTTGAAAAAAAAGAGCAATTCTTCTGTATTGCGTGGAAGGTGAAGCGATGGGGTTGCGCTGGCGTTTGTCCATAGCCATAGTAGTCTTTGCAGTGTCCCTGGTCTACGCGCTGCCCAGCGTGCCGTACCTTGGAGACGCTTTGGGGCGGCTTCTGCCGTCCGGGAAAATCAATCTTGGCCTTGATCTCAAGGGCGGTATCCATATGACACTTGGAGTGGAGGTAGCCAAGGCCGTAAGCAATTCTCTGGCTGAGACCGGTCAGGATTTGCGCCGTCTGGCCCAGGACGAAAAAATTGTCGTCTTGCGGCCCAGAGTTGTGGGCGAAACGTCCTTGGAGTTTGTGCTGCCCAGGCCCGAAAATGAAAAGCAGCTACGTACACTGCTGGCCAGGCGTTTCCCGCAGTTGATTGTGGGAGAGCCGCAAAAGGGAGAGTCCGGCCAGTTGCGCTTTGTGGCACAATTGAGCGAGCAGGAAGTCCGGCGTCTTGAAGAATTAACCTTGGATCAGGCCCTGCGCACCATCCGCAACCGCATTGATCAGTTCGGCGTTGCCGAACCCGACATTCGGAAGCAGGCCGGGAACCGCATTCAGGTGCAGTTGCCCGGCATTTCCGATCCGCGGCGTGCCGTACAGATAATCGGTCAGACCGCCCATCTGGAATTTCATCTGGTGCGCGATGACGTGGATGTCGGCAAGCCCATGTTGCCACCAGGCGTCGTTGTCCTGCCCATGCAGGAGAGGAATGGCCAGACACGGCAGATTGCCGTGGAGCGCGACGCCATGCTCACGGGCGAGGACGTTACCGACGCCCGTCCCGCCTTTGACAACCTGAATCAGGCATACGTAACCCTGAATTTCAATGCGCATGGGGCGCGAATTTTCGAGCGCGTGACGGGAGAGAACGTGGGCCGCGGCATGGCCATCGTGCTGGACGGCACGGTGTATTCTGCACCCGTCATCCGCGAGCGCATCGGCGGTGGACGAGCCAGCATTTCGGGCAGTTTTACCACGGCTGAAGCCCAGGATTTGGCCATTGTGCTGCGGGCTGGTTCTCTGCCGGCCCCGGTTTCCGTGCTGGAAGAGCGGTCGGTAGGGCCTTCTCTGGGGCAGGAGGCCATTGACAGCGGCATACGGGCCGCACTTGTGGGCGCCGTGGGGGTGTTGCTGTTCATGGGGGTATATTATGGGCTGAGTGGCATCATCGCCGATGGCATGCTCTGCTTTACGATGCTCATCATCATGGCCGGGATGAGCGCCTTTGGAGGAACTCTGACCCTGCCGGGCATTGCGGGTATTGTGCTGACCATTGGCATGGCCGTGGACGCCAACGTACTCATTTATGAGCGCATTCGCGAGGAGCTGCGCCTGGGGCTCACGCCCCTGGCAGCGGTGCGCGCCGGTTTTGACCGGGCCACCATCTCCATTACGGACTCCAACCTGACAACCATTATCGTCACCGTCATCTTGTATCAGTTTGGCACCGGCCCTGTGCGCGGCTTTGCCGTAACGCTTGGCCTGGGCATAGTGGCCTCCATGTTTACGGCCATTTTCGTTTCCCGAACAATTTTCGAGATGTGGGCGCGGCGCAGCGGGTCCGGCGGCATCAGCATCTAGGGGGCGTCCATGTCTTTCGCATTCATCAAGCACGACACAAACATTGATTTCGTCGGAGGCCGTCGTCTGGCCTACGGTTTGTCCGTACTCTTGTTTCTCTTGGGCATCGTAGCTGCCCTTGTGGGCAGTGGACCCAAGCTGGGCATTGATTTTGCGGGTGGCGTCATTGTTCAAGTGCAATTTCAGCAGACAGTGGATGACAATGCCCTGAAAAAAAGCCTAGACATTCCTTCCTTGCCCGGGATTACAACGCAGCGCTTCGGCGACACAGGGCGGGATTTCCTGTTACGCTTTTCGCAGACAAATAGTGGCGATGCCACGCAGTTGCGCACAACGGTGGTGGAGACCTTGCAGGCTGCCTTTCCAGACAACAAGGCTGAAATCCAACGTCTGGAGGTCGTGGGACCCAAGGTGGGTTCGGATTTGACCAACAAGGCCCTGAGCGCGCTCTATTATTCTATATTGCTCATTGCGGTATATATTTCCGGTCGCTTTGAGCAGCGTTGGATGGCTGGTGCGGCCATGGCCGCCGCTCTTTGGGGAGGCGTCTATGTGGTGGGCCTGACCGGCGTTGGCATGGGCTGGCTGGTGCTTGTGGCTCTCGGTATAACCCTGGTGGTCTGCTTTGTTCTGCGGCTCAATTTCGCTCTGGGGGCCATTACCGCACTCATTCACGACGTGGCCATTACCGTTGGCTTGCTTTCTCTTATGGGCGTGGAACTGGATCTGAATGTTCTTGCAGCCCTCTTGACGCTTATAGGATATTCGCTCAACGATACCATTATCGTCTATGACCGCTTGCGGGAGAACCTGCGTGCGGCACCGAAAATGGATTTTGCAGGAATCATCAACCGCAGTGTAAATCAGACGCTATCGCGCACCATCCTGACCAGCGGAACCACCTTCGTTGCCACCCTGGCCCTGTTCTTGCTTGGTGGCGGCGTTATTCATGATTTTGCCTTAGCCATGCTCATAGGCGTCCTTATCGGCACGTACTCGTCCATCTTTATTGCTTCCCCCATGCTGTTGGCATTGGGCGACACGACATTCTATGTATCCCTGGTGCAGAAGGAAAACTACGAGCGTCCGGGGGAACACGGCATAGTATAGCGTGGTGGAACGCTGCTCTGCGCAGGAGCTGTCGGCCAGCCTTGTGTATAGGCGAGACAGGCTAGGTTTTGTCCACGGGGAAGGTGAATTTTTTTCGAGAACAACTGTGGCCAGCGCCGTGTTAGGATGCGTGCATAAACAGTGCGCTGCGCATTGAGAGGAAGTCCCATGCCGCAATTATCTCAGGTTCTGTCCCGATTGCCGCACAATATTGACGTGCATATGAGTACCATGGGCCATGTGGTCTGGGTATGCTGGAACGACAATGTTGCATCGGCCGTGGGCCAGATTCTGATGACCTATGGTGGCATGCTGGTGGTCGAAGACGATGAGCAGGCGCTGTGGTTCTTTTTTACGGATGACGTCTTTTTGGCCTTGGCCAGGCTCATTGTTTGGGGGAATTTTCATGATCTGCCAGTGTCTGTGGAACTCTTTCCCGGACGCCTGCAATTTGGACGCAAGGGCAATCCAAATCTCCATCTGGATGGACAGATTCAAGCCCAAAAAGTCATCGTTCCAGACAAGCTCGAAGTCTGGGTACACCCCAAGAGTCGCGATGGCAAAAAAGGTTTGCCCGGCATAACCTTTGAACCGCGTCCAGGGCGGCAGGGCATGGCAGCTGTAGTCTGGGCTACTATGTCCGCAGACGTGCGCATGCCCTATACGTCTACGCAATCCTGGTTCGCCCTTGTGCATCCCTTGGGCAGTCCCCTCGATAAAAATTATCAGGCTGGCTGGGACAGCATGTTCAAGCGCCTGGACGAGATTCTACGTCGGCACAAGGTCAAATCCCTGTTCGACGAAACATTCTTGATGCTCTCACTGGAAAATCTCATGATGTTGCGCAGCTTTATGCGCGATTATCTGGATATTTTTAGCGGTGAAGAGAGTAACCATTGGCCTTGCGTGTGCGTCGTTGCCGACAGAAAAAATCTCAATTTTAATATTGATCTTCCTAGAAAGATTGGTCTGAAGTGGGACAGCCTGGCGCCTGACTATCCCTACATAACCTATCGTAACGCCTATTTGCTTGGCAGCGGATTTGTCGTACGCGACCTGCGGTATACGGGCGATCAGGCCAATATGGACGATTGGTGCAATGTGATGTTGCATGGTGACAACATCAGCAACAAGGCTCTGGCCTTGCTCATGCCAGCCAATCTCATTGAGACTTCTGATGCTGGTCCGGGCTGCGTGTACTGCGGCCTGTCCGGTCACGAATCACATCAGTGTCCCACAAGAGTGGGGCCGCCGTCTGATGATACGGTCTGGGAGAAACTGGGCGAATTTGATCTGGATGTGATCAATGGGGCCTTTAAAAAAATTGAATCTGTCCTGACGGCTAAAGGTCTTTCCGGCTTCAAGGAATTGCTCGATGACGAGGATGCGGCATCCGTGGTCATGTGTGCCATACTTGATATCAATGCGCTGGGACAGCTTCGCAATGTGCCTGATCACTGGTTGTACCGCATGCATGAGCCTGATCCGGATGAAGAACCGCCACAGCGCGATGACAGTCCATCCTGGGGCTTTCTGGAAAGGCTTGTGGCCAGCGGTAAGGACGGCTTGACTGCCTTGAACAACAAGGTCTCAGAGAGCATGCTGCGCTATCAGCGCGATTCCCGTTTGCGCATGGTTGCTGGCTTTATCCAGATTGAGCGCAATGATTTTGAACATGCCGCGCCTTTTTTCAAAGAATCGGCGGCTTTGACGGTTTCGGCGTCTATGCAGGCATGGAATGATTATTTTCAAGCCCGCATGGCCGAAGAACAAGGACAACTCACGCAGGCATTGGAGCTGTACTCGCAAATTCAGCGCGGCATGCCGCATTGGCGCAGCGTCGTCTACAGAGCCATTGTTTGTCGTGTGAAAATGGGTTTTTGCGAACCAGTGCTGGAAACACTGAGTAAGCTCATCCGCGAGGATGCTACCTATTTTTACCGTGCGCTCATTGATCCCGCTGTGGAACGAGGGCGCTTGATGATTCTCTCCGCACTGCACGATTTGGCAGAAGACGCTAAGACAAAAGCCGAGAAAGACAGATTGCGCTTGTCGGAAATGTGCGACAGAATCAACGAATGGTTTCCGCCAGAACACGATGTGCAGCGTGATTTGGGGCTGCGTCTGCGCAATCTGCAGACCCAGGCTGCTACCGATAGCTACATGATCTCCCTCAAAGTTATGGCCGAGCGTCCAGGCTTTGAAAATGAATTGGAACAGAAAATCGCCAGCGAGGTGGAGAAACTTCGCGATCGCTACAAGCTCGTGTTAAGTGAACTGCAGAACATTCGCGATGAGGCATCATGGGTTCCTATTCCTGGGGCATTGAAGGAATTCAGTCGTGATTTCAACGAATGTGCGCATCTCATTAACCAGGCATTTGCCAGTGATTTCAGGGAAGCCGCAGCCTACCACCGTTCAAGAAAAGATTTGGAACTGTTAACGAAACAGCTGCACAAGTTGCGAACACATTTGAAATCCTTGCGCATGGTGCGCGATGGCACAATTTTCGGATTGACCTTTTTCAAGACCTTTCTTTGGGTAGAAGGCATTGGTCTGCTTATCTGCTTCCTGACTGTGCCACTCGTCTTTTATTGTGGGGACAGTCTGCATTTGGGTTGGCTAAAAAATCTGTTGGGTTCAGATCTCTGGTCTGTGCAGAAGGTGGTCATATTTATCATTTCTCTCATGTCCATTGGCATGGCCGCTCTGCGCACAACAGTGATTTTTGAGCGTAAAAAAGAAAAGCTCTTGAATGACGCCCGGCGGGATCGTGAGTTGAAACAGCAAAAGCGGCTGGAAAATATCCGACAGCAGCGTCGGTTGGAAGCCAAAAGTGGCAAAACCAGGGACAGTACTGCCCAAGCATGACAACCGCCTAGCAGTAACTGTAGGTACTTGGGGCGCATAATTCTGACACCTGGTATGTGTACACAATGGCAACGTGCAATGTTAGAAGGATGCCACAATGCCCAGATCATTGAAAGACTTTGCCCTATACGACATTGATTGGAACCTCACGCCGGAACATGCCGTGACCATGTATCTCGAGTGGGGAAACAACGATTGGCATTCAGAATATCCTCCGGTTCGTTCAAAGGAAGACGTTTCTCACTATTTTGTCGTTGATAGTTGGCAAATGCCTCCTCTTATCCGACTTGTGCGTCGCAATTCGGAACAGGCCGAAGACATTTATACAATGCCGCTGCCGGAAGAACTGCGCGAGGATTTCTTTAGAGAAAATGGCACCATACGTGGCATCAGTGCGCCAGGGCCTTCTATTTTGGCCTGGCTCAAACGTCAGTTGGGGCAGGACTAGAACATTTTGACGTTAACTCTGCACATAGCCGCAGGACGTACAGCAGCCTCTAGAATATTTTTTGCAAAAATAAAAGTCAAAACGCTCTAAATGCCAGCATGGATTTGACAGACACTGATCGACATTTTTAGAGCAAGGGAAAAGGCTTTGGTGGGGTACAGAAGTTCCAAGAGCAGTTTTACGGAAAAATAAAACTGCTCCTGAAGAGGTAAAATTGTTTTACGGGCGATCGGCCAACGCAGCTGTGATTTCGGCTTGGGCAGCTACCTTTCCAGAAACAAGTGCGCGTGCATCCATCTTGCAAAGTCCCAGTTTAAAGCGCAGGTTTTGGCATTCCAGATCCAGACGATCACCGGGCACGACCTGGCGACGGAATTTGACGTGATCCAGGCCGGTGAAGAGGAAAAGCTTGTTTTCCACCGAGTCCAGGCCCGAAGCTGCCAAGAGGCCACCTGTCTGGGCAAGGGCCTCAACGATCAGTACCCCTGGCATTATGGGTACCTCGGGAAAATGTCCTTGAAAAAAAGGCTCATTGAAAGTGACGTTCTTATAGGCTTTGATATGGGAGCCGGGAACGCATTCCACAACCCTATCCACAAGAAGGAATGGGTAGCGGTGCGGTAACAGACGCATAATGCGCTGAATATCCATTGTTTGTGTTTCCTGCATGGCACATCCTGCCGAATTTCTTTGATCTCTGCTTTTGGTTTCCTACAGTGCGTGGCAATATAAAAGGCCTCCGAACATATCGGAGGCCTGGTAAAACGCAATGCCGTGATTATTTGTCTTTTGCTTTTTCCTTGTACAGTTTGTTCACCTCGGCGAGGACTTCCTTGGTCAAATCCATGGACTGATCTGCATAAAGAACGCCGCCAGCAGTCACATCGACTACAAAATTGAAGCCCTTGGCACGGGCTACCTCATAGGTTGCGCTGAAGACCAAGGTGACCATGTCCTGGCGTAATTTGACTTCTTCTTGCTCAACCTTACGCAGGAAATTTCGGGTTTTTTGATCCAATTCTTGCTTGGAGCGGATGAAATCCAGTTTTTTTTGTTCACCGACCTTAGGATTTTTGAGCAATTCAGCCTTTTTCTTGAGAGCTTCCCCTTGTTTTTCAAGGCTGGCACGTTCTTTTCCGAATTTGCTCTCCATTTTAGCCTTGGCGGCTTGTGCTGGTTCACTCTGTGTGGCCACGGTCTGCATGTCAACGACACCGATCTTTATCGTTGGCACGGAGTTACTGTCCGCTGCACACGCCTGTCCCCCCACAAGCAGCAGTCCCGCCATGACAGCCATCATCACTACCTTACGCATGAAAATACTCCTTCCCCAATGCTGAGTGTATTGCATTCTTGTGTATCAGCCTCTCCCGAAACACAAGTTGAAAACATGTTTCCTGTAAAAGAATTATATAGCATCGTTACTGTTTGACGTCAATGTATTTTGTACAGTTCGTTGTTCACGCAGTCTGTCGCGATAGGCCAGGATTCCTTCCGCAATGCCTTCGGCAATAGCCATGCGATATTGTGGGCTTGCCAGGTTACGTGCTTCAATCTTATTGGTACAGTAGCCTACTTCTACTAAAACTGCGGGCATTTTTGTCCCTAGCAGCACAAGAAATGGTGCGGATTTTACACCGTTATTGCGCACGACGTACTTACGCCGCTTGAGACGCGATATGGACAGGCGCTGAATGTCGGTGGCAAGATTGCGCGACTCATCTGCTCTGGCATTGAGCATGACGTCGGCGAGCATTTTTTGCATATTGCCCAAACGCAGACCGCTGGCAGCATTTTCAAGGGCAGCAAGGCGAGCGGCATGGGCATTTCTGGCGATGTCCAGATAATAGGTTTCAAAACCATGGGCATCAGCATGTGTATGTGCATTGACATGGATGGATACGAAAATATCCGTATTGGCCGCATTGGTCATGACCGTGCGTTGGCGCAGCGGAACCGTAATATTGCTCGTGCGGCTGTAGACAACTTCCAGGCCGTTGGCCTGCAGAAGACGTCCCACGGACAGGGCAATGTCTAAGGCAATATCACGCTCAACAATGTTGTTGTGCTGTGTGCCAGGGTCTCGGCCACCATGTCCGGCGTCAATAAATACCGTGTTGATGGAAAGGCCAAGTTGGCGCGCCATGTCCTTGACCAGCCTTGGGTTGACGACACGGTTGTTGTTCTTGTTGTTGGCAGTGAAGGTGGCTAACCGCAGTGAGTCGGCAGCAGGAGCAGTGGAAGCCTTAGCTGCCATGGCGGCGCTGTTCTGTTGTTTGATGCGCTTGCGCAACATATGAGCTGCTTTAGCGTGATCCCCATCGGCATAGAGCGTGGCAATGGCCTCCAAATGGGCCAAGGCATTCGCTGGTTGCTGCAGGATGTCTGCGTCGATGCTGGCGGCATGGAACAGAGCGTCATCCGCCAGGGCACTTTTGGGAAACTCCAGAGACAGTGCCAAATACATGTCCCGCGCTTGGATGTATTCTTTTTTGAGCTGCTTTTGGGCGGCGAATGCCTCAAGAGTGACGGCAGCGCGGTAGAGCGCGCCTGGCGATACGACCCAATCTTTTTTTGCCTGGTAGATACGTAGGAATTCCACGCATAGGTCTTCCCATTGTTGGCGTCGGGTCTTTCGACCATCAGCCTTGAGGGCAGCAAGGCGCTGTTTGGCCTCGCGGTAACGGGACAAGAGTTCGTTAGGCCGCAGACTAGGCAGCGCCGCCGCCTTTTCTGCCAGCGCTGAAGTCAATGGGTTGTTTTGCTTTGCCTGTCTTTTGTCTGTAGCCTTCTGTGCAGGCAACGCTTGCGACTGTAAGCCCTGCACGTCATCCAATGCGTGTTTGCCGTCCGTGTGCGCCACAATACGGGCTTCACGTGCCGTGCGTCCCTTGGCCGAAGCCTGAAGAGCTTTTTCCAAGGCCAGGGCCTCAGGGAGCATATCGCCGTTCGAATATTGGCTTTTGATGCGCTGCAACAAAACAAGGGCAGTCTTATCGTCTTTGAGCCAGGCCGCGCGCAGTTTTGCCGCACGGTATAGAGCGTCATCTGCCAGTCGGCTGTCAGCATGGCGTTGGGCCACGTGTTCGTAACAGGCAATGGCCTGTCTGGCATCGTCTTTGGAAAATGAACGGTGTGCCAGTTCTTCTAGTGCTTCCGCAGCTCGAAAAAGAGCCGCAGGACGATTGGGCCAGTTAGGATCGTCGTCGTAAATGGATTTGAATTCTGCTGCGATTTTCTCCCAGGGGGCGCGGAGCGCAGAACGATTTTTATCCTGGCGCAGTTTTTGGATGTTGCTTTTGGCCAAATCATAGCGCTGTCCAGTGGGTGGAAGCGACGTATATGCAGCATCGTAGAAAAAAATTACCATGAGGCTCAAGGCCGCCAGAAAGAACAGGGGAGGGGCGAGCCTGTGCCGGATGGTCAGAAAAAATCCGGCAAATGTGCTTTTTTGAAGAGCCTTGATTGCCACGGCTGGATCCTTGCGCTGGAAGTTGTCATGCTGCGGACAAAAAATTTGTACCGCAATCTATTTTCAAACGCAAGACATGTCATAGGCCATTGGCAAAAAAATACACATGTGGAGCGCTTTTTTCGTTAAAAAGTGGTATTCCGAAAAAATGCGCTCTTGTGGCCGCAGTGGCTGCGTCTTCAGCCACTGCGGGGTGACCAAGCTGAATCCGTGTTTTTTCTAAAAAAATTGTCCCATGCTAAACTCTATGCGTCCTGGGCAACGTTCGTTGTCATAGTCACGCTCCAGGGGAATGCCATACGCTATGCGTAGATCTCCCATGGGAGAGCGCCAGCGCAATTCGAGTCCAGTGGAGTAGACGATATATTTGTCAAGTTCATTAGACATGGTTTTGCTGTCAATGTTATAGCCAATGTCGAAAAAAGGCACGACGGCCAGCCCCAGTTCTTTCTCAAATGTCCAGATGTATTCCAGATTGGCCACGCCCATGCGATCGCCGCCGATGTGGTCGTGGCTGGAATAGCGGTAATCTCGAGGTGAAAGGTCGGAATACGAATAGCCGCGAATGGTGTCCATTCCTCCGACCCAGAAGCGTTCAAAGACGGGGACGTTGTCGTTTGTGTTTTGAAACACGCCGCCCACGCGAGCGCGAAGATGGAAGGTATGCTGCGGGTTGATGGACCAAAAGCCCTGCCAGTCGGCCACGGCTTTGATGAAATTGTCCGTGCCTCCCAGTCCGCCGCCGCCGTATTCGGCCCACAAACGGGAGATTGTGCCCTTCGTGGGTCTTTCCTTGTTGTCAGTAGTGTCACGCAGGATGCGTGCAGATACCGCACTCGTCCAGTTGATGCCTTTGTATTCGCGAATATACGGAGAGGAGTCGTCATCTACATCGTACAATGTGTACCGTTCCAAGCGGTAGGACAGCCCCAGGCTGGTGTATTCGCCAATGGGATAAGAAAAGCGCAGTGTGTCGCCAATAGTGTCCTTGGTGAAAGCATCCCAGTAGTCGCGGGTGTAGTACAGATCGTCGCCGATGGAGAGTTCCGTGTCGTAGACACGGGGGTTGGTGAAGGAAAGCACACCTGCCGTGCGGCGCCAGGAGAAGAAACCCTGAAGTTGCAGCCAGTAACCGCGTCCAAAAAGATTGCGTTCCATGATGGATGCGGTAACGCCCACGTCGTAGTACGTGGAATACCCAATGCCGCCCATGAGCGCACCAGTATTGGCCTCTTTGACCTTGACCTTGAGATCGACTTCATCCTCGTTTTCCGTAGGAATGAGTTCCATGTCCACTGCGGAAAAATAGCGCAGTCGGTTCAGACGCTCTGTGGAGCGGCGCAGTTTTTGGCCCTCATACATGTCGCCGTCACCCAGGCGCATTTCGCGCAGGATGACGTTGTCGCGGGTTTTGACATTGCCCTCTACGGTCACGCGCCGGATAAAAATTTTCTGTTTCTTGTTGACAACGTACCCAACGTCCACCTGTGTGCTGCCATCTTCAGCCTTGATGACCTTGGTGTCCACTTCGGCAAAGGCATAGCCGTAATCGGTATAAAATTCTGTGAGTCTTTTGCTGTCCTCCTGCATGACAGTTATGGAGAAATACTTGTCTGATTTTTTCCAATCGTCCATTTCGACGATCTTGAGCATCTTGTCTTCGTCTTCAATGATGTCGCCGGCAAAAACGACATTGCGCACAGTGTAGCGAGGTCCTTCATGCACGGTAAACGCGATGTAGATGCCATCGTCGCGATACTCTACTTCAGGCGCGGCGACCTGGATGTCCACAAAACCCTTGCTCAGTCCGAATGCCGCTATGGCATTGGTGTCGCGCTCCAGATATTCGTCCTTAAGCACCCCGGAGCCAGTCAGCCAGGAAAAAATGCCCCGCGTTCTGAGCGCCATGTACTTGTCTAGCTCCCCCCTGTCCAGCTCCTCCAGGCCAGTTATCTTGACTTCCTTGATGTAGAGCTTGCCGCCTTCATCAATGTTGAGGACGAGAACGGCACTGCGTCCACCCTGGCGTTCCTCCAAGCGATAGTCAACCTTGGCCAGGTAATAGCCATCCTTGTGATATAATTCTTTGATCTTTTGCAAATCGTCAGACAGAACCTGCTCGTTGAGTACGCTGCCCGTGCGTGTCCCCATGGCCGCCAGGACATCCTCTTTGTCAACCTCGTCCGAACCTTCCACCACAATATTGTCGATGCGTGGCTTTTCGGCCACCGTAAACACCAGCACGTTGCCTTCCACGGCAGCCTGCACGTCGCTGAAATAGCCCATATCCCAAATGCGTTTCACCTCTTCGTTGATGGCTGTTGCATCGGGGCTATCTCCTTTACGAATGGAAAGACGCATGAGAACAGTATCGGGATCGAGGACACGCATGCCGCGCACTTGCACGTCGGCAAGGGCACCATGCGCTGTTGGAGATTGCATGGGCACCAGTGTGGCTGGGCCGCTTGTGGCGCGCGTGTCTTGCCGAGGTGAGTAATCAGGAGCAGTCTGTGGCTGGGTCATGCCAGCGGCGCGTCTGGCCAGGGCAGAGGCGCATTCATTGAGCGCGGTCAGGGTTGCCCGTTCAAAGTTGGCCGGAACTGCGCCACCTGCGTTGATGGACACCATGCGCGTTTCCATGCTGAAACCTTCGCCACGCTGGTCAAAACGCCCATAAATGACAAGGGCCGCTCCAGCTCTCTGGCCAAGAAGACGGGCCGTGACCAGATCAATGGATTCCCCATTGCTGCGCTGCAACTCACGCGCTTTTTCCAAAGGAACGGCGCGCATGCCATTGTTCTGCAGTTCCGTGATGATGGTTTGTGGAACGGTACGTGAGGCGTCTGGCAGGCCAGGACCAGCGTTGACTTGAAAGGGCAGAACAAGCACAAGGGGAGATTCGTCAGCCCAAACCATTTGCGGTTGCGCAAGTGCCGTGCAGACCATAATGGTAAGGCAAGACAGTATTTTCAGCATGTCAGACAAAACATTTTTCATATAGAGTCCCCGCTTTTAATTCCAGGGTTCTGTGCATGGCTGCGGCCAGTTCCCGGTTGTGGGTCACGACGACGAGGGTCATGCCCAATTCACGGTTGAGATCGTGGAGGAGAGTTTCCACCTGTGCGCCACTGAGTTCATCCAGGTTTCCAGTAGGTTCGTCTGCCAGGAGTACGCGCGGTTTGAGCAGCACCGCTCGGGCAATGGCAACGCGCTGGCGTTCGCCGCCGGAAAGCGTTGCAATTTTGCATCCCATGCGTTGGCCAAGGCCGACGCGTTCCAGCATCTCACAGGCCAAGGCCGTTACCGCGCTGCGACGTGCGCCGCCAATGAGCGCCGGCATGAGTACGTTTTCCAGAGCCGAAAACTCTGGCAAAAGGTGGTGAAATTGGAAAACAAAGCCCAAAATGCGGTTACGAAAGGCAGCCTTTTGGTCTGCCGTCATGGACTCCATGTCTTTACCTTCAAAGAGTACATGCCCGCTGCTGGGGCTGTCCAGGGCACCCATGAGGTGCAGGAGTGTACTTTTGCCAGATCCAGAAGCGCCCACAATGCCGAGCATCTCGCCTTGCTGAACGGTAAGGTGCAGATTTTTTAATATTTCCAAATCTCCACCCGGCAGGGGAAAGGTTTTGCCCACATTCTGAAAAGTAAAGAGCGCTGACATTGCTATTCGTAGCGCAGGGCTTCTGCCGGCTGCAGGCGTGCCGCCTGGCGGGCCGGGTAGAGCGTTGCCATAAAGCACAGCAAGAGGGCGCTGGCCCCGACGATGAGTACATCGCTCAAAGTGATGCTGATGGGCAAATGATCCAGAGTATAGACATTTTCGGGCAGTTTGATGAACTGATAGCGTTTGAGCAGCCAGCCCAGGCCCAGGCCCAGGGCATAGCCCAGAAGTGTGCCTATGACGCCGATGATGCTGCCTTGCAGGATGAAAATGCGCCTGATCTTACTGCGTGTAGCTCCCATAGACATCATAATGGCAATGTCGCGCGTTTTTTCCATGACCAGCATGACCAGCGTGGCTACTATGGAAAAAGATCCGATGAGGACGACCATGGCCAAGAGAATGAACATGCCTATTTTTTCCAATTTTAGGGCGGCAAAGAGGTTGGCGTTCATCTCCATCCAGGAGCGCACATAGAATGGCGAACCTAGTTTCTCAGCGACAGCGGCAGCAATGCGATCAGCGCTGAAGAGGTCTGCCACGGTCAGCTCAACCCCTGTTATGTATCCCGGTGGGAGACCCAGAACGTCACGAGCCGCTTGCAAAGTGACGAAGGCCAGGGATGAATCATATTCAAACATACCCGTTTTGAAGATGCCCGCTACGGCAAAAGATCGGATGCGCGGGGCATAACCAGTAGCCGTTTTCTGGCCAGAGGGTGAAAGCAGGTTGACCCGACTGCCAAGAACCAGTCCCAGGCGTTTGGCCAGTTCTTCTCCGATGATAATGCCCGGTACGTCATCCCTTTGCAGGCTGGCGGTAGAACCCGAGCGCAGTTGTTTTAGCATTGTGAGTACTTTGGGAGCGCTTTGGGGATCAATGCCGCGCAGAACAATGCCTTTGACGCCACCACCCGCAGAGAGCATGACCTCTGTGTAAATGAAAGGCGTTGCCCCGGTGACGCCGTCTACGGTGCGCGCCTCTTCAGTCACGTCAGCGTGATGCTCGAATGCCGAAGGCACATAGGCCATGACAATGGCGTGGGCATTGGCGCCAAGAATTTTGTCGCGCATGTCGGTGGTCAGCCCGTTGTATACACCCAGAACCACAACCAAAGCTCCCACGCCCAGGGCAACGCCCAAAATGGACATGACAGAGATAATGTGGATGAAGGTCTGCTTACGCCGCGAAAAAAGGTAACGCAAGGCAACGAAAAGTTCGAAACGCATGGGGCATACTGTCCCATCTTGCCCAGATTTTCAAGATTATTTTTATATTTTTTCCATATTTCATTGAATACTGCTAACGGCGCTGTTCCAGACATTTTAGAGTTCTGGGCGTAACAAAGGAAAGAGAATGACTTCACGGATGGACGGAGAGTCTGTCAAAAGCATGACCAGCCTGTCAATGCCCACGCCCTGGCCGGCAGCAGGAGGCATGCCATACTCCAGGGCGCGCAAATAGTCGTGATCCATTTCATGAGCTTCTTCATCGCCGGAAAGACGCTCGCGAACCTGATCTTCAAAGCGCAAACGTTGATCCACAGGGTCATTCAGTTCCGAAAAAGCATTGGACAGCTCGCGTCCTGTAATAAAGAGTTCAAAGCGATCCGTGAGTTCAGGATGTTTGTCGTTGCGACGTGAAAGAGGGGAAATTTCCGTCGGGTAGTGATAGACAAAATGCGGCTGTATGAGCTTGCTTTCCACGTCCAAATCGAAAAGCTTGGCCTGGAGCTTGGGCAGGCTTTCATTGTCAGCCGTCTTTTCTCCACGTGAGCGAATGTAATCTCTGACCTTGGCATGGTCGTTGTAAAATGACGGCGCATGGCCGCCGATTTGCGTCAGTGCGTCGTAAAAGCTGATCCGCTTCCAATGCCCTGGCGTGAGATCAATCATTTCTCCCTGATAGGACACAAGGGGAGAGCCGCAAACGACCTGCGCCAAATGGGCGAAGAGTTCTTCCGTGTAGTTCATGAGGTCTTCAAAAGTGGCATAGGCCCAGTAGAACTCACACATGGTAAACTCAGGATTGTGCCGCGTGTCAATGCCCTCATTGCGGAAACTGCGGTTCAATTCGAAGACTTTTTCAAAGCCTCCCACCAGGAGGCGTTTAAGATAGAGTTCCGGGGCTATGCGCAGATAGAGCGGTAAATCCAGAGCATTGTGATGTGTTTTGAACGGCTTCGCCGCTGCGCCGCCCGCTAGAGGCTGCATGATAGGGGTTTCCACCTCCATGAAACCATGCTCTTCCATGAATCGGCGAAAAGTACGCACGATAAGGCTGCGCTTGATAAAAATTTCCCGTGCCCGCGGTGTGACGATGAGATCCACATAGCGTTGGCGATACCGGGTTTCCATGTCCGTAAGACCATGGTATTTTTCGGGCAAAGGACGCATGGAACGCGTGATAAGCTTGACCTGCCTGCACGAAATGGTCAACTCGTTCGTTTTCGTGCGGAAAAGATGTCCGGAAACGCCAACAATATCGCCCACATCCAACTTTTTGACAATGGCATAGTTGGCATCTTCCATGTTTTCACGCGATACATAGCACTGGATGCGTCCTGTTTGATCCATGATGTGAAAAAAAGCTACCTTGCCAAAGGAGCGCATGGAAATGATGCGTCCCGCAATGGCTAGGACATCTTCTTGAGTTTCCAGCTCTTCAGCTCGCAGGCTGCCAAACTTTGCCAATGCCCAGGAAATATCATGCTCTTTGCGGAAATCGTTGGGGAAAAGTGGCACATGCGCGTCAAGAAGATCACAAGATTTGACGACGCGATTTTTGATGACGTCGTTCAATCCTTCACGGGCGGCAAAGCTCTCCAGCATGGGCAGAAAATAGGCTGCATGCGGGGATTTTGTAGCGAGCTTGACACTGGCTTTTTTGTTTTTCTTGTCTCGGTTTTCCACGTTGCACACTCCTGTAGCTGCCCAAATACAAAGCTAATTCCTATGCCATAGGGAACTGCGCGTCAAGCTGCCGTAATGGAAACATCTTCGTACTGCCGCAATGTGTCCTGTGAAACCAAGCGTACGCTGCGTTTAGTTGACAACAAAGAGAACGGGCCGCCTCATGTGCGGCCCGTTCAAGTAGAGCTGTAAATGAGGTTGTAATCAGCGTTTGCCGCGTTTTTTGTCACCATGCTTTGCCTGCGCGTTGACGGGCGGCACATTTTGCACAGTCGGTTTTTTTTCAGCAGCTTTGTCCTGCAGTTTTGCCTCCTGTGCCGCTGGCATGGGCGCGGCTTGCACTTCGTCCTTGGGAGCAGCAGTTTTGGTATCCTCTGGACTGCCTTGCGGCTTGGTTCCCTCCACGATGGGAGCGGCTTTGGCTGAAGGCGAGGATTTGTCTGCGGAAATCGCCTTGGATTCAGCAGCTTTTTTCACCGGCTTCGGCGCTTCCACGATGGAACCGTCAGCCTTGACCAGCACAAGGCATTGCACCGGGCAAGCCTCCATGCAGGCGGTAATGGTTTTGCCATTGCTGTTGCGCCAGTCGACGCACAAATCACAGCGCACGGCTTGCGCATGTGCGTGCAGGGCAGGCAGATTGCCCCCCTGGTCGTCGCGGGTGGGCGTGCTGTCAAAGGCAATGGCGCCATAGGGACAGGCCGCTTCGCACATGTGGCAGCCCAAGCAAAGTTCATGCCTGAAGATGATGCGTCCGTCCTGATCTTGAAGCAAAGCGTGGGCCGGACAGACATTGACGCAGGGCGCATGTTCGCATTGGTGGCAGCGCGTACTTGTCTTGAAATCGTCCGTTTTGACAACATGCACGCTCGTGGCAAACTCATCCTTGCGCTTCATGGCCTCCTTCATGTCTATGCCGTGGTGGGCGGCAATGCAGGCCATTTCGCAGCGGTGGCAAGCGCGGCATTTGTCTGGCAGGATCTGAATATGTTCATTCATGTTCCGTATCCTCGGATGCTACGTGCAGGGCCATGAGAGTCAATCCGTGGCCCCCGTTGAAATGGATGTTTTCGTTTCCGCACTGCGGGCAGACAAAAAGCCTTTTTTTCAGACTAAAAGCATGTCCGCATTGGCGACAGTGGCAAGCGAGGGGGGCGACTTCTACGGTCAACCGCGCCCCCTCGGCTATGGTTCCTTCCGCCAACATTTCAAAACAGGCGGTCAGTGTTTTCAGCTCCACGCATGATATCAAACCCAATTCGCAGTGTAGTCCCGCGATGCGCTGCACAGGCTTTGCAGTGTGCTTAGCATTGTATTCAGCAACAGCCTTTGTCGCCGTGTGCAACAAGCCCTGGGCCAGAGATGCTTCATGCATGGGTGTATGCCCGCCTAACGTTCCGTGCAGGAAACGCAGGGGTCAATGCTGTTTAGTATCAAGGCAACATCGGCCACCTTGCACTCGCGCATCATCACGGTCAGCGCCTTCCAGTTCATGTAGGAGGGCACACGCCATTTGAGCCGTGCTGGCGTGTCCGTTCCATCCGTTCGGATATAGTAGAACACCTCTCCGCGCGGAGCCTCAGTGCGCGCTGTGGCTTCAGCCACGCCAACGGTATTCCATTCAGCTACGCAAGGACCGTCTGGTACACGTTCAACGCATTGTCGAATAAGGCTGAAAGACTCAAAAAGCTCGTGCAAGCGCACCATAGCGCGGGAGTGTACGCAGCAGCCTTTTTCAAATATGGAGTTGAACGTGAGTTCTGGATAGGCTGCATAGGGCGAATCCTTGCGCACGTCAACACGCACATCCGAACCGCGGGCCACCGGACCAACAACTCCCAAGGCCAGAGCATCCTCCTTGGGCAGCAGTCCCAAGCCATCTGTTCTGGTCAGAACCAGGCGGTTGGTAGCGTAAATCTCACGGATCTCCTCGGCTAGGGGTTCAACCTTGTCCACAGTAGTACGAATGTACTCGAGCAGTTCGGCATTGACGTCATACTTGACGCCGCCAATGCAGTTGGCTGCGAGATTCATGCGGTTACCGTAAACAGTTTCTTTAAGATCCTGCATGATTTCACGCACTTCCATAACATGCATGAACAGGGATTTAAAACCAATAATATGTGCCTGAATGGCCAGGTTGAATAAGTGTGAGGCTACGCGCTTGATTTCTTCGGCCAACACGCGCAGGTAGCGGGCACGCGGTGGAATGCCCATACCCAGGGCATTTTCCACTGCCATGCAGTATGTGTATGAATGGCTGTTGGAACACAGGGAACACACGCGCTCGACAAGCGTAACGTTCTTGATCAGGTTACGTTTGGCGGCCATGGCCTCCATGCCACGGTGAACGTGACCGGATGTCAATTCCGCCTTGTGTACTGTTTCACCTTCCACTGTGAGGTGAAAATAGACCGGTTCCTCCAGGGCCACATGCACCGGGCCCAGAGGCATGGCGAAAGTTGTTGTCATGCCTGTTGCTCCTTGTCCTTGAGAATGCGTTCCCAGAGATCCGTGGTGCTGGCGCCGTTCATCATCACAGAAAGCGGGACCACTTTGTTGAGGATTCCGGCATCCAATTCTTCATCCAAGAAAAGGCGCGTGGGATTGGGGTGTCCGCTGATGGGCACGCCAAGCAACTCCATCATCTCGCGCTCATGCCAGTCAGCGTTGGCAAAGAGGGGCGTGATTGACTCCACCTTGGGCCATTCCCCGGTGATGGTCAGGGTTACATTATAAACAATACCCGCAATCTCGAAATGGTAGCACAGTTCTTTGAGCGCGTCCTTTTGCTCCGGATTGTAGGCCGAGATCATGCACAGCCGCGCCCCGGCCTGTTTGAGCAGTGGAGCGGCAGCAGTCATTTTGTGCGGGTTTTCCAAATGAAACCAGTGAAAAGCGTTGCCATACGCATCGACCGAGTGGCGTACGCCATCAGCGGGGCAGAGGCCCGCAAGGCCTTCAATGACGCCGGCATTGCCTTGAATTGTCTCTTGCATGCTTTCTCCCGTATTGCCGTGACGTTATGCGCCGGTTTGCTGTTGCGTCTGTTCGGACGCCGTTTCCAATGCGCCAGCATTGCGCCGCGCATCCAGCATGCGGCGACATTCGGGGCAGAGCGTACGCGTCAATTCGCGATCAATTTCCGTGTTGTACGCATAGAGCTTTTCTGCCAGCTGCCGAGGCAGTGGTCGCATGAGTTTCCCACATTGGGCGCAGGGCACATAGTCGATTTTCTGCTGTTCAACAATATTGTACTTGTCTTCTTCAGCATGCGTCGTGTGCCAATCATTGGTCAGAGTCATGGCTCCAGTGGGGCAGTAATGCCGACAGGATGCGCACAGGCAGCAGCTATTGCGCCAGACAGTAATGATAAAGCCCTTGCCGTCTTGTTGCGGACGGAGATCAATGGCTCCGGCGGCGCAAGAATACTTGCACATGCCACAACCCATGCAGAGATCAGGGTTGATCTTGACCCGTCCACGCTGCCGGTCTGGGGTAAAGGTTTCGCCCAAGGGGAAGGGATCGGTACTCGGCCCCTGCAAGACATTGCGGAACAATATTTTCAGAAAGCTGGCCATACTATCCCTCCAGCCCCAGTTTCTTCATCCAGATGGATTTTGCCAGAACCACGCCTTCTAAAATGGCCTGCGGGCGAGGCGGGCAGCCGGGAACGTTGACATCCACGGGAATCCATTTGTCCAAAGGACCTTCAATGGAATAGCCTTCACGGAATACACCGCCCGATATGGGGCAAATGCCCACGGCCACCGTCACTTTGGGTTCGGGAATCTCCTCCCAAACCCGCAGTACCCGATCTCGCACACGCGTGGTTACGGGTCCGGTAATCAGGACGACATCCGCATGCCGGGGGCTGCCGCAGTAACGGCAGCCGAAGCGTTCCACATCGTAGCGCGGGATACAAGCCGTTGTGGCCAGTTCCACGTCACAGCCGTTGCATGAGCCAGCGTTGATGCGGAACAGCCACGGCGAACATACCGAGAGTTTTTTGAGCATGGTATTCAAGGACACGGCGGCCTCCTTACATCACCCATACAAGGATCAGACTGCACAGCGCGAGCGCCGTGGGAACAATGACGTAAAAGCGGAATGCTTGATCAATGCGGTACCGCCCCATGGCCGACTTGACCAGGGTGAGCGAGAGCAGCATGAGCGCCAGGCACTTGAGCAGGAACCAGAAGAGGTTGATAATCCAAATATCACAGATGGTGCCGGGGAAGAAGAGCGCAACACCCAGGCCCAGAACGACGAAGGTCTTGAGCGCAGATGTGATCTGGAACATGGCCAGCAGGGGACCGCCGTATTCCAACAGTGGACCTTCGATGATTTCCGTTTCTGCTTCGGGAATATCAAAAGGCGGTACGCCCATGGTTCCTGGCAGGAAGATGAGATAGGCCAGGAACGCTGGTATCATGAGCGGATTGAGGCCGAAGGAACCTACCTGCTGCTGCAAAGCAACAATGTTCAGTAGTGAGAATTCCGCACCCCATGCGCCACCATTCATGGCCTTGCCTGTGAGCATGGCCACGGCGAGCAGGATCATCAGCAGAGGTGTTTCATACGCCAGCATCATGAGCATTTCACGCGAAAAGCCCACAGCACCAAAAGGAGAGCTGGACGCTGAACCGCCAAGCATTATGGCCATGGCCGGTATGGGCAAGAGATAAAAGATGACAAGCAGGTCGCCCATGTTAAACAGCCCGTCAAAAACTCCTGGTACAGGTATGAAGGCCGCGCAGGCCGCCATGCCCGTGAAGCCGAAGACCGGTGCCAGTAGGAAGGCCGAGCGGCAGGCAGTCTTGGGTATCAGGGTTTCCTTGGTCAGCAGTTTTGCAATGTCTATCCAGGGCTGGGTCAAAGGCGGACCCACACGGCGTTGCAGCCTTGCCTCAACACGGCGGTCAAGTCCTTTGAAGAACATGGCCACCAGCAGGGCAAAGGCCCCGCCCGGAAAGACGCACATATGCAATATGGCAAGCAGTGTGTCGCTCATCAGCGGTTCTCCTTGGCGGTCTTTTCACCGCCGATCAGGCGGAGGATGTCCCCGTAAATGCTCGCAGAACCCATGCGGCTGGTGGAGGTCTCCGGCGGCAGGCCGCAGCTATGTACGTCGGTTTCACGCAAATGCGTGTAACGCATGACAAACTTGTGACCAAGCCAGAAAGCCAGGGCCATCATTACAAACATGCCAGTGGCGTTCCATGTACCCGGGCCGCTCAAAACGCCGGAAATGCCCACTTCCAATGGCGCAAAGCCATATTCGGAAAGGACGCTGTTGATGGGTCCAAGGGCTAATCCAGGGAAGATGCCGGTGATGACGCAACCAAGGCCCAGAATGCCCATAGGTACGCGCATCACGCGGGGAACTTCACGCACATCGTCCAGAGTTGTCGACGGCTGCCCAAGGAAGGCAGAATGCAGGAACTTGGCGATGTAGGCCATGGTCAACACACTGCCCACCAGGGAAAGGAGTGCCAGGAAGGGCTGCCCGGCCTGCATAAGGGCGTGATAGATAAGCCACTTGGAAGAGAAGCCGCTCGTGGGCGGCACACCAACCACCGAAAGTCCGGCAATGGCAAACATGGCCATGGTAAAGGGCATTCTACGTCCGATGCCGCCGAGATCTTCCAAGGTTTCTCTGTGTGTGGCGAACATGATGGCACCGCACACGAGGAAGAGCAGATCCTTGAAGAAGACATGGTTTATGACGTGCAGCATTCCGCCCGCATACCCCAGGACTCCACCAGCTGCCACGGCCAGCACCATGTAGCCGAGCTGGCTTACCGTTGAGTAGATGAAGACCAGCTTGAGGACGTTGGTGCGCAGCGCTTGCACTGCTGCCATGATGATGGTGATGCCACCTATCCACATGACGGCCACGCTGATGGCATTTTGCTCCAGCCCAGCTAAGACGCCGGAGAGCATGTAGCCGCCGCCAAGCAGCATGAACAGCTTGATAAGACCGAGAATGGCGCTCTTCAACAGAACTGAGGAGATGTAGCCGGAAACGGGCGTGGGTGCCAGGGCCGGGTGCATCTGCCAGTCAATGCGGAAGGGTAGCTGCGCTGCCTTCATCACAAAACCTGCGGCCAGCAGAGCCATGCCAAGCCACGCCGCGCCATGTGACATGGCGGGTGCGCCTTCGCTCAGCAGACTTGTGTTGAAGGGCATGAATGGACCCACAAGACACATGCCCACGAAAATGAAACCAGCACCAAAGACGTTGAACGTAAAGTATTTGAATGCCTCGCGTAGGGAATCTTTGTCGCCTTCATGGGCAATGGCCAGGTACAAGGTCCACGAACTCATGATTTCCCAGAAAAGGAAGAAGCTCAACATGTACTGGCTGGCTGCCATGCCCACGAGACCACCGACCATGGCCGTAAAGGCGCAGTAAAAACGCCACTGCCGATGGCTATGTTCCATGTAGCCCAAAGCATAGCCCATGTTCACCGCGCCCATGAGCGGCACAATGAGGGCGAAACAGAAGGAAAGCGTATCCAAGTTGCGACCGAAAAGCACGACCAGGAGCGCGGTAAGCAGCAAAACCCCCACGCTTGTCCAGCCGGCCTTGCGGCGTTCGCGGTAGAAAATGGCGGGTAGAATTGCACCAAAGACCGGGACGATGACGTAAATTGGCCAGGATACATTCATGGCGGTCATCACGGCTGCGTCGCTCGCGTCGGGCGTGAAGCAGAGTGAAGCCACAGGTGCCACGAGCTGCATGGGCAGTTGCGGCGCTAGCCCCAGTATGAGGCAAATGCCCGCAAGCACCACCAGACCTGTACGCATGGAGACAGGGGCTTCGGTGACCGTCGGAAGATCGCTTGGCCGCTCCTCGAAAACCAAGGTTTTCAGGATGCGCGTGTAGTAAATCAGTCCCACGAGTGAACCGAGCAAGATGAGGGCCGCAAGCCAAATATGACCGGCGGATGTGGCCGCCTGAATCATCATGAACTTACTGTAAAAGGCACCGAACGGCGGAAGTCCCATGATGCTCACCAGGCCCACGGCCATACAGCCCACGGTTATGGGCATCTGTCGGCCCAGGCCGCGCATATCGGACAGCTTGCGGCTGCCAGCGCGCAAAATGAGAGCGCCTGCTCCAAGGAAGAGGAGGTCTTTCATGATGGCGTGGTTGAGCATGTGCCACAGGGCACCGGAAGTGGACAGCCATGTGCCAATGCCCAGCACAAGTGCGATTTCACCGATTTGCCCCAGGGTGGAGTAGGCCAACATGCGCTTGATGTCCTGCTGATACAGGGCCATGAGTTCGCCCAGAACCAGCGTGGCCGCGCCGGCCGCCACCAGACCTCCACCAAGCCAGGAAAGACCGAACAAACTTGGCAGTCCTGTGGCTACGGGGCGCATGAGCAATATGGACACAATGCCAAAGACGCCCATCTTGGTTATGATACCAGACAGGGGACCGGAAACCGATGAAGGTGCGGCCGGATGGGCATCTGGCAGCCAGGAGTGTAAGGGCACAAGACCCATTTTGACGCCAAAGCCTGCCAGACAGAGGGCAAAGGCCACTTGTAACAAGCCGGACGGCAGTGAGTCGGCCCCAAGCAGCACCAGGGCGGGCAGCATGAAGAGTGCGCCGCCGGCACACATGACATAGTATTTGAGACCGGCGTCATAGGCTGTGCGGTTGTCCTCATGCACCACCAAAAAGTAGGAGGCGAAGGTCATGAGTTCCCAGTAGCCGTATACATTTCCTGTTTCGGAGGATGTGACGATGCCAGCCAGGGAGGCGAAGGTGAGCAGCAGGAAGAACCAATAGCGGCCCTTGCCTTCGCGGATGTAGCCCACGGAGTAAATGCTGACGACAAGGGCGACGACGCCAATCATCACGAGGAACAGCTTGCCCTGCGCAGTACTCGATGCGGCAAGGCTGGCCGCCAGGGCCAAGGCCGAGAAGCCTACGCCCACATAGGGAGCTTTGTCGCATTTGATCAAAAAGGCAATGCCCGTGATAAAGGCGCCTGCGTAAAAACACCAGAAAGCCGGATGCGCGGCTTCGTGGGGCAGGGAGACGGCATTGGCCTGCGCTATCATGTCGGCGATGGGGCCGCGGAAAAGTCCCATGATGGCCACAAGTGCGGCAAGCGCAAACACAATAAAGGCATTGCCGCCATGCGCTGCCCACGGGGCCTCTTCCGAGGGCGTCTCTAGGGCGACCCTACGCACGGCATCCACATAGAGCCAGACAAAGACCGTTGTGGCCAACGCCATGACAAGAGTGGCTGCCAGCGAGACGATGGTGCCGTTCAGTAGACCGGCGGTGATGAAAAGCCTGGCCTCGGGAACGAGGAAGGGCGAGCCACCCACAGCGGCCAACATGCCCAGACCGTAGCAAGCGGCCGTCCAGGGTTGACGTTTTCCCGAGCCGCGCAGGTCATCCAGCGTGGCTTTGGACGATAAGCCCAGCGGAGTCAGTCCGCTGAGGGCAGCCCATGAGAGGAGCCTGACCAGAGCTTGGAACAGCACAAAGAGCCACATGCCAACGCTGCCAAGGCTGTTGGCTGCACCGATGGCCATGCAGAAAATGCCCGCATCGTGCAGCGCGCCCCAGAGGATAAGAGCACGTGGATTGTCGCGCTGTCGCACAGCTTGCCAGGCTGCGTACAGCATAAGGGCCATGCCCACGAAAAGCGGCACGAGGTGGCCGCCAGCCGAATACAGAGAGTCCGTCATAGCTTGCCCCATGGTTTGCGGGTTGCAGGGTTACACCCGTCGGACCGGCCCGGCGCCTGCCGGGGTTCACTGCCGCATGGCGTAGAAGACGCCATGCCCAATGGTGAAAAAATTTGAAAAGAGTCCTTTTTTGTATAGCTTAATTTGGTGTTCCTTGCAAGCTACAAGAGCGTACTGGCGTAACGAATTCAAAAATTCTCTTTTTCTAAGGGGTCTTTTGCGGAAATCGTCAGATTGGCCTGCATTCGCTGTACGCGAGCCGCTTCCTGTTTTCGTTCGCGCGTACCCTTGGGTCCAAGGGCTTCGAAATCCGCGCAACGTTCCTGCTGGCGGCAAAAGACAAGAAAACCTGTATGCGCCGTCATGCGGTCTTCGGGACGCAGGCGGTCTGCCACGGGTTTCCAGCGTCGGATGAGGATTTCACAGACTTCAACATCGGCAAAGGAGCCGCGCTCCAGTCCCAGGAGCAGCTTGCCAACCTGATCCACCGTAGGCAGCAGAAATCCCAAGCTGGCCCCTGGCCGCACGGCGGCGGCACAGTGTTCCAGGCATTCCCACGGCGTACGAACGTCCAGAAAGAGCGCGTCTGCGCCGCTGACGGCAAAGCCCTGGGTCACATCGCGATGGTGCAGCTCCACATTCTCGCCCACACCGGCCCATTCCAGATTGCGGCGGGCGAGTTGTAGAAATTCTTCTCGGCTGTCATGGCTGACAACGCGTCCTGTGGGTCCACAGAACCAGGAAAGTGCCGTTGTCAAGCCTCCGGAACCGCAGCCGGCCTCGATGATGGTTCTCCCTGGGCCTGCCCCAAGGTGCAGGCAGATATAGGCTATGTCCTTGGGATAGATGATCTGCGTCTGGCGCTTGATGCCCTTGAGGCGATCTCTGAGCGTGGCTTCCTGAATCTGCACTGGAACGCCCTGGTGTGTGCGCAGCACTGCGCCGAATTCTGCCTCGGCCACGTCGGCGGCGTAGAGTATGCCGTCATTGCCATGCCAGTCCTGACCATTGGTAAGCCTTTTGACGTAGCGGCGTCCCATTGGCGTGACGTAGACAACAAGGCTTCCGTAAGGAATCATACTACTCCTTGACAGGCCGTTGGCCAGCTCCGCAAGCTGTCAGAACTGACGCATGAGGTTTTCGCCTTCGTCGGCAGTATCGACCGTTGCGGCATCTGCACTGGCTCCTTCCATGGCCGAGTCTCCCCTTAGGGGCATGTCCGAGCGATAGGCCAGGCCGCCTGACATAACAATGCCTTCCGGCATGGCAAAATCATCTGCCGGATAGCGGTTTTCCACCTGCAAGCGGTACTGGCGGAAGATGGGGGCTGCAGTGCGTCCACCCTGCTCCTGACGTCCCAGGCTGTCAACCTGATCGTAGCCCACGTAGACGCCGGTGACAAGGTAGGGGGAAAAGCCTATGAACCAGACATCATGGGTGTCGTTGGTCGTGCCTGTCTTGCCGGCGATGACGCGTCCCTCGATGCGTGCCCGTCCACCGGTGCCCGCATTGACAACTTCCTTGAGTAATGTAGCCATGATGTAGGCATTTTGGGGGCTGATGGCTTGCCAGTGTTCCACATCCTGCTTGTAGAGCGTACGGCCCTGGGCATCGGTGATGGAGGTGATGATACGCGGGCGCACGCCGAGGCCCTGATTGGCAAAAGCGGCATATGCCTGGGTGAGGTTGAGCGGCGAAACGGCCACGGCCCCCAAGCTGATGGACAATTCTCTGGGAAAGTGCGGTTCCAAGCCTAGGGCCTTGGCTCTGTCTACGACATTGGCGATGCCCACCTGCTGCGCTACGCGCACCGTGCAGGTATTGCGCGAGAGAGCCAATGCCGTGTGTAGAGGCATCGCACCCTTGTAGTTGTGTTCGAAATTGGAAGGACGCCAAACTTCATTGGTGTAGGGGTTGACATAGACAAAGGGCGCATCCAAGACTGTGGATGAAGGTGTGAAGCCAAAATCCATGGCCGTGGAATACACAACGGGCTTGAAGCTAGAGCCGGGCTGGCGCCGAGCTTGAGTAGCGCGGTTGAAATGGCTTTCGCCAAATTGATAGCCGCCGATGAGCGCCACCACATCGCCGGTTTGCGGTTCCACCGAGGCAATGGCACCCTGTACCAGGGGTTCCTGCTGTAGGCGCAAAGGAATGGGCGTGCCAGGCTTGGCCATTGCCGGGTCAAAGGCTGCGGATTTTGGCTGGGCGGCATCGCCCTTGCTTCGTTTTTTGTCCTCTGCGGCTGGCTGGGAAGCATGGGCGGCGGTAACCCAGATGACATCCCCCGGGACGAATTGGCGCGCTGCCTTGACGGAAGGAGGTGCTTTAGGGCTGATTTTGCGCGCCCAGGCCATGCTGGATGCAGGGATGAAGCCTGTATATCCCGAACCCAGCTGCACGCGAATCCCTTTGGCGTCAGAACCTGAGATCATGGCCTTGACCCAGTTGCCCCCGCCAAGGTCATAGGGAGAAAAGCCGCCGCTGGTAGAAAATTTTTTTTGCCGCTCAGCATCCAGTTTCGCCAATGGACCGCGCCAGCCCTGGCGTTTGTCCACGTCTTCCAGGCCCTTGCGTAAGGCGGCCCCAGCAGCGGTCTGATGTACGGGATCCATGGCGGTGCGCACCACGAGACCGGCTTCGTAGACGAAATCTTCGCCGTATTTGTGCGTTGACACGCCAAGAGCCTTAAGATTGGACTCCGTAAAGAATTCGATGAGCAGACGTCTGGCCTCTTCCAAATACCACTGGGCAGGTCCAGCGGTGTTCTCGGGCATGCTCCAGTAAACCAAAGGTTCTGCGGCGGCGCGTTCGTACTCTTCGATCGAAATCCATTTGAGGTCGCGCATGCGGCCCAGCACATACATTTGGCGATTCTTGGCCTCCAGGGGACGGCGAAAAGGATTGTATGTACTTGGGGCCTTGGGCAGGCCCGCCAAAACGGCGCTCTCGGCCAGGGTGATGTCCGAGGCATGCTTGCCGAAGTAGGTGCGGGCTGCTGCTTCCACGCCGTAAGAATGTTCCCCTAGATAAATCTGGTTGAGATAGATGGTCAGAATTTGATCCTTGGTGAAGGTCTTTTCTAGTTGCCAGGCGAGAATAGCTTCCTTCATCTTGCGCGTGTAACTGCGTTCGGAAGTGAGCAGGAGCTGCTTGATGAGTTGCTGTGTGATGGTGCTGGCGCCTTCCTTTTTTGCCCCCTTGCGGAAATTGTTGATGGCCGCACGCACAATGGCAACAGGATCTACGCCCATGTGGTGGTAGAAAGCGTCATCCTCGGCAGCCAGGAAGGCCAGAGGGACATGGCGCGACATCTCTTTTAACGTGATTTGAAAGCGTTTCTCATGATAGAGGGTTCCCAGGAGCGAACCATCGCGGGCCAAAAATATCGCCGCCTGCGGTTGCTTGTATTCGGCAATGCGATTCAAATCGGGCAGATCGCGTGAAGCCCAATAAAAGAGCATGGCCACAGCACTGCCCGCCAAGAGCGCGGCCAGAAAAAAAATTACCAGCAGAAAGAGGGCGGTTTTTTTGAAAACAGTACTGACGTTCATGGCCGGGCGATACCTTTTTCTCCTGCGGCGTAAAGGGTTTGCGCCGTAAGGATGCAGATATCGAGAGGCTGACCATGCCACTCGCCGCGTTCGCCACGCGGTCAGTCGTGCGGCGCAAGAAAGAAAAAGCGGAAGGCTAGGCTTCCGCTTTTTTGCATTACAAGGTCACAAGGACTACACACATCCTGTCGGCTTGGGCAAGCCAGCCATTTTGCAGGCGCCCTTGCCGGGACCGGACGGGAAGAGTTCGTAGACTTCTTTCAGTTTGTAGCCGGTGTTTTTGGAAAGGATACGCACCATGGGCGCAATGCCGTTCTTTTTGTAGTAGTCCTGCAGGAAATCCAGGATTTTCTGATGGTCAGGCGTGATTTCAGCAATGCCCTCAGATTCTTTCACATACTCCATCCATTCGGGGCACCAGTCGTCATAACGCAGCAGAAAACCGTCCTCGTCAACTTCAAAGCTTTTTCCCTTGTAGGTGATCTCAGCCATGCGTGTGTCCTCCTTGGACGCTATGTTTCAATGCGCCGGGACAAAATGTCCAGACGTTGTGCAACCGGGCCAACCCGGTCGAATCCTCAGTGGTTAAAATCCACGGTTGACTCCATCCACCAACCGACCTCATCACCCGTGGATACGAACCGCTCGGATAGCTCCTCCGTTAAGGGGGAGTTACGAAGAAGGTTGCCATCGGCTTCGTCGTACGTCAAGCCTATTTTCTCCCCTGAAGGGGAAGTTTCATACCACAAAGGAATTTTTATCAAAAATGAAGCCCTCAAAAACAATTCCACTATACAGTAAACGCCGGTTAATGGCAAGTCCCATTCAATTTTCGTATGTCTTGGCAGCGGCTTTGGGGCGGCGTATCCGGTTCACACGGCGTTCAGCCCCGACATATTTTCAGCGCTGCCAGTAGAGAATTGCACACATGGACTCCAGGGACTGGCGCAGGGATTGTTCTGTCTGCGTTTCCAGCGAGCGCACACGAATGTGCAGGTTGCGGATGCCGTTATCCTTAACAGCCGTGAGTACGGAGAGAATGCGTGCGCCATGAGCGCGCAGGGCGTCAAAGACAGGCCGCGCCGTGCCGGGTTCGTCCGGCAGTTCCACGGCGAAAAGCAGTCCGCCCAGGCGTACGCCGGTGATGTCCACAAGGGCGGCAAAGACATCGTGATCAGAAATAATGCCAACCATTTTGCCCGTGTCGTCAACTACGGGCAGACCGCCGATGGCTTTTTCCTGCATGATCAGGGCCACGCGTTCAATGGAGTCGCCAGGTTTGACGGTGATGGGCTGCGGGGTCATAATGTTCTTGGCTTTGATTTCGGCAAGCAGGTAGTGCAGTTCGTACATATCCAGCGTTGTGGCCTTGGAGGGCGAGGCGTCGCGGACATCGCGATCCGAAATGATGCCGATTACCTGGCCTTTTTCGTCCACGACGGGAACGCGCCGGATGTGGTGGTCTTTCATAAGTTTGCCCACCTTGAGCAGCGGGGTATTTGGTCCAACGCTGACGACCTCGGTCGTCATCCAGTCTCGTACGGGCATGCTTTCCTCCGCAGTGTCGAATTGCCGCAAATGCTTTGCCATGAGCGTACAGCTCTGTGTGTCCTGGTATACACAAGATGGTGACGCGAGACAAGTCCGCAGGGGGGCTTCGCCCTAGCTGGCCTGAAATTTTGCGACCATGATTGTGTCTATGGCACTGGGCTTTGAACAGTCGGTGTGGACATGGCCAGAAGCGAAATGTGGAATTTGTGGCACGGCTGCCACAGGAAGAGCGAAGGCTGTCAGCGCTGCTATGTGTTTCGGCGAGATGCCGAGAACGGCATCGACGCCAACAGAGTACGCAAGACTGCTGCCTTTGATTTGCCCTTGCGCCGGAACAGGCGCGGAGCGTATACGATACCGGCGGGGACATTGCTCTGGACGTGTTTCACGTCGGATTTTTTCCTCGAGGAAGCCGATGTCTGGCGCGCAGAGGCATGGCAGATGATGCGCGAGCGCAAGGATCTTGCCTTCACCATTGTCACAAAAAGGCCGGAACGCATCCGGCAGGCATTGCCTGCGGACTGGGCCGATGGGTACGGCAATGTCACCATCTACTGCACGATGGAGAACCAGCGCCGCGCTGACGAACGCCTGCCCTTGTTGCGCAGCTTGCCCTTGCGGCATAAAGGCATCATCTGCGAACCCTTGTTAGGAAAGATAGATTTTCGGGATGGACTTGGCCAGTGGTGCGAACACGTGACCGTGGGCGGAGAGTCAGGCCCTCAGGCCCGGATGTGTGACTACGCTTGGGTGTTGGACATACGCCGACAGTGTGTGAGTGCTGGAGTTTCCTTTGTCTTCAAACAGACGGGAGCCTTGTTTCGCAAGGATGGACGCGTCTATCACATCAAACGGCGCTTGCAGCATGAACAGGCCCAACGCGCTGGCATCAACTATACGCCACAGTAAACTTCTGCCAGAAGCATGGTAGGTTTGCCGCCACGAGCCGACGTTCTGGCGAGCGTTAGGGCTTTTTGCCGAGAGTACTTCCAGGAGGTTGGACATGGATTTGGGGCAGGACATCTATTTCGATTGCACCTGCGGCATGGACGGACATACTGCACTGGCCGCGCTGGCGCATCTGGGCGCGGATTTCCGTCCGCTGGAGGGCGCGTTGCGGGCCTCTGGCTTGGCCTGTCGCCTGGTTGTGGAGCAGGTGCTGCGGGATATGGGGCCTGGCCGTTGCGTCACCCTGGCCTGGGACGGTGACGCGCGTCCAGCGACAAGCTCTGAAGGTCTCAAGTCTTTTGTGCTGCATCTGCCCTTATCTGAAGTCGTGTTGCGCCACGTTCTGACCGCACTGGATGTCCTGGCCGAGGCCATGTCTACGGTTCTGGGCTGTCCTGCGGAAGACGTCTGCCTGAAAAGCGCCGAGGCAGACATGGTCGTGCTGGCACTTGGCATTTGCCTTGGCCTGGAACAGCTAGGAGTGCGGCGCGTCACGGCCTCGGCCCTGCCCTGGCCTTCTTTGGCGTCAGGCAGGGATTTGCCAGTCGGGCAGGCGGCGGTCACGGCGCAGCTCCTCCTCGGCAAGCCCGTTGTCTCCGGCCAGGCTGGGCCAGTCACGCCCCTGGCTGCGGCCCTGCTGGATGTGGTCGTTGACGAGTACGCGCCAGGTCCGCAGGGTGTGCCCGTGGCCCTGGGCCTTGGCTACGGTTCGGTCGGACAGGGCGGCGCTGTTCGGGCGCTCCTTTTGCGTCAGACCAGGCCAGAGGCCGCAGACCATGCCTGTGGAGGGCGGGAACCCGTTACCCAGATCGAGACGCATTTGGATCATTTGAACGGCGAAGATCTCGGTCTGGCCTTGACGGCGCTCATGGCCCTGTCGGAAGTGCTGGACGTTCTCTGGTTGCCGGGCGTGGGCAAGAAAAACCGTCCTGCGGGGTTGTTGCGCGTCCTTTGTTTGCCCGTGCATCAGGACGTAGTGGCCCGGGCCGTGCTGCGGCACACGCATACGCTGGGCCTACGTCTGCAAACCTTGGAGCGCGTCGTGCTGCCCCGTGCGGCTGCGCGTATGCGCGTCATGGGCGAAGAGCTTGCGTCCAAGCGCTATGTGCTTGAAGGGCGCACATACACGCGCCCGGAGGCCGACTCCCTAGCCGCTACGGCATACCGACTGGGCCTGGGGGTTCCGGCCTTGCGGTATGCCCTGCGCGACAAGGACGGGGGTTGAGTAAAATGCCCTATCCTCCCTATCGGTAAAGCAGGCTGACCATAACACAAAAAGAGGATGCGACAACCCCTAAACTTCAAATCTGTCCTTGACATGGGGTACACTTCAAGATGACGCCCCCGTGAGCGGATACGCAGAGTTAGGTGACGAAAATACTGTATGATAGGCCATGAGATACATGGCAGCATAGAGAGACCTACCAACCTATGCACGGCAGACGGTCTCATTTTGAGACAGGAGACACCATACCACTTAGGGCTTCAGAAAGTGCGCAAAAATTTTGACACTACCTTGCGCCGCTAGCACCCTTGCATTCCTTGGAATATTATTGCATTCAAGACGGTGACTATACGGCAATTTGCAGCACGGACACCACTGCCCGGAGGCGAAGGGGTAACAGTTCTCCCTGCTATAAATGCTTGTCCCACAACATGCCGTTGTTTGAGGTTGAAAACAACATATGCCTTTGAAAATCGTCCGCAATGATATAACGGAAATGCGCGTGGATGCCATTGTGAACACGGCAAATCCCCGTCCGATCGTAGGTGGCGGGGTTGACTATGCCATCCACAGCAAGGCAGGGCCGGAACTTCTGAAGGCACGGCAGGAAATCGGCGATATTGACCGGGGTAAAGCCGCCATCACTCCTGCCTACCATCTGCACGCACGCCATGTCATACATGCGGTAGGCCCTCGCTGGAAGGGGGGCAATCAGGGGGAGCGGGAAGTTCTCGCCAGTTGCTATGAACATTCGCTTCAGCTTGCCGTAGAGCATGCATGCAGCTCTATCGCCTTCCCTCTCATATCGGCAGGCTTGTACGGCTGCCCGCCGGAAATTGCCATTGTCACTGCAACCCAGGCCATCCGCGCCTTCTTGCGGAACCATGAGCTGGATGTGTATCTCGTGGTCTTTAACCGCGATTGCTTCACGATTTCCACGACTCTCTTTAATGATGTGCGGAATTATATCGATGACAGGTTCGTGGAGAAGCGATTGATGGAAGAGTTTCGCATGGATGCCCGGCACTACAGACAGACGAGGGGATTGCCGGTAGAAACCTGCCTGGAAAAATATCCCGTAAGGCGTTCCCGGCCTAACCCCAAAGCGCCAAGCCTTGAAGCTTCCCTGAACCGGATTGGCGAAAGCTTTTCCCAAAAGCTGCTTGCTCTCTTGGAAAGCAAAGGAAAGACGGGTGCGGAAGTGTACAAGCGCGCTAATGTAGATGCCAAGCATTTTTCGAAAATTCGCAATAATCCCGACTATCACCCCAGCAAGGCAACGGCTTTGGCCTTTGCCGTTGCCCTGAAACTCAACATTGACGAGACAAAGGATTTTATCGGACGGGCAGGCTATGCCCTCTCTCAAAGCAACAAAGCAGACATTATCGTGGAGTATTTCATCAAACGGGGAGAGTACGATATCTATACCATCAATGAAACCTTGTTTACCTTTGGGCAACCGCTGCTCGGTCGATGACAAAAAATTTTTTCATATCGCCTGACAGGCGAACTCACCCCCCCCTGCGTTTGGTACAAAGCCTTCGACATCATCAAGGGGGAATTCACCATGAAACAGGGTTTGGCTGAAATCGTTTTTATCCTGGACAGAAGCGGATCCATGCATGGATTGGAGGAAGACACCATTGGCGGGTTCAATAATCTGATCCACAGACAGAAAGAAGACGGCGGTGAGGCTCTTGTCTCCACGGTGCTGTTCGATGACGTCATTGAGGTCATCCATGACCGCGTCCCGCTGGAGAGCGTGCCGGAGCTGACCGAAAAGGAATATTTTGTGCGGGGCACAACAGCTCTTCTCGATGCTCTTGGGGGAGGCATCCGACACATTGGCTATATCCACAAGCACGCCCCTGACGAGGAAAGGCCCGAAAAGACCCTGTTTGTCATCACCACGGACGGTTTGGAGAATGCCAGCCGACGTTACAGATATGCCGAAATCAAGTACAAGGTAGAGCGACAGCAAAGAAGGTATGGCTGGGAATTTTTGTTCCTAGGTGCCAATATGGATGCCATCAGCGAAGCAGCGGCAATAGGCATAAGGGCCAACCGCGCTGTGAGATATCTGCGCGACAGAGATGGAACGGTCCTCAACTATGATGTCATGCATGATGCCATACGCCATGTGCGTTTTAGCTCTTCGAGGCTTCCGAATGATTGGAAAAGGCGCATTGAGGAAGATATGGATCGCCGTGGTGGAGATGTGGATGACACCTTCCGCAAGTAGGAAGTCGTCTGGCTGAAACTGTGAGAAAACGGTAACGGCCAAAAAAATATGTGTGTTTTCGTAATGTCACGAAGGGTAAGAAATCTGCTTGTACTAAAGTATTTGTATAGTAAACGACGAAAATAAGCTGTCTTTAGTGTGTTCATCTTGACATGAATCCGTGAATAATTTATTATAATTGAAAAATAAAACAATATTATCGAATTTATAATTAATATAAATTATTGAATATTTTTACATTTGATTTTTCTTCTCATCCTTCACCCAAGGGGTGAAAGGTATGAATATGTTTTTGTCTTTATTTTCAATATATTATGGAAATTTTTATTAGGGTACTCACGGATTCAGGGTGGAAAAATTCCCTCCAATTGAGAAGCACAAACTTTTTGTCACATAACAGCCTTCCACATGATGGGCTACTGAATAGCTACGAAAATACACTGACGATGGCAAGGTCTATGCGCTAAAAACATTTACTATTGGTTATGTCTGCGTAGCGAGTGAAAAGATACAGTAATTCCTGAATATGAAACGTAGTGCCTGTCGCTTTTTGGCAGTTAAGTTGGAAACCATGCAGAGAAATTTCATCTTAAGTCTAATATTTTTATTCATCATAGGCTGTACGAGTAAAAATCATTACGTTTCGTTAATTAATGCGGCAATTGATGATAATAACCTCGGTTGTAATTATGAGGTGCAAGGCAATTATGCAGCGGCCATAGAGTATTATCAAAAGTCTGCCAACCAAGGATTTTATGGTGCCAAGGTAAATCTAGCTCGTTGCTATTATTTTGGATTGGGAGTACGAAAGGATTTTAACTATGCGCTGCATCTGGCACAACAAGGTGCGCGGTACGGGGACTCGAATGCACAATATATCATCGGCCATGCATTACTTTTTGGCAACGGCATACGTAAGAATCCTCAAAACGCTTTTTATTGGCTTCAGGCCGCTGCCAATAATGGCCATCGTGACGCCCGTATCCTACTGGATCAAATCAGCCAGGTACAATGGCAGCAGTATATAGAGCAGCTTCAAAAAAATCAGGAACATCTGTTACAACAGCGAAACGCTGTGCGGTATTCTGTACCTCGCAACATGCCGCAGCGCCCGGCTCCGAGAAAGGTGACGAGAGTTCCTGAACACATGCCAGTTCCCATTGAAGATGCACCAGACAAGTTGTAGATATGCTTTGCCCGAAGTGCCATAAAGTCGTTGTCCCCGGGGGAAGATTCTGCGGCTCGTGCGGTACAGATTTGACTGGAAAGCCCGTTGTCGGCGGCAAAGTTCATGCACTCCTGACAGTTACTGTTGGTCGCAGCAAGGAATGCGATGTAATCTTTTCTGATCAAAGCGTATCACGGAAGCATTGTTCTGTTGAGATGCTGTCCGACGGGACATTCTTTCTGCGCGATCTCCAATCGAAGAACGGCACATTCGTCGACAACGTTCAGATCAAACAGAAGCACATAACGACTTCCAGCAGAATCAGGCTAGGCAACGTGAATATTGCTGGGGCTGATATCATATCGCGCATTGAGATCAAATGCCCCGTCGTTACTACAAAACGGGCCTCGGACAATACACTATTTTACATCATGGGTGTGATCGCTGCTGCAGCCCTTCTCATTTTTTTCGTCCACTCATCCAAAAATGTCCTTACAGTCCCAAACCATCCGTCCGTGTCTGTTTCGCCCCAGCAATCTTCTTCCGTAGATTGGATGCGAGATGTTGAAAAAAGCACTGTCATCATCGTCGGCATACTGCCTGACGGCAAGTACACATGTGGAAGTGGCTTCTTTGTCAATGGGCGAACGGTAATTACAAACAGGCATGTTATTAGAAATGCCCATGTCATCAATCTCGGTAACAGGATTATCGGCAGTTACACTGCGCGTATTATTGCCATTTCACAAGAACTTTCTATGGACTTTGCTGCACTGGATGTTGGTAAGGATGTTGCTGTCCCCTTGCCGCTCACTACAAGTATCAAAAGAAATGACAAGGTATATGCATGGGGATATCCTGGTATTCTTGTAGGCATGATACAATGGAATGGCTTGCCGGAAGTTGTGTCAACATCAGGGGAAATCAATGTCATCCGCAACGGGGTCACAAGTATTCTCGTCCATAGCGCAAAAATATCTCCTGGCAGCAGTGGTGGACCTCTTGTTAATGTAAAAGGATATGTTATTGGCATAAATACATTTATGTTGGGTGATGAAAATGGACGATATTACGTTTCGTATACTTCAAAAGACATCATAAATTTTCTCAAAACAAACGAGATTAAATACAACGTGCAATAGGAGAAATCAATGCCACTAAATCTTATAATGTCATGCATTTGTTTGTTGCTAATGATGGATTCTGCCATTGCTAATGAAAACGTAATTGTTACACTCGATACTTATGAATGGCCATTGCTCACTATTGATTATAAACGTCCAGCATCACCACTTAATGATATCTATATTACAGTTACCGGGATAAACAAAAAAATTCAGCCGACAAAAATTCAGAAGATTCTGGATGTGGAGCAACAAAACTTGCTTTTCGCGTAAGCGTCCAAACAACCGCATCTAGCTGAGCGTGTGCTAGTATGATAAAGGAAGGGGCAAGTCAGCAATCACGCTGGCTTGCCCACGTTGTCATTACAATAGGTATAAAGGAATAGGTTAGTGCTGCC
>JAFTCE010000159.1 GCA_017454855.1 Desulfovibrio sp.
AATATACATCTAAATAGTAGTAGCATACATATACCGCTGAAAGAAATTTACACTCCAGAAACAGCCAAGATGGTTGCAGAAAAATATGCAGCTGATTTTGAAAATTTTGGATATTCAGATAAAATTGATGGTTTATCTTCATCTACACCATCTTTTCATCCACTATTATTTAATACAGAAAAAAGACTAGATTACCAAAATGAAAAACAAATAATCCTTGAACATGACTTGCAGATAATCAATTCAGAAAGAATTACTGCTGAGAAAAATCTTGCCAAAGATCAAGAAAATCTTGCCAATGAAATGAAGTTACTTGCAACAAAGATGACAGAATCAATAATTGCAGAGATGAATTCAAAATTGCATGCACTGGCAATTGATTGTGAAAATCAAAATACTGCGCACGAATCTACTGTATCGCAGTTAAATGATGCTCATGATAAATTGACAAAAGATGTTCAGAATATCAAAGAATTTACAGAAACAACGACGCAATCTATTGCTTCAGCAATAGAGGCAAAGCTAAAAGCCCTGGCGCTTGATCACAAAAATTCAATTGTTCAGCAGCAGACATTTGAACGGCGCTTGACAGAAGGACTGCAAAAGATTTCCCAAGATATAAAGAACATCAACAATGCATCTGAAGCCCTAAAGCGCTTTTTCACTTCTGAGTTGAGATCAATAACTGTATCCCAAGAGACAAAGCTCCAGGCTTTGACCGCTGCAAGCACTTCACAAAACGCGAAACGTGAGGCGGCAGAGCAGCATTTGGCTGAACGGCAAGATACCTTGGCCCAAGAGCTGAAGGAAATGAATGCGCTCTTGGAGACACAGCAGCAAAGTCTTGCTTCCCAACTGGATACGAAGATCAAAGATCAGGCCGCCATCCGTAAGCGACAGAATGCCAAGCGCGAGACGGCGGAGCAGCATTTGGCCCAAGGGCAAAATACCCTGGCTCAAGAACTGAAAGAACTGAAGACGCTCTTGGAGACACAGCAGCAAAGTCTTGCTTCCCAACTGGATGCGAAGGTCAAGGAACTGGCTAAGGAACTTGCTGCTGAACAGAACGTTCTTACTGCACAGCGTAAAATAGAAGAACAACGGTTGGCACAAGGCCAGGAAAAACTTTGGGCTGAACTGCGACGAATCGCCGAATTTTTGCCAAATCATGCGCAGAACAGTGAGGTGTCGGGCATGGAGTCCACACAAAAAGTCGCTGAGAAGCAAAAAGAAAAGCCCATTGAAAGATACGTCTCTGCTGGCGGTTTCTCGCTCCCAGAGTAACACTAGGGGTTCCTGATGAAAAATCCCCCCTTCGTCTTTACCTCCAAAGCACACACTCTAGAGACGTTGGCATCTTTCCCGGAGCTGTCCATCCCACCACTGACCTCGTTCACCGTAGCGCAATGCAGGATGATCCCGCAGGCATCCTTGACAGTCTTTCCACCTTTTGTAGTTCATCCAATCCACCCTTGCTTCACGTCGCCGTGCGTTCCTCCTGCCTACGCGAAGATGCCGAGGAAGCCTCCGCCGCCGGAGCCTATCTCTCCCTGCTCAACATCGACGCATCCGACCCTGCCGCCCTTACCGCTGCCATTGACAAGGTCATCGCCTCATATGGTGAAACTGATCCGCAGGATCAAGTTCTCATCCAGGCCATGATCCCCCATGTTGCGGTCACAGGCGTAATCATGACGCGAGTCTTGGCCGATGGCACGCCGTACTACGTCATCAACTATGACGACGAATCCGGGCGCACGGACACCATCACCGGCGGCACGGGTACGAGCAAGACGGTCTTTGTTTACAGAGGTGTGCGCGAGCAGGATTTTGATTCTTCCCGGCTGCGTGCTTTTGTGGCTCTGGCCAAACGTCTGGAAGAACTTTGCGCGTCCGACGCCTTGGACATAGAATTCTGCATGGACGCCGAGCATGTGGTTCACCTGTTGCAAGTGCGACCCATCGCGGCCAGCAAGCAGTGGTCGGGCAGTGGTGAGGGCCTTGACGCTGTGCTTGACAATATCTCGCATTTTATCCACCAGCGTTTTGATGCCATGCCGGGCCTTTTCGGTCAGCGTACGCTCTGGGGCGTCATGCCGGACTGGAACCCGGCGGAAATGATCGGCGTACTCCCACATCCCCTAGCCAGCTCCCTATACCGCAACCTGATTACGTCTCGGGTGTGGAGCGCGGCACGCATGCGCATGGGCTATCGCGAAATGCCGCCGCTGGAACTCATGCATCTGCTCCTGGGCCGTCCATACATCGACGTCAGGGCCAGCTTCAACTCCTTTTTGCCCGAAGGTCTGGACGCCGTGACCAGCGAAGCCTTGGTTTCGGCCTGGCTGGATCGTCTGGAGACAAAGCCGGAGCTGCACGATAAGATCGAATTTGATATTGCTCAGACCGTATTGGACTTCTGTTTTGATCGGCATCTGGACGAGCGTTACCCGGGTCTGCTCTCGACAGTGCGGCGCGAAGGCTTTCGCAAATCGCTGCGCATCCTGACCCAGAAATGCCTGGATCTCGGGCCTTCGGCTTCCCTGGCCTTGGCCTTGGACGCGGTTACGGAACTGCACAACCGCCAGGCAGGCCGTCCCCTGGTCAGCGCGGCCCATCCCCTGCCTGTGACTGCTGTGCCCGAATTGCTGGCCGAATGCCGCAAATATGGCACGCTGCCTTTTTCCATCCTGGCACGTCACGCCTTCATTGCCGAAAGCCTCTTGCGTACAGCAGCCGAGCGGGGGGTGCTGGAAGTGAAACGCATTGGCCAATTCAAGCGTTCCGTGGAAACCATTTCCGGCAGGATGTCGCGGGAATTCCGCGAAGTCTGCATCGGACGGCGTGATTCCGCCAGCTTCATGCAGAAATACGGTCACTTGCGACCGGGCAGCTACGACATTCTTTCACCGCGTTATGTGGACAGGAAGGGCTTGTTCAACGCCAGCAGCGGTTTTGCCCTGCCTTGCGCAGAGCGTGCGACCTTTGCGCTGACTGCCGAGGAGAGAGACAGCCTGCGTTCTCTGCTCAACGAGAGTGGCCTGACCATCCCGCCCGAAGCCTTGATGGCCTATGCGGCCCGGGCCATTGCCGGCAGGGAGTTCGCCAAGTTCGTGTTCAGCCGCAACATTTCAGACGTGTTGGAGATCGTGGCCCATTGGGCCGAAAGCCTGGGATTTTCTCGGGAAGACGCCTCCTTTGTGGACATCCAGGCCGTGGGCAACTGGTTGGTCACGGCGCACATCCAGGACACCAGGGACTGGTTTGCCCAGCACATCGCCTGTAACCGTGCGACCTGCGCCAGGGGTAGTCAGCTCAAACTGGGCTATCTCATCCGATCCCTGCGCGATGTCTATGTGGTGCCGCAGCACAGGGCCGCGCCCAATTTTGTGGGCACGCATGCCGTGCGCTGCCAGTTGGTTCGCCTGTACGCCGACAGTGATTGCACAACGGATCTCACGGACAAGATCATCTGTATTGAAAACGCCGATCCCGGCTTCGACTGGGTCTTCACGCGGGGCATAGCCGGTCTGGTGACCAAATTTGGCGGCACGAATTCCCACATGGCCATACGCTGTGCGGAATACGGCCTGCCAGCTGCCATCGGCGTGGGCGAGAAATTGTTCAACAGTCTCAGCCAGGCCAGTGCCGTTGCCCTGGATCCCCTGGCCGCCGTGATCAAGCCGGAGGCATTGTGATGGAAGCCACGTACCTGGCCGTGTCCCAGCGTATGACGCGGCAAACCTATCCGGGCGGCACCGTGGAGCTGCGCGACGCCCTGGCTCACGACTGGTGGGATTTTTTGGCCCGCGCCGTGCCCCACATGCTGGCAATCACGGTACCCAATACGGGGGACGCCGCCCTGCCCCTGCTGGACACTTTGCCCGTGGGCGGGCTGCTACTCACGGGCGGGGACGATTGGAGTGTATTCCCTGAACGGGATGCCACGGAAACCGCCCTCTGGGCCTGGGCCAGGCAACGCGGTCTGCCCGTGCTGGGCGTGTGCCGGGGAGCGCAGGTCATCAATCGCTTGTTGGGCGGAAGCGTCAGCAAAGGCTTTGATCCGGCACATGTGGGCACACGGCATGACATACACTGCCAACCCTGGCCGGGACTGTCCGCAGTGTCGTCAGGACAACGTGAAGTCAATTCCTTTCATCGCTGTGGCTTGCGGCCAGCAGATCTTGCCCCTGGCCTGAGGGCTTGGGCGCATGACATTGACGGTACTATAGAAGCCTTTGCCGACGACAAGGGTCAGGTTCTTGGCATCCTTTGGCATCCCGAAAGGGAACATCCCGCACAGGATGCCGATCTGGTGCTTTTCAAAAGTCTTTTTGGTGGGGTAGGCACATGAACATTGCTGCCATCATTCTCGCTGCGGGCCGTGGCTCGCGCATGAAGGAACTCACGGCGGACACGCCCAAGTGCCTGTTGGAGCTGGCGGGCAGGCCACTGCTGCATTGGCAGTTGGACGCCCTGCGCAAGGCCAGCGTGCAGCGCTCGCTCGTGGTCACGGGCTATCAGGGACAAAAACTGCGGGAACACGCAGCGCAATGGGGCTTTACCACAGCGGAAAATCCGGATTGGGCGCGGACAAACATGCTGTCAACCTTGCTCTGCGCCGATGCCTTTGCCCGAGAATGCTTTTCCGGTGACATTGCGGGCATTGTCGTTGCCTATGCGGACATCGCCTACAGCCATAGGCATGTGTGCGACCTTGCCGCACGTGGCGCAGACATTGCCATCACCTTTGACCGGCAGTGGGAAAGCCTTTGGCGACTGCGCTTTGGCGATCCCCTGTTGGATGCCGAAACCTTCCGGCAGGAGGGCGGTTTTTTGCGGGAAATAGGCGGCAAACCTCGATCCCTGGACGACATCCAGGGCCAGTACATGGGCTTGCTCTATTTTTCGAAACACGGCTGGCAGACCTTGCGGACAGTCTGTGCCGATCTGGGCAGCAAGATGGACGGTACGGACATGACGACCTTCCTTCGGGAATTGCTGACGCGGCATATCCCTGTAGCCACCGTGCCGGTGGCTGGCCAGTGGTGCGAGACGGACAGTGCCAGCGACAGAGAAAAATACGAAACAGCCCTGGCAACGGGAACATGGACGCATGACTGGCGATCATAAGGAGATGCCATGAAACACGGTGATTTTACGGAGCTTGCCCAAAAGTACGCCCAATATCGTCCGGGCTATGCCCCCTTCATTCTGGAGGCTTTTCTGGGTCTTAAAGACATAAGAG
>JAFTCE010000160.1 GCA_017454855.1 Desulfovibrio sp.
CATGATTGGCCCGGCCTATGAACGCTTTCGCCTGCTGGGCATGGCCGAAGACGATTCCCTGCACTACTGCGCCAACTGCAAGAACTGCGACATTTCCTGCCCGCAGGGCGTGCCGGTTTCCAGCCTCAACATGCTGGCCCGCGCCGAGCAATGCGAACGTCTTGGTCACAGCTTGCGCGACTGGGTGCTGGCGCATGGCGAAGTCCTGGCCTCCTGGCTGCGGCCTATTCCGGCTGGACTCAAAAATTTCGGTATGCGCAACCCGGCCACGCGCCAGGCCCTGCACATGCTGGGCATCCACAAAAACGCGCCGCTGCCAGCCTTTGCACCCCACTCCTTCCGGCAGGCCCTGCGCCACATAACGCAGCCAGGCCATAGCCGCCATGTGCTTTTATTTCCAGGCTGTTACATTGACGTCTACGACCCGCAGACCGGTCTCGACATGGTCTGGGCCTTAAACCGCGCCGGCTACGATGTCATCGTCCCCGATGAGCTGGCCTGCTGCGGCCTGCCCTTGGTGGCCAACGGCTTTTGGCGGCACGCTCGCGCCAATGCCGAACGCAATCTGCGGGCTTTGGCGCCGTGGCGGGATGCCAATGTGCCCTTGATTACGGCTTGCCCCAGTTGCGCACTTCTCTTCAATGCGGATCTGCCTGAATATTTTCCGGACTTGGCAAAAAAATACGGCATCAGCCAGCTTTACGACGCCCAGGAGTTCCTGCTCGACGCCCTGGACGACCTTTTGACGCAAAGCGCTACGGCGAGCAGTACGCCTACCTGGCATCTCGCCTATCACGCGCCGTGCCACTTGCGCGCACAAGGCAATGGCCTGCCCGGCCTGGAGTTGCTGCGCCGTCTCCCAGGCATTCGCGTTGACAACGCTGACGCAGGCTGTTGCGGCATGGCCGGCAGTTACGGATTCAAAAAAGAAAAATACGCCATAGCCCAAACCGTGGGATCACGGCTCTTTGCCGCAGTACGAGAGAGCAAGGCCGAGGCGGTCGTTTCGGAATGTGGCACGTGTCGCGTTCAACTCAAGCACGGCACAGGACTCCATGCCCTGCATCCGGTGAATATCTTGCGCAAACAATTGCATTTGCCGCTCTAACGGAGAAAGCACCCATGGAAGCAAGCCTGCTCAACGATATTGTCATCATCTTCCTGCTCTCCATTTTCGTGACCATTGTCTGCAACAAGCTCAAGTTGCCCGCCACTGTCGGTTTTTTGCTCACAGGCGTTCTTTGCGGCCCATCCCTGCTCGGCATTGTCAATGACCACAAAACACTGGATACCATTGCCGACGTGGGCGTGGCCATGCTGCTGTTCACCATCGGCATGGAACTCTCCGGAGAAGCCTTGAACAGGCTCAAGCGGCCTGTGTTCCTAGGAGGCAGTCTGCAAATAGGGCTTACTATCCTTGCAGTAACGGGCTTCCTCATGCTGAGCGCCAATCTTTCCTGGCAACAGGGGGTATTGTGGGGCTGCCTCGTGGCCCTGTCTTCATCGGCCATTGTCTTGCGCATCATGCAGGAACGCGGCATTACCAACACTCCGGCCGGTCGCCTCTCTCTGGCCATTCTGGTGTTTCAGGACATCATGGTTGCCCCCATGCTCCTCATTGTCCCCATGCTTTCCGGCGCACTCACACTCTCACTCAAAGACGTTGCTTTTTCCATTGCCCGTGACGTACTGGTACTCGGCGGCGTCCTGCTCTTTGCGCGTTTCGGCCTTGACAGGCTCATGAATGCCATCATGCGCACGCGCACAAGGGAAATTCTCATGCTTTCCACCCTTGGCATGTGCCTAGGCATGGCCCTTCTGACCAAGATGCTGGGACTTTCGCTCTCCTTAGGAGCCTTTCTCGCCGGACTCATGCTGGCCCGTTCACAATACAGCATGAGCGTCATTTCCGGCATACTTCCCTACCGCGATGTTCTTATGAGTATTTTTTTCATCTCGGTGGGCATGCTGCTCAATGTTCAGCATCTCCTACAAAATTTCGGCTTCATACTGGTCGGCACGGCCTTCTTTATCCTCATCAAGAGCTTGCTCAGCCTGCCTGCCGTACTCGTCCAGGGCTATCCCCTGCGCACAGCCATCATAACGTCCCTCTCCCTGGCCCAAGTGGGAGAATTTGCCTTTGTGCTGGCTGCCTCGGGGCTTGCAGCCGGGCTGTTTGACATGCTTGCCTATCAAAACTTCCTGGCCGTGAGCGTACTCACCATGATGCTCACGCCGGGCCTCATGGCGCTTGCGCCACGCATTGCAGGACGATTCGTCGGCAAAAAGCGCGAAGGCGCGCCCACAGACCAGGAGAACAAAGAGGAATCCGCGCTGGCCGATCATCTTATCATCGTAGGATTTGGCATTAGCGGCAAGCACTTGGCCCGCGTAGCACGAGAATCCGGCATTACCTACACCATTCTGGAAATGAATCCGGAAACGGTAAATCGGTATCGCGGCAAGGAACCCATCATGCACGGGGATGCCTCGCAGCCGATCATCCTGGAACACCTTGGCGTGCATAAGGCGCGCGTTCTTGCCATCATCATTTCCGACCCAACGGCCGTGCGCTCCATCGTCATCGAAGCGCACGGCATGAATCCCAACCTTCACATCATCGCCCGTACGCGCTTCGTGACCGAAGTTGCCACTCTCCGCCGCCTGGGGGCAGACGAAGTCATTGCCGAAGAATTTGAAACATCCATTGAAGTCTTTACCCGCGTTCTGTCCCGCTATCTCGTTCCCCGGCAGGACATTGATGCTTTTGCTGCACGCATACGCAAGGAAAACTACCGCATGATCCGTCGCATGAGTGCTTCCGTTGACTCTTTGGATGCCACCGTGAGCCGCTTGCCGGATATGGGCGTGCAGGCCATGCGTGTCGCATCCGCCTCGCCACTGTGCGGCATGAGCCTTGCTGAAAGCGATCTGCGCCGCAAATACGGCGTCACTTTGATTGCCACCTTGCGCGACGGCGTTACGCAAGCTTCACCAGGCCCAACCTTTGTCTTTGAACAAGAAGATGTGGCCTATATTTTTGGCAATACGGACAAGCTACTCGCCATAGCTCCGATCTTCTCCGGTTCTGTGCCTGCCAATAACAAAGACGTGGCACGGCGGCAACTAGAGCCGCATTCCTGACGCAAAAAAAAGGAAAATTCCAGCATGCCTTGTGTATGCCCTGAGATATGCCCTGAGAAAAAGCGGGTTCGCTCTTGCACATTTTGTCATGGACGTCTATATATTCCGCATCGAGCATCACAAATATCACGCTTGCGCCGTTTCGCAAAAATAGGAAACGCCCATCTCTCCAGGAGACATATCCGTGCCTTCCATCCAAGTTGATGCCGTTTTTCATTGCCACATGTGCGGCCTTTGCTGTCAAGGACGTGGCGGCATTGTCGTCAGTGCTGAGGATTTACGCAGACTGGCCTGCCATCTTGGCTTGTCTGCGGACGACGTTAAGTCCCGCTACTGCGAACTCTCCGGCGGAAAACTGAAAATCCGCTGCGGAGATGACGGATGCTGCATTTTTTTCCTCAAGGACAAAGGCTGCAGCGTTCACGAGGGCAAGCCAGCCGTATGCCAGGCTTGGCCTTTTTTTCGAGGTAATATCGAAGATCCTTCCAGCTTGGTCATGGCCAAGGAATTTTGCCCGGGCATCAATCCAGACGTGACGCATGCGGATTTTGCCAGCGTCGGTCTATCGTACCTGCGCGATCACGGCCTGGTAGCACACGATGCCAGCCGGGAAGCCAATGCCCTGATCGTTAAATAGCTTATGGCACGCCGAAATCGTCAACTCTCACTTCAAGAATGTTATACCATTCTCAAGCTGGAAAAAGGCGCCGATTTGGCCAGCCTCAAGCGCGCCTATCGCCGCCGTGCTTTTGAGCTGCACCCGGATCTGCATCCGGACAAGGCCGATGCCAGCCACGACTTCCAATTGCTCAATGAGGCATATGTGGCGCTTTCGGCCATCCTGGAGCGTGAAGAACAGCTTCGTGCCAAGACCAAGCAAGCCGCCAACAAATCCCCCAAGGACGAGAGTCACGCTGAGGCCGGAGGAACTCCCCCCCCTGGTTCGGAATCGTCTCAAAGCGCTGAAAATGCCGACGCACAGCAAAGCAAGGAAGAAAAACGCGCAAAGACGCAACAGAATGCCTATACGGAACACGACGTCCTGCGCGACCTGCTGAACGATCCCTTTGCCCGCCGCGTTTTCGAGGACATCTACAGCGAACTGAACCGCAAGCAGAAGGAAGAGAGCAAGCCGCAACCAGAACCTCGCAAACAGCAGCCAGCTCAGCCCACAAAACCCGCGCCCGAAAGACGCACGACCAAGCTGCACAAGGAAAATCTTGTCCAGGGTACGCCGAAGTGGAACAAGGACATGAACCGCGGCGTCACAGGCATGGTCAAGGGTTGGCTGCGTCACCAGATTGACGAAGAACAAAAACTCACGCTCCCTGCGGCCCATCTCGCCCCGGGAAAGCGCATCCGCCTGCAAATCCGCCAGGCTTTTTCTGGAGAACTGCGTACCGTGGAAATCACTCTGCCCGCTGATTTCATACCTGGCAAACCCATCCGTTTGCGGGGGCTTGGGAAGCGCGTGGGTCCGTGGCAGGGCGACCTCTACCTGACCATCTCTTCCTCGTAACCCAGCGCTAGCAATAGCAGTGGCGTCATGCGATGAATATTGCTTGGCTCTGTTCGGGAGAGGGTTCACTATGCTTTCTAAAGAATTAGCTATCCATTACACCAAGGAATTACGCAAAGCGGTTGCTCATTCCTCCAATGAAGAGCAATTTAAAATCAATGCTGAAAGCATTCTAAAAATCATTTGCGAAGAACAAAAAATTTTCTGGGATTCATATTCTTATGAGCGTACCTTTAGTTCCGAAAAAAGGAAACGACGAGTAGACGCCATTCACGGTTCCACGATAATAGAATACGAACGACCACGCTCGTTTAATCGTGGCGAAAACGAGCGCCTCCGTCACGCCTGCGCTCAAGCGGAAGAATACGCACATTTTCTTTCCTTGGAAGAAGGGCGCGATCTCCGCAGGTATTCAATGGTAGCATGGGATGGAGAAACAATTTCCTTTGGGCATTTTGCGGAAGAACATTTTGAATGGGAGCCAGCCCGTAAGTTTGACGATCTCTGCTTGACGCGACTTGTCGCACAAATAGCTGACGGCGGTCGCCCACTTGTCAGCCCCATGCTGCTTCGGCACTTCATTGGGCCTCAAACGGAAATAGGAAAACTTCTTCTCCCTGCGCTCTTCAACGCCGTCTGTTGTGCACAAAAATCAGGACAGACGACAAGAACACAACTCATTTACACGGAATGGAATCGTTTGTTTGGACAAATCAGCGGAACAGCCACAGACAGACTTGTTCGCTACATGGAAGATATTAGCTATCTTCATGAAACAGAATATAATAAAAATCCAAAAGAATATGTATTTGCATTGAACACATATATAGCAATTGTATCTAAAATTTGCGCTGTTTATGCCTTATCTTCGCAATCAGATATGGTATTTTTTGATTCCAATCCAAAGCGAACTCTTGAAAAAATTGAAAGCGGTGAATATTTTAAAATGTTTGGCATTGAAAATATGCTGAGCAGCGACTTTTTTTCATGGTATTTAGGACAAGATATCGAGATTGACTTAAATGCTCAACTTGGCATTTTACTAGAACGTTTGCGATCTATTGATTTTAACATGTCTTTAAAAAGCCCAAATTCAATTCGAGACCTCTTTAAAGGTTTATATATGGAATTTATCCCAGCTTCGATGCGACACGCTATGGGAGAATATTACACGCCAGATTGGCTAGCATCTCATGTAATGGACACAGTAAAATGGAAAATAGATCAATCTTTACTTGATCCAACTTGCGGATCGGGAACTTTCATATTGGAAGCATTGAAACGTAGGCTTTCTAAAGCATCGAATGAAACAGCACAGGAGCTTTTACAAGGATTGTATGGCTTTGATCTAAATCCATTAGCAGTACTTACGACAAAAGCATCAATTGTTGTTTTCCTTTCAGAAAAATTCAACCAGTCAAATCCTGTTCTTCTTCCAATTTTTCTTGCAGATGCTATTAACACTACTGAGCCAAAGAATACCGTATTTACTCATACTATACTTACAGAAAAAGGTCTGCAAACTTTTGCGATACCAGCTCAATTGGCCGAATCAACAGATTTTTTTTCTATTATGAACCACCTAAAGGCATGCATAGACACTGGCCTGAATGAAACAGAAATAATGATCTCACTACGTTCAATGTCATCTGTCATCAACTCATTCGACAAAAATAACTCCGACATAATGACGCAAACTGTACGTGACCTGATCGACTTGCACAACAGCCGTTGGGATGGAATATGGTGTCTAATCCTTTTTGACTGTATTCGTGCTGGCTGCGTTAAAAATATTGATCTTGTCGTAGGTAATCCACCATGGATAAAATGGAGCAATTTGCCGAATTCATATGCAACTTTTGTAAAGCCTCTGTGTGAACGAATGAATATTTTTAGTGAAGATAGATGGGTTGGTGGCATCCAATCTGATATATCAACAATTATAACGTATCATGCATTGAAGAGATTTGTTAAACACTGCGGATCTCTGGCTTTCCTAATAACCGCAACAGTTTTCAAAAATGAATCCAGTCAAGGATTTCGACGCTGGAAGCTGTATAATGAGCAAGATATAGAGCCAATAACTGTTGAACTTGTAGAAGATTACAGTGCAATAAAGCCATTTGACGGAGTTTCCAACTGGCCTGCTTTATTAGTTCTTAAACGGAATAAGAAACCGACAAAATATCCAATCCAGTATCGCCGCTACTTAACTAAATCACAATATCATGACTGCTACGCTATCCCAATTCCAGGAAGTGAAGATAGCCCGTGGCTTATTGGCTCAGAAGAAGAAGTTCAATTTTGGCCAAAAATTTTCAATGCTGATAAGCACTCTGTATATCAGGCTAGAAAAGGGATTACTACTGACTTAAATGGATTGTTTTTTGTCAAAACAAAGCAAACAGACAGGCAAAAGTATATTCAGATTACCAATAATCCTCGCAATGGACGCCAGGATATTCCCGCAAGATCTGCCATTGTGGAAAAGGAACATGTGTTCCCGCTGCTTCGGGGAAGAGATGTAAAACGATTCAGCGCTGTACCGCAATCAACGCAATGCGTGATAGTCCCTCAACGCGGCATGTTCGGCGATGCGGCACTTCCCACATCAAATCCGCTCCTTTTCCAATTTTTGAGCGCTTTTAAAAACACGCTTGAAGCGCGTTCCAGTTATCGCCGTTTTCAAAAGGGAAAACCATTCTGGTCGATTTGGTCAACAGGTGAATACACTTTCGCACCGTTCAAAGTTGTATGGAAGGAAATGTCTGGAAGTTCTTTTGTCGCTGCATATATCGGATCAGCGGATCTTTACGGAGAAAACAAAATAATCGTACCCGATCACAAGGTCTACTTCATACCATTGAAGACGGAAAACGAAGCAGCATATCTGACTGCGTATCTTAATGCTCATGTGGTATCAAAGGCAGTGAGCGCCTATGCTGCTGCGTTAAGCTTGGGAACCAGTGTTGCCGACTATCTCAATATTCCAAAATACAATGCGAACAATCTCACCATGAAAGAAATGGTGCGTATGGCTAAAAAATTCACAAAAGGTGTAAGGCCAACAGAAGCCGATGAGGCCAGACTGGATGCACTGGTAATCTCCTTGCTGTCACAAGAAGGATAATACCCTCAACGCTACTTCCTTACGGAGCCTTTTGTTTCCGCTGAAACCACGCCGCCTACCAGTTTCCTTCACAATCTGGCATGAGCCATCAGTCGCCCCATGAGTCGTTAGCGGCAAAACAGTCTGACCTACAAATCCCCTGGGCAAAACTATGCGGCAATCCTCAGCGGCTTGTGCCTTTGCTGGACATGATGTACTCTTGACAGGCGCTATCCTAGCTGTATCTTTTACCGCAGACACTGCGGCAAGGAGGAAATCATGGTCGTGGATACGTTCCAGGCTATCGGTAATATTCTCACTTATCTCAATCAACCTGCCGACAGCTCCCTGATTTCTCTCATAGAGACAGATCCCTATGGTGTGGAAAAAGCCGATGCCAGTCTTTCCATTGTCACGTTGCCGCTGCATACCTTGCTTTGCCTTGACAAACTGCGAGAGGCTATCCGTTCAGCGCGGGCACATATGTTGCCAAACGAAATCCTGCCTTCTGTGCTGACGTTCAGTGGCGTAGAACTGCACGCCAAATGTGAGCTATTCAGTGGCGACATTACGGTCGATGGTGAAAGCCGAGCGTATCTCATGAGGGATATGGTGCGTGCGCAATTTCAACACGCACACAGCTCGTTGACCTTCGACAACATCAAACTTTCCGACTGGGACAAGGTTCGTTGCAAAGGTTGCATTGCCGAAGTGGACGAATTCAGCGTCCGTCTGAAATTCTGGGAGGCCAACAGCGGCAAGGAACTCTATTTCGACATGGAAAAGGCTGATGTGGAAATGCTTCAGAAGATCACGCACAACGAGCGGCATGACCTTGACCAGAACCAGCCTTCTTGCACGGCTGACGCATCTCCGTGATCCTGCGTGACGCTGCCCATAACTGTCAAATCGGCGCCACCCCGAGAGGACGTGGCCATATGTGCAACTTCTTTTGACGAGGTTTACGCCCATGAACAACACGAGTTCAGCTGACCGTGTGGAAAAAGCCACGCGATCCTCTCTTGCCGAAAGTGCGAAACGTAAGCACTTGCGCACAGTCCTGGCATGGTTTGGGGCCATGGTCATAGGAGCCATGTGCGGTCATCTGCAAATTCCAGAAGTCAACCAGCTATTGAATTTCATTGCTTCAGTATTCACGCGTCTCTTTCAGTTTGTTGCCGTGCCCGTCATTGCCTTGGCCGTCATTACTACGCTTGCATCTCTTGGAGCGCGCAGAGAAACCGGACGCATTTTCGCGCACACCGTCCTTTATACCCTTGCGACGACGATCTGTGCCGCTGCCGTAGCGCTCCTTCTCTATATCTTCATAGCTCCGGAAAATGTCATATCCGCTTCAGGAGGTTCCCTGCCGGGCAATATCAAGGGACTTTCCTATTATGATCATTTCCTTTCAGTGATACCCAACAACATCCTGCAGCCATTTGTTTCCGGCAATGTCCTTTCCGTTTTGCTCATTGCTGCTGCCGTCGGTCTGGCGCTGGCCTTCATGCCCAAAACAGAGAACCGCGCAATGCTCATCAAGGTCATCAACGGCCTTCAGGAGCTGCTCTTTACCCTGATTCGCGCCTTGCTCACCATCCTCCCGGTTGGCATTCTCGCCTTTACAGGCCAGCTCGTCGCCCAAATCCAAACCGGTGTCATTGTTGGTGCTTTGGGGCAATATACAACTGTCGTCATCGCCGGAAATCTGTTGCAATTTTTTGTCATCATACCCATCTTTCTCCTGGCAAGGGGACTGCATCCGGTCAGGATTTTCAAAGGCATGTTTCCTGCCCTGGCAGTTGCGCTCTTTTCCAAAAGTTCTGCGGGTACGCTGCCCGTGACACTTGCCTCGGCGGAAGAAAATCTGCGCCTTGATCCCCGCGTCACCCGCTTCGTCTTGCCCATCTGCACGACAATAAATATGAATGGCTGTGCCGCATTCATCCTGGTGACATCCCTCTTTCTTATGCAAAACGCGGGCATTGCCATTACCACCGGCACCATGTGCATCTGGCTCCTGGTGGCCGTACTGGCAGCCGTTGGCAATGCCGGAGTACCCATGGGCTGCTATTTTCTCACGCTTTCCTTGATGTCTTCCATGAATGTGCCTGTAGATCTGATGGGCATCATTTTACCCATTTACGCCATTATCGACATGATCGAAACGTGCGTGAACGTTTGGTCGGATTCATCAGTAGCGGCCATGACCAATCAAGATTTGCTGGGCAAGCTGCCCAAAATGCCGGAAATGCAAGCAGAAGGGAATATGGCCTGATCCCTGTCTCAGGAACACATGTTTTCACGAAATTGCTTGCCAGCCTGAGCAGTTTCACAAAAAAGTGAACCTGCTCAGGCAAAGGCGTACGGCCTTTAGCGCCAGCGAGACATAAATTCCGTTGCTGTTCCGCCTTCGCCCAAATGACTGAGCAAGGCGCTGCCAAACACCACGGCGTCAGGGCGCGCTTCGACGGGTATAGCTGCAAGCTGTGTCGGGTCGCGCAGGCCAAAACCCAGGGCCAGCGGCTGGGAAAACACGGAACGGGCACGCTTCATGGTTTCCACCACCTGCACAGGAAGCCTGTCTCTAGCACCGGTCACCCCCATCACAGAGACGACATAGACATAGCCCTCGCCCTTGGCGTACAACCGCATGCGCGCCGTATCAGTATTGGGACCGACGAGGGGGATGAGGACAATGTCTGCCTTGTGCAGGGCCTCACACAAAGGCCCAGATTCCTCATAAGGCAGATCGGGCACAATGAGTCCGTGTACCCCGCCCGCAGCCGCGTCCTGCGCCAGCCTCGTATAGCCATATTGCAAGAAAGGGTTGGCATAGCCCATGAGTACAATGCCCGCCTTGAAAAGCCCTCTCCGCTGTCGCAGTTCGTCAAGGGTGTCACGCAGGTTGACCCCTTCGCTCAATGCTTGACGACTCGCCTGCTCCACTACCGGGCCATCGGCCACTGGATCCGAAAAGGGAATCCCTATCTCAATGATATCTGCGCCATTTTCGTCCAGCTCCATGCATGTAGGCCAAAAAGAAGACCTGTCCGGAAAGCCCGCTGTCAAAAAAGGGATAAGCGCCGTACGTTTTTGCGCAACAGCAGCGCGGATTTTTTGTTCAAGTATGTTCATGACAACGCCTCCCTTGGCGTCCCCAGCGCCTTGTTGACAATGTCCATGTCCTTGTCGCCTCTTCCGGAAAGATTGACCACCACCTGATCGCCTGCCGTGAACTCCTGCGGATGATCCAGCACCCAGGCCAGGGCGTGTGATGACTCCAGGGCCGGCAAAATTCCTTCGCAACGGCACAAACGCTGAAAGGCTGCCAATGCGTTGGCGTCCTTGACCAGACCATAGTGAACGCGCCCTGTCTTTTGCAGCCAGGCATGCTCCGGCCCCACGCCGGGATAGTCCAAGCCGGCAGATATGGAGTGCGAGGGTTCCACCTGGCCGTCTTCTGTTTGCAAAAGCATACTGTAAGAACCGTGCAGAACACCTGGTGTCCCCAAATTCAAGGGTGCGGAATTGAAGCAACCGGACTCGCCAGTACCCGCTGCCTCGACGCCAATCAAGCGCACATCTTTATCTTCCAGGAAGGCATGAAACATGCCAATGGCATTGGAACCACCGCCAACACATGCCACGACGGCATGGGGCAGGCGTCCTGCTCTTTCCAACATCTGCGTGCGGGTTTCACGACCGATGACGCTTTGAAATATCCGCACAAGTGTAGGGAAGGGATGCGGCCCTGCAGCCGTGCCAAAGCAATAGTGCGTTGTCGCCTGACAGGTGATCCAGACGCGCAATGCTTCATTGATGGCATCCTTAAGCGTACGGGTGCCACTCTCAACGGCCTGCACATGCGCTCCCAGCAAGCGCATGCGCTGGACGTTGGCGGCCTGCCTTTCCACATCTTCCGCGCCCATGTAGACGGTGCAGTCCATGCCCAGGCGCGCAGCAGCTGCCGCCGTTGCCACCCCGTGCTGGCCTGCCCCTGTTTCAGCCACCAAGGCGGTTTTGCCCATATATTTGGCCAACAGCGCCTGGCCCAGGGTATTGTTAATTTTATGTGCGCCCGTGTGCAACAAATCTTCACGTTTGAGCCAAAGATCAAAGCCCAACTCGCTCGAAAGCGCAGGACAATACGTCAAGGGTGTCTCGCGTCCGGCGTAATTGTGCAGCAAATCGTGCAGTTTGCGCTGAAAATCCTCCGTAGGCAGAATCTCGCGCATGGCCGCTTCCACCTCCAGCAGGGGCGGCATAAGCAGCTCGGGGACAAAGCAGCCACCGAACTCGCCAAAATAGCTATTTTCCATGTTGCAACACCTTCCTTTCATATTGTTTCAGCGCCGCCACAGCAGCCTTCATGGCCTGCGCATTTTTCTCTCCCGGGGCAACTTCCACACCAGAATTGAAATCAAGACCATCCGGGTGGCACAAACGCAGGGCCATCGCCACCTTGTCGGCATCCAGCCCCCCTGCCAGCAACCAGGGATGCGGCGCGTGCAATGTTGACACATCCTTCCATTCCAGGCTCTTGCCCCATCCGCCGCCTTGCAGCCCGGCATCCAAGAGATAATAGGCGCAGGAATCGGCATGACGCAACAGCTCAGCCTGCAAAAGATCAGGCCGGGCATACCGCTGGGGCCAAATCACGCGAATGACACGTTCGGCGCCCAGTGCAGCCGCGCATTCCATGCTCTGCCCGCCGTGCAACTGCGCATAGTCCAAACGCGCTTCATCCATAATCTGCAGTATTTCTTCAATATCTTGCTGCACAAAGACGCCCACACGCCGCATGGCCCCACTTTGCAGGCGGCTTGCTTTGTACGGCGAAATATGGCGTGGACTAGGCTCATGAAAAATAAAGCCGCACATGTCCGCGCCAAGGGCATTGGCTGCATTCACGTCTTCTTGTCTGGTCAGTCCACAAAATTTTACCAGCATGATTCCTGCTCCTGATCTGCAATCCCCGTTGCCATGCAATACGCTTTATCGCAGCATCGCCGCAAGCGCCTCGCCGGGGCGTCCATCCTGCATGAGCGCACTGCCGACCAGCGCTGCATGAAAGCCCGCCTCAGCTACCTGGCGCATATGCCGCCCTTGGCTCATGCCACTGGCGGCAATCCATGTTTCACCGGCTTCCGGCGGACACTTTCGGGCCAGCGCCAGGCATGCTTCTCTGTTCACAACCAGGCTGTCCAGATCGCGTGCGTTCACCTGAATAATTCTCGCCCCACTCTCCCGCGCCAGGCGCAAGTCTTTTTCATCAAAAATTTCCACTACTGCCTGCATGCCGTACGCTTCCGTCAGCTCCCGCAAGTTTCGCAGCTCGGCGGCTTGCGGACTAAGGCGCACAATGAGCAAGAGGGCTGAGGCAGGCGTGGAGGCCGTCATCAAAATTTGCAGCGGATCATACAGAAAATCCTTGCGCAGCACAGGCAAAGCCGTTGCAGGGCCGTCCATTGCGTGGACTGCGCGTTCCACATAGGCTAACTTCCCCTGAAAAAATTGTTCCTCCGTCAAGACGGACAAGGCGGCAGCTCCGCATGCAGCATATTGGCGGGCCACCTCTTCCACCTGAAGTGTTTGACAAATGGATCCACGGGATGGCGAAGCGCATTTGTATTCCGCAATAACCGACGGAAGATCGCCGCGATGTCGCACACGCAATGCTGCCGTAAAATCCGGTCGAGTACCAGCGTATGCTGGGGGCAAGACACCCTGATCCGCCGCCCGGCGCAACGATTCGATCTCTGCCAATTTGGCCTGACGAAACCGTTCAAGCGACATCCAACACCCTCCTGCCCACCCCCGCATGCACGGCCTCAGCTGCGCGCGCCATACAGAGGGCCATGTCCAAGCCCTCTTCCAGAAGGAAAATTGCTAACCCCACGTTGAGGACGACCATATCCAGCATGGGCTGCGGCCCCTGTCCGGCAAGGAGTTCTTTTAGGACGGCCACGGCATGTTCCTTGTCGCGCACGGCCAGCTCTTCCACAGAACAGGAAGATATGCCATACTCCTGGGGATCAAGAACCATGCTTGTCACCTTGCCATTGTCCAGCAAGGCCATTTTGGCAGGACCTATGGGCGTTACCTCGTCATAACTTCCTGAGCCACAAACTACGGCTGCACGATGCAGCGTGGACTGGGCCAGTGTATCAGCCACCAGACCCACCAGCTCAGGACGTGCCACCCCCATGAGCAAATAGCTTGGCCGCGCCGGATTGATCATGGGACCGAGAATATTGAAGAGCGTCCGAATGCCCATCTCCTTGCGAATGGAACCGATGTTGGCGAAAGAAGGATGAAAATAGGGCGCAAACATAAAGGCAAAATTGCGTTTTTCAACCATGCGCACCACAGCAGCCGGATCTTTTTCCAACGTGATTCCTAATCCCTCCAGGGCATCAGCAGCGCCACACTTGGAAGAAACGGCGCGATTGCCATGCTTGGCCACCTTGTAGCCCATGCCTGCCAAGGTCAAGCAGGTGGCCGTGGAGCAATTGAAGGAATTGCGCCCGTCCCCACCTGTACCGACTACGTCGATGGCCACGTCAGAAATGCCGTCCACGCGAACCGCCCTGGACAAGGCCGCACGCACGGCATGGGCCAATTCCAGGGCGCTTTCCCCCTTGGCGCGTAGTCCCATGAGAAATGCCCCTGCCTGGGCCGGCGTCATCTTGCCATCCATGAGTGCGCTGAATGCTGCGGAAGCCATCTCGGCCGACAGATCTTCCTTGCGCCCCAGGCGTTCGAGGATGGATGAGAAATCAGTGTCGTCCGCGCCCGTTCCCAAAATGGCCTGCGGAAAATTTCCCAACAGGCGCAAGCCTTCAGGGGTCAAGACCGATTCGGGATGGAACTGCACACCTACCCACGGACGGTCATTATAGCGCAAGGCCATGACTTCGCCTTCCGGCGCACGGGCAGTCACGGTAAAGCGTGGGTTTTCCGCATCTTCATCCGCAGAAACCACCAGAGAATGGTAGCGGCCCACGCGCAAGGGATTGGGTAGGCCCACAAAAATGCCTGTGCCATCATGTACGATCTCGGATTGTTTTCCGTGCATGATGCACGGCCCCACGTCAACCTTGGCACCGGCAAAAAGGCCCAGCAACTGATGTCCCAGGCACACGCCCAGCACAGGCACGCTACGGTTCAGCCGTTGGAGAAATTCCAGGCAAAAACCTGCCTTTTCCGGACGTCCTGGTCCTGGGGAAATGCAGACCATAGCCAAGTCAGGATCTTGGGCCATATCCAACAGAGCGGGATTATCATTGCTGACCACAACAGGTTTGTGCCCCAGGGTATAAAATGCCTGAACCAAATTATAGGTAAAAGAATCATAATTATCGATGAGCAAAAACATTTTCTTCATCCTCCGCATGAAGGGTCAGACGCATGATAGCCGACTTATTACAGACCTCCTTCCATTCCAGCTCGGGATCGGAGTCATGCACAATGCCACCGCCAGCCTGCCAGTAAAGCTTACCCTCACGCAGCCACATGCTGCGGATGGTGATGCCGGTGTCCAAGTTCACGCTGTCCTTATCCAGGCCAAGCCAGCCGATGCAGCCGGCATACGGCCCGCGTGGCCGTCCTTCCAGGGCGCGGATGATTTCCATGGCGCGAATCTTTGGTGCGCCGGAAACAGTGCCTGCCGGAAAGGTGGCTGCCAGGACATCCAAGGCATCCGCATCCTCGGCAAGACGGGCCCCTATTCTACTGGTAAGATGCATGACGTGGGAATAGCGCTCCACTTCCATGAACCGCTCCAAAGTTACCGTACCAGGCTTAGCCACACGCCCAAGATCGTTGCGGCCCAAATCCACCAGCATAACATGTTCGGCACGCTCCTTGGGATCGGTGCGCAATTCGGTAGCCAGGTTGGCATCTTCCAATTCGTCAAGGCCGCGGCGACGTGTGCCAGCGATGGGCGAAAGCTGCAACTTGCCTCCAGTGCAGCGCACCATGACTTCAGGCGAAGAACCAAACAGTGTTATGTCGGGAAAACACATATAGAACATGTAGGGAGAAACATTGAAACGCCGCATGCGCCGATACAATGCAAAGGGATTGCCGTCAAAGGGCGTACAAAAACGCACCGAAGGAACCACCTGTATGGCTTCCCCCTGCCGCAGCATGCCCTTGATGCACTGAACCTGCGCCTTATAGCCTTGCTCGCCAGGTTCAGCCTGGGCGGCATCGGGCTGTCCTGATACTTCGACATTTCCGCAGTAAACGTTCGCATCCCTGCTGGCCACGGGACAATGTTCTCCCAGGCTGATCTGGCAGAGACGATTGTACAGATGATCGAAAACCAATACGGTAGCGGGCAACATAAGACGGCAATCTGCCTCGGGCATACTATCCGCCAACCTGGTATTAAACAGCCCGGCCATTTCAAAGCCGAAATAGCCATATAAAGCGCGCGTAATAGGCGGCAAAGCAGGCATTTTGTCTGGTGCGGCAATTTTCAGGCAGGCCATGAGCGCACGCAGTCCCTCCACAAAAGGACGGCCTTCATGCACACGCAAACTTGCCAGCCTTTCGTCCAGCACATCTAGCGACAAACACCCCTGTCTGCAGGCAACATACAGCGCCGGATTGCAGGCCAGGACACTGTATCGCCCCCAGCGGCCATCTACCTCCGCGCTTTCCAGCAATATGCCCTGCTGCTTACCAACCATCCCGGCAAACAAGCTGATGGGAGTGTCCATGTCTGCCGGCAGCCAACGTGCGTATTGCCGCAACGTCAGCAATGCTTCGCCCTGTGTACTCATTGTCCTTCCTCACAATGTTTCAGGGAAAAAAAAAGCCGTTTCCCTAGGGGGAAACGGCGCACATAGCAAGAAAATTGCTGTACATTTATGTCAGCACCACTCCCCCTGGTATAGGCAAAGGCCACCACCAGCCCATAAAGCGAACAGCATTGGCATTGGAAAAGAAGTGCATTGTGAACATACAAGCCTCATTTTTTGTAAGTTAATCACATCCGCCCCAAGCATGTCAAGAGAAACAATGCTTCGACCAGAAAGACTCCTTCCCGCTGCCATCAAAACCTTTGCAAGGCGCTTGTATCACAGACAAAGCCAAACAAGGACGGCTGCTCCCGCTATCCAGATGAATACAAAAAGCACAAGAAAATATTTCTGTAATTTGCCGTTATTCATATCCGCTCCCTGCTGTTGTACAGCACGTTTTTTACGCTTGACCATGCTCTGTGTCATGCGTTTACCCATCAGGGGAGATTGTCCAGCACACTGCCTCTTGTCGCAAGAGATGTCTTTTTCAAGGCTTTTTTTCTCTCCGCGCTTTTGCTATGCTTATTCACATGAACCATGATTACGCCTTGACTAACTCTCCGCTCCTGCGCCTGGAAAACCTGTGCATCACCTTTGCCACGGAGAGCGGCCCGCTGCCCGCAGTACATGACCTCAATCTTGTCCTCCGCAACGGGGAAACCCTATGCCTGGTGGGTGAATCTGGCTGTGGCAAGAGCTTGACGGCCAAGGCCATCATGCGCCTGACGCCAGAAAAAGCCCTGCTGAGAGGACGCGTCTGGCTGCACGATGTCGATCTGCTCGCCTTGCGGGAAAAAGACATGCAGACCGTGCGCGGCAAAAAGATAGGCATGGTTTTCCAGGAACCCATGACATCGCTCAATCCCGTGCTGCGCATTGGAGAGCAGGTCGCTGAACCCCTGCGCATGCATTTGGGCCTGAGCAAGAAGGAAGCCAAAAAAGCTGCCGTGGCATTGCTGGCTGAAGTCGACATTCCCGCACCGGCAGAACGCTACGACGATTACCCTCACCAGCTTTCAGGAGGCATGCGCCAGCGAGTCATGCTGGCCATAGCCCTGTCCTGCAGACCTGCCCTGCTCATCGCAGATGAACCTACAACGGCTCTGGACACCACCGTACAGGAACAAATATTACGCCTTCTGACCGTGCGCAGCCAGGAGTTAGGCATGGCCGTTCTACTCATAACGCACGATTTAGGCATTGCCCGACAAATGGCCGATAGCGTGGGCGTCATGTATGCCGGACGCCTAGTGGAGTTCGCCCAGGCAGAAGCGCTGTTCAGCGCACCCATGCATCCCTACACGCAAGGCCTACTGCATTCTGTGCCTACCCTGCAATCCATGCAGCTTGACCGCCTGCCGACGATTCCGGGCAGCGTCCCGTCTCTGCAGGCCATGCCGTCAGGCTGCCCATTTCATACTCGCTGTGCGCACGCTCTTCCCCGCTGCGCCGAAGACATGCCGCCACTTGGCGCTTCTGGCGGACACAAGGTCGCCTGCTGGCAGGCGGTCGAAAAGCCCCAAACCCCTTGACTCTGTTTGCCCCGTACTGATATGGTTTTTGGAGAAAATAACGGCGTCAGCCATAGAAGGGGGAACCAATGGCGGAAATCAGCACACACGACAGATACATGGAAACCGGCTACAACAGCGAGGCCTGGCACTATCGGCACGGCATTGCCTGGGGAACGGTATTTTTGTTTTCCTTGTTCGTTCTCTGCGTCAAAACCGTCTGGGGCGGTCTCAAAGGGCTTGGCTCTGGCTTTTGCGACTGCTTGGAACACGACATAAAACCCCTGTTTGCCAAACCAACTACGCCTCCCACAGCAGACAATGCGCAGGAATAAATATTCGCAGTCGTAGCAAATACATTGAGGGCGGAATCCAGGATTCCCGCCCTCATTTTTTTGCCCAGCGCACAACCATCAGCCCCCCTGGCTGGGTTCTGAAACTTTCGCCATGTCTACAACGAACTCAGCATCTCAATGTCCTCGCTGGACAACAGCTTGTCAAGGTCGAGCATGATCAGCAGGCGATCCTGCAGTTTACCCACACCGCTGACATAATCCGAGTCGACGCCGGCAACCACCGGTGGCGGTGGTTCCACCGTACTCGCAGGTATGCGCAAGACCTCCGAAACGGCATCAACGACAAAGCCCACAATGATATTATTGATCTCAATGACGATGATGCGCGTGTTCTTGTCATGCGCTTTTGAAGCCAGACCAAAACGACGCCGCAAGTCGATGATCGGTATCACCTTGCCGCGCAAATTTATGACACCCACGACAAATTCTGGGGCGCGCGGAACCTTGGTGATTTCCATGGTTCGGATGATCTCCTGTACCTTCAGGATATTCACGCCGAACTCTTCTTCACCGATACTAAATGTCACCAACTGCAGCAGTTCATCTTCCTGTTTTTTTTGATTCAGATCCATGTCTGCTCCCTTGTCTCAGCAGGCTGCATCGGCGCATAAAGCCGGACGGAACGCCGTCCAGACTTCCTACTCGCAGTTATGCCCGCAGATTTCTACATAAACAAAAACGGCCAAGCAGTAAAGAACCCTAGGTTGCCAAAAAGAAAAACCTCATTTCCCAAAGACGGTGCGCAATGCCTGCTCCAGGCTGTCCTTTCCATAGACATCCCGCAACACCAAGGGTTCTTTAGCCATATCGCCAGAAGGAAATAATGCCGTCAGCGGAATGCTTTTACTGCCGAGCGCCCGCAACAGGCGCATGGCATAGGCATCCGTATCGCTCAAATCCACACGAACGAAGTCAATACCATAGCGGGCCTTGATTTGGCGCAGAAACTCGGATGTCAGCACCGTCGCTTCAAGAAATTTACAGTTGGGACACCAGTTGGCCGTAAACTCCAGCAGCATGGGACGCTTGCCCAGGCTGCCCTCAAAGGTTTCAGGCTCAAAGGAATGCCACTGCGGCAAAGGTTCCGCAGGTCGCAAGGCGCCCCAAACAAATGCCAACGCCACTGTTACCACGGAAAACCCGTAAAGGAGTTTACTCCCCAACGTCGCGCTGACGCTGCCATGTCTTCCCCACAACCACGCACATACGGAGATCGCCAGCAGCATGCTCAAAACCGACATGTGTCTTTCCACGGGCAAGAGGGAAAGCAGGTACAGGGCTGTTCCCAGCAACAAGAAGCCCACGACGCGCTCAAAGGTTTGCATCCAACTCCCCGGCTTGGGCAAGACATGCGTGAGCAATGGCCAGCAGCTAAAAAGCAAATAGGGCAAGGCCATGCCAAGCCCCACAGCCCAAAACACTGCCATAAGCACTGGAAAAGACTGCATGAAGGCCCATGCGAGTACCCCGCCAAGGAGCGGGCCACTACACGGTGTAGCCAGAAATGTGGACACAAGCCCGGTCAGATAGGCCGAGAGGCAGGGGTTCTTGGCCTCGACCCCCAGTTTCAGGTTGATCACCGGAAGGTGGAAGACCCCCAAGGCAGACAAGCCCATCAGAAAAACGAGGAGCAACAGAACCAACAACACGGTTTCACTCTGGAAAAGCTGTCCCCACATGAGATCCGCCAGACCCAGAATGACGGCCAGTAGCGAAAAAAGCGTCAAAATACCTGCGGCAAAACAGAGATTGTATTGCCGAAATTGGCGTATGCCCTCCCTTCCCCTTCCGCTGACCAGCAAAAGGCCACTCACCTTGAAGGTCAGAACCGGCAACACGCAGGGCATGACATTGAGCAGTAAGCCGGCCAGTATGCCAAAAAGCAGGGCCTTGCCAAGCCCTGAAATTTCCAACGATTCTTCCTGATAGCGGGGCGAAAGTCGCACACCAAAGCTGTCCGGCGGCGGCAATGGCGCCTCCTCAAACCCATCTATGCCGAGCGTCGCGCCGGTCTGCATGCCGTCTTCCTGCCCTGCAGAACCCGCCGCAACAGGAAGCCCCTTTCCCCGCAGCCATTCCTTGCCCCAGGATGCCTGAAGGATGGTATTGCGCGTTTGTGGCACTGTACCGGCCAGGTGTTCCGTGACGGGCATGCATTTGCGCGTGGAACACAGCAAGAGGCTCAACTCTGCACGATAGGCTTTGCCAACCGCATCAGCCGGTAGAAGGAGGAAGAAATCAACCTCGCCTTCGTAAACATATATGGTGGCCGAAGGATCATAGAAATCGCGCTGTATGGCCCCTTCGGGATAGCGCACGGGCAAGGCATCGCCGGCATCGACGGAAAAAGACAGCGTGGCAGGCCGCCCTGCCTCGCCTGGATTGTGCGCATAGGCGTGGAACTGTTCAGGTATGACAACGCGCAGGGCCGCCACGAGGTCCTGTCCATCCCAGGCCACATCCAACTTGGGATGCACGGTGCTGGCAAACACTATCTGCGGCACAGAGAGAGACAGCAACGTCACGTAGGCCACAAGACGGCACAGCGTACACTTTGCCGTCAGCAACAAGCCTCGTTCGCGCACGCAATTGTTTGAAAAATCATATGATGATTGAAGCAAGAAACTATCCTTTGGCAAAATAATTTGCAAAAATCCTTGACAGAAACCGAGCATCAGCGTACATCCTTTTTGTGCGCGGGTCATTAGCTCAATTTGGTAGAGCAGCTGACTCTTAATCAGACGGTTCGGGGTTCGAGTCCCTGATGGCCCACCAAATTTTTTCGGGATTGCAAGATGTTTGCAATCCCTTTTTTTTGTTCCATTTTACCGTATTTCGCACACAGCACGATGGCGAAGATGCCGCAAGGCAAGCCCCCCAGATGGACGCTGGAAAAACCGACTGGATGCCGGTGGTTGAACAGACAGAGTGCTTCGTTCTTGCCATGTGCTGATTATGGCCGATTTTTTAGCCAAGTTCTAGAAGTTTTTCGCTGTAATCCTGGCAAACCCTTCTCCTGTAAAAAATACCCCGCAGCTGCGGCCAGTAAACATATCAACAGCACCACCGCCCTGCCCAAATCTGCGGAAATCGTAGACAGTCCTTTTTTTGTTGGCTAAACTGTTTTTCTTTCCATTGCCCCAACTTCAGCAAGGGGACTGCCCATGCCACTGCCCACCCTGTTCGATGCCTGCACCCCGCGCGACGATGTGCTGCGCGGTAGCCTTGCGGAATCCGACTTTGCCGCCGATCTGGCCCAGGTACTCAAGCACGAGGCACCCATCGAGTACCAGGATGCCGCCCTGTTTTTCGCCAACACCCATCCCACGCGCGGCCTGAGGACACTCCTCCAGTATGTCTGCCTGCGGCTACGGGGCAGCGGGGAGCAGGTCGCTGCCATCTTCCGCCTTGACACCAATTTTGGCGGCGGCAAGACCCATGCCCTCATTGCCCTGGCCCACACGGCCCGGGGCATGCCCGGCGTGGCCAATGCGTCCGAATTTCTCGACCCTGCGCTCTTACCTAGGCAACCCGTGCGAATCGCGGCCTTTGACGGCGAAAACGCGGATCCCGTTAACGGACGCGACATGGGAGATGGCGTCAAAGCGTACAGCCCTTGGGGCGAGATTGCCTATGCCTTGGGCGGCAAGGAGGGCTACGAACAGGTGCGCAAAAGCGACGAAATGGGCATTGCGCCCGGAACAGAAAATATACGTGCGCTCTTTGCCGACGAACCTGCCCTGATACTCATGGACGAGCTGGCAATTTACCTCCGCAAGGCTGCCGCCAAATCTGTAAAGGCCGGAGAGCAATTGAGCGCCTTTCTCAGTTGTTTGTTCAAAGCCGTCTCAGGCACAAACAATGTCTGCCTTGTTTTTACGCTCGCAGTAGGAAAGACTGACAAAAAGGCCATAAACGCTTATGGAGAAGAAAATCAGTCCATTGTCGGCATGATGGATGCAGAAAGCGTTTCAGCAAAAACAGCGACAATTCTCGACCCCACGGAAGAAGACGAAACCGTCAAAGTTTTATGCCGTAGATTGTTCAAACATATTGACGCAGAACAGGCAAAGGCCGTCGTTAAAGAATACTGCCGCATCTGGGACGCCAACCGGGAGCATCTGCCCTCCCTGGCCATAGACGTAGCCAGCCGTGAAGCCTTCTTTGAAGGCTATCCTTTCCACCCGGAGCTTATCGCCACCCTCAAGGAAAAAACCTCTACACTGAGCAACTTTCAACGTGTGCGCGGCATGCTCCGCTTGCTGGCCAGGACAATCAACCGCCTTTGGCAGAAGCGCCCGGCGGAAACCTACGCCATTCATCTGCACCACATCGACCTGTCCAGCAGTCCCATAAGACAGGAAGTGCTGACGAAACTGGGACAACAGGCATACACCCCGGCCATGGCTGCAGACATAACTGCCGTCGAGGGCGACAAGCCTTCACTGGCCGAACAGATTGATTGCGCCTTTTACAAGGGGTTGCCGCCTTTTGCCTCCTATCTCGCACGCTGCATCCTCTTTCATTCCCTGGCCTTCAATGAGAACCTACGCGGTGCCACAAAAAACGAGCTGCGCTTCTCCATGCTCGCGCCAGGCGTCGATATCAGCTTCATTGACGACGCTCATCAGCGCTTTGTTCAGGAATCCGCCTATCTGGACGACAGGCCCAACCGCCCTCTCCGCTTCATGGTGGAACCCAACCTGACCCAAATGATCCACCGCCGAGAACGCCTTGTTGACCCGGGAGACGTACGTAATCGACTCAATGACGCCATCAGGACAATTTTCAAGGGCGATGTGTTTCAGGCCGTGTTCTTCCCAGCCATGCCCAACGACATTGACGACACGGTCACGCCCAAGCCCCTGCTGGCGATCATGGGTTACGAAGCCACGGCTGTTTCCATCACAGACGCCAGCATCCACGTGCCAGACTTGGTCGCTTCCCTGTTCAAGCACAAGAGTGCCGACGGCGGAACGCGCATCCATCGCAACAATGTGCTTTTCGTCGTGGCCGAGGACGGCAAGGTAGAGGACATGAAGAACCGTGTGCGCCTGCGCCTTGCCTTGGAGGATATGCGCAATCCGGTTCATCAGCAAGAATTGGCCGACCACCAGAAGATACAGCTCCAGGAACGCTACGACAGGGCAGAGCAAGCAGTGGCTGTTTGCATCCAGCAGACTTACTGCCATGTGTTCTTCCCCTCCCGCAACCGTCTGGAGGGCGCAGATGTTGAACTGGCCCACGCCAAGGTAGAACTCACCAACGCTGCGGCCAATCCCGGTTCTGGCCAGGCTCAGGTGCTGCGCATACTCCAGGGTGCCAACAAACTACGCCGCGATGGCGACCCACCGGATTCTCCGCTGTACATCATTGAACGTACGCCCTTGAAAAAAGGCCAAATCACCACAGCTGCGCTGCGCAACGAGTTCCGCCGAGACGTGGCCCTGCCCATGCTGGCTGGGGACAACATCTTCGTGCGCTGCATCCGGCTTGGCATTGAACAAGGGGAATTCGTCTACAAGAACGGGGATCTTGTCTGCGGCCAGGGCGACCCCTTCCCTGACATTGCGGTCAACGAGCAGGCATTGGTACTCACGGCAACCTATGCCAGGGAAAACAAAATCTGGCCCAAGAAGGTCGAGCCGCCTTCCGCAGATGCATCCCACGGCAAGGGAGAGACAGGAGGCTCGATAGGCGCAGATGGCGCAGGTGGAACCGACGGCTCAGCCCCCAATCACAACACGGGCGAACTCAACGATGTGACCGCGAACTACGGCTCGAACATATCCAAGGAAATTTCCCATGAAGGCGTCCTCAAAGAAGTGTTGACGCGCATCTGGGAGGATGCCCGCAGATTGAAGTTTGCCGCTATTGCTTCCTTGGAGTTGAATCTTTACCAGGAAAAGGACGGTTTTGCCCTCCTGGGCGCCATCTCCAGCGCGCCTGATTGCCAAAAAACCATGACCATTGAGGGCAGTTACCAGACAGCGGACGGCAGCTCCTGCGCAGTGAACTACAAGGGCACGTTGGCGAGCGTCCAGGAAGTGAAGGAGTTCCTTCTGCCGCAGCTACGGGCCGCACAAGACAAGGACATCACCGTGACCTACCACCTGGACTTTAAGGACGGACTCACGTTGGCGGGCCAGGAGGCTGAGAACTTCGGCGCGCAGCTCACGCGCATCGGCGGCGTCACGGCCTTTGTCAAGGCCACGGCAAGGCGTCAGTAAGGTGGTGGTAATACTATGCCCATGCCCACTGCTTCCCTCGCGTCCCCGCTCTATCAACTCAAGGCCCGCAATCACGGCCCGGACGACTTGGAATTGGAAATATGGCAACTCCCCTGTCCGGCCACGCCACACATCAGTAAGCCGCTCCGCGTGGCCGGATTACGAGGACGGAATCTGAGTCTTGTGGAGACGCAAGTTCTCCGCCGACTTAAAAAGGTCGGCATCAAGGTCGCCCCAGGCGTCGGCAAAACCGAGCGCTTCGCCCTGGATGAGGACACGTCCCTCAACATCGGTCTGCTCTGCCGGGTGCTGGCCCCCATGCGCAGCGCGGAACGCATGCGCCAGATTGCCACAGGCATTGACCTCATGGACAGAGAAGAAGCCGCATACTGGCTGGGCATGACCATGCACCGCAAAAATCCGCGCAGGGTCTTGAGTGCCCTACGCCTTCTGCTCACCCAGCCAGGCTAGAGGAATCGCGCCCCGTGCCTGCAAGGACAGTGTATGCCCCACGAAAGAATGCCACACGATGCCGCCTACAAGGCTTTCTTCTCTGACAAGGTGATGGTGACGGGACTCTTTCAGGATTTCGTGCCCATGGACTTCGTGCGGGACATGGACTTCACGACGCTTGAGCTGGTTCC
>JAFTCE010000161.1 GCA_017454855.1 Desulfovibrio sp.
AATGGAAGTTCAAGGCCGTTGGCCAGGGCTATGACGGCGGTCTTGGACCCCTTGCCAAAAATTTTGGCGTCAATGTGTAATTTTTTCACATTTCTTGACGGATACTGCTGATTCTAAGATTATTTTTCCGCGCCTGGAGAGGACTCCAGGTGCGGAAATTCGTGAATAACTACGGCAAAGGTTTTACGCCACCCCGACGACCGAGACGGAAGCCGACACGATACAGATCCGGCATATTGAAGCGTCCATCCTCCAGTTTCATGCAGAAACCCAGCCGCTCAAGCTTTTCTCTAACATCCTGCCAACGCTGTTTTGCAAATTCAGGTGGGGTGTGCTCAGGATAGCTGTCGATCAGCATACCCGGCCCATGCGGATACTTTTCTTCCCATAAGGCTTGCACATCCTGGAAGGGGCAGGGAACAGTCCGACCCTTCAAGAGAGTGAGCAGGTTCTCGGCCCATGGATTGTCCTCCTGCATTTCGGCGACGCGGATCTCCGAGGCGTACTGTACACCGCATTTTATGCTTTCGTAGTGAATGGCATATTCCGCACTGGCATGATTTTCGCGGGAGTCCTCGCAGGCGCGACAGATGGCTGCCATGAAGGAACGGGGGGAGGTCTGCTGACGGGCATCAGCAAGATGGCCGACTGTCCAGACATAGGGGATACCACGTCGTTTGTCCTTGCCCATATAGGAACCGGTGAGCGCGTGAAAGAGAGGCCGGAGAGTATCATCGGAGAGATTGACTGTCCGGCTGAACAGCCAGATGTTCATTTCATTGACAAGCCCGCCCCCGATGTATCTTTCAAACAGGTCGCGTAACAATTGCCCGCTTTGTCCAGCGCTGTTGCAGAGATGTTTCCATAGTAGACCGTACAGTTCGGCGCGCTTCCACGAGAGTTCAACACGTGTGGCACACAATTTGGAGGCATCGGGAAAGGTAATGGCAAGACGGTTGTAGTGATCTTCTCTCAAAAAAACCTTTCCCTTGATGTGAGAATAGGTGGAAAGTTGTAATGTCGTGCGGAGAAGGGCCGTGGTAAGCGCATCAATCGCATTCCACGAATCGGCGACGCGATCCAGAGCATCAAAAAGAACGAGGATTCGTGTTCCAGTCGTAGCGAGAACTTTGTTAGCTTCATAAAGGAATCTGTCAACAGATTCTGGATTATTTGAAACATCAGCGACATGTTCTTCCCACGACCTAAATTGAAACGGGCTAAACGGGGCAACTTCCTGTTGAGATGCGACCGCCCGTACAAGGACGGTTCTCCAGATATCGGCAGCATCATATTTCTTGATGAGGGAGGAAAACTGCCGAGAACTGGGGTAGGCATCTGGATTTGCCTTGTTTGTATAGCCGATGGTAACACGGACATCTGCCAATTCGGGAATATCCTGTTGCAGCACTTTCCGAATGTCTTCCTGGCGCAGGGCCTGAGTCCAGAAAGTCTTGCCAACCCCACGCGCGCCAATCACTAGCAGCGCCTGGGGACGAAGTGCCCTGATATGCGAGGGCGGCGTAAATACCCCGGCAGGCGTTGGCGTCTCATTAGTTTCCGCAGCTATCGGGAGATTCTCTGTTGCGGCTTTCAGTGCATTTTGAAGATTCGATACGGAAATGTTCATGACCTGTCCCCGAAGAAGAAAGTATCCAGATTGGACAGGAACGGGAAGGTGGCGTGTATTTGTGCCGTATCAAGCGCGTTTTCCAGTGTATGTAGCTGCTTCATGGCGCTCAAGCCCTGATGCCAGTGAATAATCCACGGAGTATGCGGTGCTTCCACATCGTCTCGATCAAAGCTGAAGGCGTCGCCCGTTTCCTCCTCTCCTGTAGGCAAGGCATCGTAGAGTTGTTCCATGAAACAGTTCCAAGAGTTTTCACGCAAGCGTTGTATGTACGGGCGCTTGTCCTCAAGCGGGGGAATCATGGCAGCCACCATTTGCAGGGATGTCCGAATGTTCCGCGCCTGTCCAATGCGATTCCAATGATTGAAGAGTATGGAATACCCTGTCCACGTCTGTGTGCCTTCCAGGGCAAAGAGCAACACGAGCCGAGGCGCAAGATCCAGTACACTGGCCGAGGCAATTTCATCAAGTCCTGCCCGTGCATCTATAAAGATGAAGTCAGGGTGATGCTGTTCGTCAAGTTTATACAAAAGGCTGCGCAGACGCTGCGGCCAAGGAATGCGAGTCTCTTCTTTCATGCGGTGCATCCATGCTCGACCCATCTTGGCAATATACTCGTTGCACTGTCTGCCATGCGCCGGGATGACGACAATTTCTCCCCGACTGCCGTCAGCTAGTGGACTTGAGGCAAAAAGACGGTCAAGAACATCGTCACCGTTTTCGACAACATCTTCCACCAACCAGTCAAGTAAGCCATAATCAGGGCGACGATCTTCTGGAAGCAGACTGCTGGAAAGACCGGGCGATTCCAGATCCATATCCATCACCAGGACTCTCTTCCCCCGCTGCGCTAAATGCCACGCCGCCACGGCCAGTGCGGTAGAACGTCCAACCCCGCCCTTGATGGAATAGAACACAATCATTTTGGGGGACAGACTGTCTTCGATCGCTCGTTTACTCCAGGAACTCTCTGTCAGCATTCTATCCACAACCGTAAAGGGGATTTGCTTGTCACATGTGAAGACAACAGCCCCATTCTGTTCCGTTGTGAACGGGGCTGCGCCGAGAATGGGCATACGGGCGGCAGGGAGCGCATGTTTTCCTAGTTTGTTAGCAATATCTGTACATAAATTTTTAAGTGCTGCCTTCTGATGATCGTCCATCTGGTTCCAAGATGCCGCATCCCAGACAAGTGACGCACGTCCTCGCATGTCACGATTGATATAAAAGAACTCTCGGTGATCTCTCAAAGAAAGAATACTGTCATAGGAAAGAAAAATATCTTCCAGAGCTGTAAGGATATTGTCAAAAAGCATTATGGTATCACCCCGTCAAGTTCTGCTTGTTTAATAACTGCCCTCACCTTGGCAATAGCTGCGCTATGCTTTTGCACGATTTGTTCTGTAATAGTTCCTTCTGGGGCATAGCGTTGGGTAATTTCCCAGTCCGTAAAGGGATTTTCATCGGGGATGACGTATGCGATTCTTGTCTGCATGTAAGCCTGATAGCTATCCCAAAGTTGATTTATATGTTTTCTGTAAGTGTTGTACCCTTTTTTTCTAATATCCCCATTGTCTGATGGGATTCCCTGTTATATAAGTATAGCTTTGAGTGCGCATTCTGCGGCTAGTCCAAAGAGATGATCCGCATTTGCCCATCGACTATTATTCAGCAGCAAGTTAGCATCGTTATCATGGCGAATGAAGGCATCATAGAAATTTGTACACATACGTCCTTCCCAAGAAATAATATGATAGCACAGTTCACTGCTTTAGCAGTTTGATAAGTTTATCGATATATTGGTCTTTGTCATCATTCATGAATAAAATATGCATTTTCTCAATCTCTTCTTTGGTCTTTCCCCAAGTCAATTGCTTGCATTGTGTCCAAGAAAGAATAAACCTTGAGGTGGCGCACATATTCGATGACTTGGCTACGGAGTGAACGCCAGCAAAAGGAATGCAGACGATCACGCAAGGCTGCTAAATTACCGCCATTATTTATGTACTGCGTTCGGAAAGATGGCAAATCGCCGAAGAGCCTTTCGTCGGCGTAGTATCGGGCATGGTAGTCAGTGAGCATTGATCGTCGTCCTTAACACGCAAGAGATGCACATATCTTACTGTACTGTGGGGCGGCGTTGCAAGACTTATATTCGTTACTCTGGAAAGAAAGACGCAATTCTCTTTCTTGTTGCAAGGGCTTTTTTGCAAAATAATGATTGCTTAACCCCCGATATATTTTGTATAGTGTAGCTATGAGCCATCATATATATGAAAACTCCCCCGGGCTACCTCCTCCCAGATTGACGAGGTATCTCATACCACCTTGGAATCATTTGACAAGAGTATTTGTTCTGCGGTTAGCGGTTTGAAAGGTCATGAGTAGCCAAAACATCGTTCAGGAATTCGCGACGGGTACGCTTCAACTCAAGGTATACAGGGCGGAGATGCCTCCCGAAGAGCTTTTTGGCTTTGCCGAACGGGAGAATCCCAAACGCGCCTTTCTTTTTGTCAGCAAGGTCTTGGGCAGGCACATCCCCGTGGCCCCCAGCGTCATGCGTAGCATCTGGCGACTGCTGGCCGCCCGCATCGAAACAATGCCTGGGCGACTGACGCTTTTCGTCGGCATGGCGGAAACAGCCATAGGGCTGGCCGCAGGCGTGTTTCGGGAATGCCGGAAAACCAGGGATGCCCTTTTTCTGGCGGATACCCGTCATGTTTTTGCTGCCCCTGTGCTGGCCACCTTCACAGAAGACCATAGCCATGCGGTGCGGCACACCTTGTATCAGCCCAAGGACATTGATTTACGGAAACAGCCCGTGCATCTTGTGGCCATCGACGATGAAATGACCACCGGGCAGACGTTTCAGCACCTGCGCCACGCTCTTGCTGCCGCAGGTTTGGACATAGCAAGGTTCACTCGCGCAGTCATCACGGACTGGAGTAACGAAGCCGATACCCGCACAAGCCTGCTCAAGGGGGCTTGGGACTGGCAATGGCGTCAGCCGCCTTCCCCACCTGCGCAGCGGCAGTATCCCAAAGCGAGCGATGTCAAGATCAGCGCACGGCAGGATTGGGGCCGCTTGGGGGCGCGATCGCTCGACCTCGCGCCCTGGCCCGAGATCCATGTTTCCCCGTCCTCGCGCGTCCTGGTCTTGGGCAGCGGGGAATTTGTCTGGCCGCCTTTTCTCCTGGCAGAACGCCTGGAGGAGGAAGGCGCGCAGGTTCGCTATGCCGCGACGACCAGATCGCCCATTAAGACGGGCATGGCCATCAGAAGCAAGGTGGAATTTGCGGACAATTATGGCTTGGGTATCCCCAATTACCTGTATAATGTGCATCCTGACGATTTTGACGCTATTTTTTTGTGCGTGGAAACCGGAAGGGAAGCAGTGTCGCCCCTTTTGCTCAACGCATTGCGCAAGGCGGTTGTTCTTGAGTATTAAACCCATCGTTTTTCTCGACCTGGACGATACGATTTTTCAGACAGCCCGCAAAATGGAATCCACTGCGGATGCCACGCCTGTTACCTTTCGCGCCAATGGCTCGCCAGCATCCTGGATGCGTCCCACACAGAGGAATTTTTTTGAGTGGCTATCCCATGTGGCCGAAGTCATCCCGGTGACCGGGCGCAGCCTGGAGCAGCTTGACAGGGTGGCGCTCTCGTTCTCTTCCTGGAAAGTTGCCTGTCACGGGGCTGTCATCATGGATGCCCAAGGCATTGTGGATGCGGCATGGGCCAAGGAAGTGCGCCAAATCCTTGATCCGCTCCAGGGGGATATGGAAGAATTGCGCGAGATGGGCGAAAGTTTTTTTGCCTCAAAGGGCATAGATGCCTTTGCGCGCATTGAACGCCATGACGGTCTGGGCCTGTATGTGGTGAAGAAACACACTGCCTGGGAAAAGCTGGATGAGCTGTATTTGGTGCAAGAATGTCTCAAGGCGCATCCGCGCATAGACAAGTTCCGTATTTTTGCCAATGACAATAATGTGAGCGTCATGTCTGCAGGCCTCGACAAGGGCAAGGCCGTCAGGAGAATCCTTGACAGCGTGGGCCATGCGCGGCCCATCCTCGGTTTCGGCGACAGCGTATCCGACTTCTCCTACCTCAATGTCTGCGACTGGTGGGGCACGCCCAGAAGGTCGCAAATTGCGCAATCCATCTGGGGGCAAGGATGATATTTTCCGGGTCGTATTCCCCTCAGGATATTGTTTTCCTTCTGCAACCTGCGGATATTCCGCTTACCTGTCTGGAAACGAAAGAAAGGCTTCTGCAAAGTGGGCAGAAACACTATTCCGACATGTTGAGCGAGGAACGACCGCCCTCTGAAGAACACATGAGGATATATCACAGCGCCATGCAGCGCGGCGCTGCCAGGCTGGCTCTGGAGACACTCGCCTTGGCCAGTGCCATTGCGCGGCGTCATCAAACAACAGCGACCATTACGCTCGCCAGCATAGCTCGTGCTGGCTGTCCCCTTGGCGTGCTGCTCAAGAGGGCATTACGCTCTATGGGCTATGCCGACGTCCGGCATTTTGGAATAAGCGTGATCAGAGACAGAGGCGTGGACAAGGCAGCCATGACCGAAATAGGAAAAATGGCGCCAGGGCAAAACCTGTATTTTGTGGACGGTTGGACAGGCAAGGGCGCAATTGCCCAAGAGCTGCGTCGTTCCTTGTGTGCAGCGCCCTGTACCCTTGTGGTCTTGAGCGATCTGTGCGGACAGGCTGACGTTGCCGCATCCCAAGAAGATTGGCTTATCCCTTTTGGAATCCTGGGCGCGGCCATTTCCGGGCTGATCAGCAGAACGGTCTGGTCGGATCAGGGCTTGCACCGCTGTCGGCTGTGGAAGGAATTGCAGCCTTGGGATATAAGCCAAAAATTTGCGGATGAAGTCTCTGCCTTGTGGACGCCAGCCATGCTCTCAAAGGCAAGGCAACTGCCCTGCGAAAGCTCTGCGGAGAGCAAAATCGCGGCACGCAGGCGGACAGAGGCCCTGGTGGGCCGCATCATGCGAGATTATGGCATTTCTTCGAGAAACAGAATAAAGCCAGGCATTGCCGAGGCGACACGGGCGCTCCTGCGGCGAGTGCCGGAGGTTGTCTTTGTCAGGAATCTGGATGACCCTGACCTGGAACTCCTGCTGCACCTTGCTGCAAAAAATTCCGTTCAGGTACGTTCCCAAGGGGATGCAATAGCGCCGTACAAAGCTGTTACGGTGATCAAAAAGGCGGATTTCCACTGAATCCTGGGACAATGGCCAGGTTCAGGAGGGACAGCAGCGGCGCGTTGCACACGAAGACGGCCTATGGGGTTCGTTATCTGTAGCTGGCCATGAGGGGAGATGCGTGTTGCACACGAAGACGGCCCTTGATTTGGGCTATGCTTCAGATTGCTCAAAATTGACGAGTGGTATACAAAGCAAAAAAGCAATATTGTTCGAGAACTGCATAACCGCATGGAGGTTAGGATGAAACTGGGTACGTTTTTTGCTTTTCTGGCAGGCGCAGCGCTCTGTTTTTGCGCCGTCGGTCAGGCGCAGGCTGCTGACCTTCCGCCCATCAAGGTCGGTGTCTATCTTCCGCTGACCGGGCAAAACGCGTTTGGCGGTCAGCTAGAGTTGGAGGGCGTGCGCCTTGCGCAGAAGGAAATGCCCCAGGTTCTCAACCGGCCCGTGGAACTGGTGATTGTTGACAACAAGTCGGACAAGGTTGAGGCGGCCAACGCCGTGAAGCGTCTTGTGGAGCGGGACAAGGTTGTGGCGCTTATCGGCACCTATGGTTCTTCCCTGGCCATGGCAGGCGCCGAGGTGGCGGAAAAGGCCATGATACCCGGCGTGGGCACATCCTGCACAAATCCCCTGGTGACCCAGGGCAAGAAATATTATTTTCGCGCCTGCTTTATCGATCCCTATCAGGGAGCGGCTGCGGCCACCTATGCCTACGACACCCTTGGGTTCCGCAAGGCCGCCGTCCTCATGGACATGACCAATGACTATGCCGTGGGGCTTTCCAGTTTCTTTTCCCGCTCGTTCAAGAAGCTGGGTGGGACTGTGCTGGCCACGCTCAAGTATAGTTCCGGTGATCAGGATTTCACCGCGCAGCTCACAGAACTCATTGCCAAAAAGCCTGACATTGTTTTCATGCCGGCCTATTTCGCCGAGGGGGCTATCATCATGAAGCAGGCCCGCGAGCTAGGCGCTACCTTCCGGCTTATGGGCGCAGATGCCATGGATAATCCCGACACGCTCAAGCTCGGCGGCAAGGCTGCGGAAGGATTTTTGCATACGACCTTCCCCTATGATCCGACCATGTCCGGCATGAGCGCCGAGGCCAAGCGTTTCACCGATGCCTGGAAAGCCGCGTATCCGGACAAGGAAACCAACGTCAATGGCGCCCTGGGCTACAATACCTATTTCCTCATTGTGGACGCCATCAGGCGCGCCAACTCCGCCGAGCCCAAGGCCATTGCCAAGGCCCTGGCCGAAACCAAGGATTTGCCCACAGCCTTGGGCAAGCTCTCTATCAATGCTTCGCACGATGCAGAAATGCCCGTGGGCATCATTGAGTACAAGAACGGCAAGCGTGTCTATGTGGGCGAAGTGACGCCCAAATAACGTGTGGCATCGCCCCGCAGCCTGGGGGCGGGGCGTTTGCGCAGGCATTTTGCTCTCTTGTGCCGAGGTGTTCATGAGCCTAGACATCTTTCTGCAGCACTTTTTCAATGCCCTGACCCTGGGATCGCTCTATGCGCTCATCGCCATTGGCTACACCATGGTCTACGGCATCTTGCGTCTCATCAATTTTGCCCACGGCGATATTTTGATGGTAGGCGCGTATTTTGTCTTTTTTGGCACCTTTGCCTTTGGATGGCCCTGGGGTGTTTCTGCCCTGCTTGCCGTGGCCGGGGCAAGCGTCCTGGGCATCGTCGTGGAAAAGGCCGCCTATCGCCCTTTGCGCGACGCGCCGCGTATTTCCGCGCTCATCAGCGCCATAGCCGTTTCCTTCTTCATTGAAAGCCTGGCCGTTGTCGTCTTTACCGGCCAGCCGCGTCCGGTTTTGCAGCCGGAATGGCTGGTTTCCGAATGGCAACTGGGCGGTGTGCGCATCCTGCCGCTGACGGCCTTTGTGCCCGCCATGACCATGGCGCTGGTGGTCATCCTGCTCTATATCGTCTATCACACCAAGCCCGGACTCGCCATGCGCGCCATTTCCAAGGATATTGAAACGACGCGACTTTTGGGCGTCAAGGTTGACAATATCATCGCCCTGACCTTTGGCATTGGTTCGGCCCTGGCGGCGGCCTCGGGGATCATGTGGGCCTTGCGCTATCCGCAGGTGCATCCCTACATGGGCATCATGCCTGGACTCAAGGCATTTATTGCTGCCGTATTCGGGGGCATCGGCTCCATCCAGGGGGCTGTCATCGGCGGAGTGACGCTGGGCTTCGTTGAAATCATGACCGTGGCCTTTATGCCGGATCTTTCCGGCTATCGGGATGCCTTTGCCTTTGTATTGCTGGTGCTGGTACTCTTGTTCAAGCCTACCGGTTTGCTGGGCGAGAGCATGGAGGAGAAAATTTGATGCGTCTTGACAGAAACACCTTTTTGAGCATCGCCGTCATGGCGCTCTTTGGGCTGATGCTCGTACAGGCCGAAACCTTCCTTGGTGATTATCAGATTTATATTGTCAAGCTCATCTTCATCAATGCCATCCTGGCCCTCTCGCTCAATCTTATTTATGGCTTTACCGGCATGTTTTCCCTGGGACATGCCGGGTTTATTGCCATTGGGGCCTATGTCTCTGCCTTATGCATTCTCTCGCCAGAGCAGAAGGAGATGATGTGGATACTGGAACCCATCATTTGGCCATTTTCGACGCTGTTCACGCCTTTCTGGGTCTCGGTTTTGGCCGGGGGCGCAGTGGCGGCCCTATGCGCACTTGTCATTGCCCTGCCTGTGTTGCGGTTGGGTGACGACTATCTGGGCATCGCGACGCTCGGCTTTGCGGAAATCATCCGCGTTGTCATTGTCAACGCCACGCCCGTGACCAACGGTTCTCTGGGCATTAAGGGCATCCCGGGGCATGCTACGCTACTTTCCTGCTACGGGTGGACGTTGTTCACCCTCATCGTGCTGGCGCGTCTTGTGTTCAGCAATTTTGGCAATGTGTTGCGCTGTATTCGGGATAATGAGATCGCCGCGCGCGTCATGGGCATCAATGTGTTTTGCTACAAGGTACTTTCGTTTTGCCTGGGGGCCTTTTTCGCGGGCATTGGAGGAGCGCTTCTGGGAACGCATCTTTCCACCATTGACCCCAAGATGTTCAATTTCCTCCTGACCTTCAATGTCCTCATGTTTGTGGTGGCCGGAGGGCTTGGATCATTGACGGGCAGCCTGCTCGGCGCTGCCATAATCACTGTCCTTTTGGAATGGCTGCGCGCCATTGAAGAACCCATGAATCTGGGTTTTGTGGAACTTCCGGGCATACCAGGCATGCGCATGGTAGTTTTTTCGTTGGTACTCTTGGGCATCATATTGTATCGGCGTGAGGGCATCATGGGTACGCGTGAGCTGACATGGAAAAGTCTTGGCACGCTGTTCGGGAGAGGCAAGCAATGAGCGATGGCATACTGCCCGCAGAAGCGGAGAGCGCGGACGCCTTGCTCTTGGCGTCTGATGTGACCATGCGTTTTGGCGGTGTGACCGCAGTGAGCAGGTTGAATCTTACCTTGTCAAAGGGTAGCATTGCCGGGATTATCGGACCCAATGGAGCGGGCAAGACCACGGCCTTCAACGTCCTCAGCGGTTTTTACACGCCGCAGGAAGGCTCAGTTGTCTTTGACGGCGTCAACATCCGTGGCAAATCGCCTGCTGATATTTGCCGTTTGGGCATGGCGCGCACCTTTCAAAACATCCGCCTTTCCGGGCAAATGACCGTCCTGGAGAATATCATGGTCGGCTGTCATGTGCGCCGCCGCTGTCCGTGGTGGATGGCCCCGCTGGGCTTTCCTGCGTTTTATCGCGAGGAAGAGGAAATTCGTACGAAGGGGCAACGTCTGGCCGAACGCGTGCATTTGGCGGAGAATCTTGACGATCAGGCGGGAAGTTTGCCCTACGGCGCCCAGCGTCGCCTCGAAATTGCCCGCGCCCTGGCAACGGAACCCAAACTGTTGTTGTTGGATGAGCCGGCTGCGGGCATGAATCCTCAGGAAAGCCTGGAGTTGATGCATTTTATCGGACATATCCGCGATGAATTTGATCTGACCATATTGCTCATCGAACATGACATGAAGGTGGTCATGGGCGTGTGCCAGTACATCTGGGTCATGGAGTATGGCGCGCTCATCGCCCAGGGCGAACCCGATGATATCCGGCGCAATCCCGACGTCATCCGGGCCTATCTTGGTGAAGAGGCTTCCCCGGGAAGCGTTCTGTAGCGTTGTTGTCCCGTCTGTCCTGGGCACGGAGACAGAAAAAACGCGATCCACACAGGTGCAGCATGCTTGAAATTCGAAATCTTCATGTGCGTTACGGGGGCATCCAGGCCGTACAGGGAGTCAGTCTGCGCATAGCCAGAGGCAGCATTGTCACCCTCATCGGCGCTAATGGCGCTGGCAAGAGCAGTATCATACGTTCCATCGCTGGCCTGAACAAGACTGTTGAGGGAGATATCCTGCTGACCCGCAGGGAAGGAGACGCGCCAGTATCGCTTATGGGACTCAAACCGGAAGAAATGGTGCGGCGTGGCATCTCTCTTTCCCCGGAGGGGCGGCGTATTTTGCCGCATTTGAGCGTTGAGGAGAATTTGCTGCTGGGAGCGTATTCGCGTTCGGACTCAGCGGGAATCGCCCGGGACATGGCCTGGGTCTACGAACTCTTTCCCCGCCTCAAAGAGCGTAGCTGGCAAAAGGGCGGTACGCTCTCGGGCGGCGAGCAGCAAATGCTGGCCGTGGGGCGCGCACTCATGAGCCAACCGGACTTGCTCATGTTGGACGAGCCTTCTTTGGGACTGGCGCCTTTGCTGGTGCGCGAAATTTTTGCCATTATCCGGCGCATCAATGCAGAAGGCAAAACCGTCCTCTTGGTGGAGCAGAACGCCTTTGCAGCGCTCTCTGTGGCAAATTACGCCTATATTCTTGAAGTGGGACGGGTGGTGCTGGAAGGTTCGGGCAGGGAATTGCTCGCCAATCCCAAGGTTAAGGAAGCCTATCTTGGTGGCTAACATGACATGTGCGTGAAATCTGAGAGCAGGAGGGAGCATGCGCTACGCACTTCTTTTGACGGCAACAGTCCTGATCTGTCTTACGGCCCTGACTGCCAGGGCCAGCCAGGATGGAGAACGGCTTGTAACGCGCTTACCCAACGGTTTGCGCGTTTGCATTATTAAGGATACGCGCTTTCCCCTGGTGGCCACGCGCCTTTATGTGCGCACGGGGTCGGCCAATGAGGATCTGAAGCAGGCCGGCATCAGCCATCTTCTGGAGCATATGGTCTTCAAGGGCACGGATCATCGGCCCAAGGGGCAGATATCCAAAGCAGTGGAAGCCTTGGGTGGCTACCTCAACGCCGCCATCAGCTTTGACAAGACCTGGTACATTACCGACATGCCTGCCGCACACTGGCGCACTGGCATGGATGTGGTCAAGGAAATGGCCTTTCAGGCTTCGCTGGATGCCCATGAACTCGAAGCGGAAAAGGAAGTGGTCATCTCCGAACTTGAACGCGATCAGGATTCCCCCGGCCACCGTTTGTTCGAGGCATTGCAAACATCTGCCCTGGGCAAGACGCCCTATGGCAGGCCCATTATCGGCTTCAAGGAAACAGTGCGCGCCATCACGGCTGAGGATCTGCGCGCCTATGTGCGACGCTGGTATCAACCCCAAAATATGCTGCTCCTGGTGGCAGGCGATCTGGATGTACACGCCGTGCTGGAACATGCGGTCACGCTTTTCGGTGATTTGACCAATACCCATGAATTTCCCCGACCGGCAGCCGTGGATGTGCAGCATTCCTGTGATGGCCCTCGCGTAGAGGTGCTGCGTGGCCCCTGGAACAAGGTCTATCTGGGCATGGCTTTCCCGGCACCGGCCCTGAACGATATGCGTTCCGTGGCTCTTGATGTCCTCTGTTATATATTGGGAGGAGACAGCGCTTCCGTGCTTCCCCTTGCCTATATGTATGACAAGCGGCTTGTGGATGCTATCGACATGGGCAATATGAGCCTGACCCGCGGCGGTTTGTTGTATCTCACGGCGACCTTGGATGCGAAAAATTTGCGGGAGTTTTGGGACAGCCTTACGCAACGTCTGGCCAAGGTGAAGGCTGTTGACTTCAAACCAGAATTTTTGACGCGGGCGCGTTTCAATCTGGAAGATGCCCTGGATCGTTCTGCAGAAACATTGGTGGGCCTGGCGTCCTGGGCCGGAGCCGTGCAATTTGACCTGGGTGGGGATCAGGCGGAAAAAAATCTGCGCTACACGCAGCGTCATGTGGATTGGGCGCAAGTACAGGAGGCCATTGATCTCTGGATGCATCCCGATCGTATGCGTGTCCGTGTTCTGGTTCCGGAAAAGGCTGAAGTGCCGGATCTTGAGGCCATCTTGGAGAAAAATTGGCCTGCCGGGGCATCTGGCGTCGTGGCCCAAGAGCAGGCTGCCCAAGGGCAGAGGGAAATGCTGGATTTGGGCCAGGGGCGCACCCTGATTCTCATCCCCGATACCACGGTGCCCTATGTGGCCATGAAATTCATGCTGCCCGGCGGCAATGCCCTGCTCAAGCCGCAGCAGCAGGGGCTTGCCGAACTGACGGCCCGCACCTTGACAGAAGGCTGCGGTCAGATGGACGCGCCTGCCTTGGGACGCTATCTTGCAGACAGGGCAGCCTCATTGGGCGCCAATGCTGGCATACAGACGTTTACCATCTCTCTGAGCGGGCCTGCGTGCTTTCAGGCCGACTATCTTTCCCTGCTCGGCGATGTATTGCGCAGGGCGCGTTTGGAAGAGAAGGATGTGCGTCGCGAGGCCGAGGATGTCAAGGCTTCCATCCGACAACGTGCGGACAATCCAACCGCCCTGCTGTTTTCGCGTTTGGGTTCGCTGCTCTATCCCAACGGACAGGCATATGGTTATGATCCCCTGGGCAACGAGGACAATCTCAATGCCTTTACGTCCAAGGATGTGCGGGCCTTTTGGAAGCAGCAGCTCCAGTATCCCTGGACGCTTGCCGTAGCCGGTGCTTTTGACCGTGAGGCCGTGCTGGCCTTTGCCAAAAGTTTGCCCTTGCCGGAAAAGAAGGAACTTCAGCTTGCACCACCCGTGTGGGGCAAGGAAAGAACCCTTGACCTCCATGTGCCAGGGCGTAACCAGGCGCATGTGGTGCAAGCCTTCCAGGCCGTGCCCTTTACGCATCCTGACGCCCCGGCCTTCTCCCTCTTGCAGGCTGTGCTTGCCGGACAGAGCGGGCTGTTGTTCACCAGGCTGCGCGACGAACAGGGACTTGGCTATGTTGTCACGGCCATGTACCATGGTATGGCAGAAGCCGGTCGGATGGTTTTCTATATCGGGACGACGCCGGACAAGGTAGAACAGGCCAGAAAGGGCTTTGCCGAAATTATTGCCGAACTGGCGAGCAAGCCCTTGCCGAAGGAGATGCTGCAGGCCGGGGCCAATAGCCTCTTGGGCAACTATCTGCGCAGCAGGCAGAGCCTGGCCTCCAGGGCTGGCGAGGCTGCTACGGATAGAACCCTGAGGCTTCCCCCGAGCTTTGAAAAGTCCCTGATCGACAAGGCTGCCCAACTCACGCCCGAAGACATTCAGGCTGTGGTGCGGAAGTATCTCAAACAGGATAAACGCTATGATCTGACCATGCTGCCGTAAATGCAAAGAGCGTCTTTACGCGACGTCCACACAAACGTCAGCAGTTGCACAGGGCCTTGAAAAGCCTTGTGCAGTTGCGAACACCCTGAAAAAGTGTGACTGTTGTCACAGATTTTCACCCTTTCTAGTTGCTATGTTTGTACATGGAATCACGATGTCCGACGAAGCGTAACAAGTGGAGGCAAGCATGCGTAAACACGTCAAGGGGAATATTAGCTGGGTGGGCTTTATTGACTGGGAGCTGGAAACTTTTCATGGTGACGACTACTCCATAAAAAATGGCTCTAGCCAAAATGCCTATCTCATTGAAGAAGAAAAAAACATACTCATAGACACGGTGTGGGTGCCGCACCGCTTTGAGTTTGTGGAGAATCTCAAAACGGAAATTGAACTCAGGCGGATTGACGCCATAGTCGTCAATCATGGTGAGTGCGACCACTCCGGTTCTCTCACGACGCTGCTTAAGGAAATTCCCGATGTACTCATCTATTGTACTGCCAATGCCGTGAAAAGCATTGAAGGGCAGTATGGCAAACATGGCTGGAATTTTCGAGTGGTCAAGACCGGTGACACACTGGATATTGGCAACGGAAAACAGCTTGTTTTTGTAGAGATGCCCATGCTGCACTGGCCGGATTCCATGGCTACATGGATGACTGGCGACAACATTCTTTTTTCCATGGACGCCTTTGGTCAGCATTACGCCGTGGAGGAATTATTTAACGACAAGGCCGACCAGTGCCTGCTCATGCGCGAGGCCATGAAGTATTTTGCCAATATTCTCAATCCCTTCGCGCCTCTTGTCACACGAAAGTTGGCCGAAATAGGCAAACTGAATCTTCCCATAGAAATGATTGCTCCGGCTCACGGGGCCATCTGGAGGAGCAATCCTCTGCAAATCGTGGAAAAATATGCTCAATGGGCCGACGCATACCAGGAAGACCAGGTGACGGTGGCCTACGATACCATGTGGGAGGGTACAACGCGCATAGCGCACCAGATTGCCACCGAAATACACAATCAGAGTCCGAATACCGTGGTCAAAGTTTTTAATGTTGCCAAAGCTGACAAAAATGAGGTCATGACTGAGGTGTTCAAGTCCAGAGCCATTGCCGTTGGATCGCCCACGGCCTGCCGTGATATACTCTCCAGCGTTGCAGGCTGGCTTGCATTTCTGAAGACACTGCAATTCAAGGGCAAGAAAGCTGCAGCATTCGGCTGCTACGGCTGGAGCGGTGAGTCTGTAAAGATATTGCAAAGCCGATTGGCCGAAGCCGGATTCGCTGTTGTCGATGAAAACATCCGATCTCTTTGGAATCCAGGTGAGGACGATCTTGCCAAGGTTCCTGAACTCGTCCGGGCACTGCTTGCGTGACTGTGGAAGTCAGCTTTTAGCGGACGTTC
>JAFTCE010000162.1 GCA_017454855.1 Desulfovibrio sp.
CGGCTTCCGGCTGGTGGGGGAGAGCGAGACGAAAGCCGTTATTCGCATTGGAATTCGTTCGTGGATTATTCAGATTGAGGGCGAACGGGCCGACAGAAGCGGCATTATTCCAATTGCCACCACGGAACGCGAGTTATTCAGTTCTGTCCCCTGTCAGCGTGCTTTTTTGAGCCCGCCAACTATTTTGCCGATCTCCACGAGTTTCTCCGAGATCGGTTCATACCGTTTTTCTGGTATAGCTTTGATCCTGATGCCCAGGCGGATCATGGCCAACAGCACCTTGGCCTTCACGTCCACCAGGTTGAGCAGGTTGTAGCGCGGGCCTGAATGCAAGGAGAGCTGCACCAGCGCGGCCTCCACCTCCCAGACGAGCGCCCGTATATCCGCGCCCAAGGTGAATTTTTCTCCCTTGGGCATGTCGCGCAGCACATGGGCAAACAGGTACTGTGCCATGTCTTCCCATTTTTGCTGCAAAATCAGGCCGCCTGTTTCGTCCACAGCACAACTCCTCTTCTGAAGAGGTAGCACGGGATCGGCGGCCGTCGCAAGAGCCAGGGCTCACGGAAGCTCCCTGTCAAGCCTTTCGGCCATGTGTTCCAAGTCGGCCACCAACCGCAGCGCGTCGTCTTCGTCCATCTCACCGATTCGGCCTTCCAGCCGTATCCAGCGGCGGTTACGGTAGCAGTCGGCAGCCTCAACTCTACCACCAGGGCCGGCCATGAGGCCACGGCATACGCCTGGCAGGTAGGTGGTCGGCCAAAGCAGCGCCTTCACGCCGCTGTCGTTCACGGCCTGGCCTATGTGGCTCGCTATATCGCGCACAAACTGCCCTGCAGGCCGCCTGAACGTATCCTGCCAGAAAACGCAATTCCCGAGGGTTGCGATGCCTCCATGGTGTGCCCATATGCCAAAATTCCGAGTATCAAAACGGCTGGATTCGCCCCAGTTGCGTATGAGGCAGTTTTGCATATAGACATGCATGCCATCCTGCACTTCGGGGAAACGGCGTCCGCCATCCTCCAGAATGGAGTCGAAAAAGCACACCTCTTTGCCCATTTCAAGGCGATTTTTTTCCTTGTCGCCGCAGCCACAGAGAATGAGTTTTCCAGCCCCTTTGATATGACAACGCCAGAAGGCAGCGCTGCTGCCCCATGTGACACCGCAGCATTCGTCGATTTCGTCCAGGTCGCAGTCAGACAGGTCAATGATGCTATCTTCAATGATCCAGTATTGGCCGTCACACAGGCCGAGGCCGTCGTCTTTGGTGAATCCTTCTCCAAACTGGCCGGGGCGGGTAATGCGTTGATGGCTGATAATTGGCATAGCGTGCTCACAGGCTGTTTATTTCCCCGTCCGCCTGCCACCGGTAACGGGCAGACGGACGGTTCTCAGGAGATTGAGGGGAGACCGTCTCCCCTTCAATGGCTGAAGTCTCTTACATCACAGGCCATGGGGTGGCGGAGCCGCCGCCGTCCCAGGGGGCACCCTCGACAGCGGGCAGGTCGCGCAGGGCCTGACGATAGGCTTTGACCGTGGTCAGTTTGTCCTCGGCAATGGGGTAATCCGCCGCCAGCATATAGTCCGTTGCGGCCAGCTTGGCGTCACGGGCCTTGCGCAGGCTGGCAAAGTTGCGGGCCTGGGCTTCTTCCAGCATGGGGCAGCCGTCCACCACGTCAAAGCCTTCGCCGTCCATGGATTTGACGGCGGTCTGGCCCGCATTGAGCATGCTGCCGAACTGCGCGTCCACTGCGGCAAAATCCTCCGTGCCGCGCTTCACTTCATGCGGGCAGCCGCGATCTTCCAGATAGGTGTCGTTATCAACCTTAGTGGTTGTGCGGAAAGGATAGCTCATGGTTGTTCTCCTCAAAAATTTGTCGCCGACCGCCTTCGGCGGTATGAGAGGGGGGACAGCCTGGGGGCTTCGCCCCCCTCTTTTTTCAGCGCATGGATGTTACAATATATCAGGTTTTCAGATAATCAGGTTTCAGGGTATCAGGAAGAAAAAGCGAGACGAAAGCCGTAAGTCGCACCGGAATACGTACGAGGATTAAACAGAATGAGCGCAAACGGGCCAACAGAAGCACCAAAATTCCAAGAGCCACCACGGAACGCGAGTCGTTCGGTCAGCGTGCATGCCCAGAATCCGCCTTGGACGTCGGTCGCAAGTGACATAATCCCTAGTATTTTGCAAATCTCTGGAATAGTCACACCAGACTTGGCGGCAACGTCCTTAAAGAGATTGTAGAAAAATCCCTTCACATTGGGGTTTTCGACGGCGGTATTCATACGCACGCCCGTTTGGGATTGCCACCCTGTACGTGTATCTGGGGCAGTGCCGTCAAACTTCAGCGTATCAGCCGTGCCAGGGGCTACGAGGCTACCGTCCTGCAAAATAGCCTTCCACGCCGCGCTGGACGCGCCAAAATCCGTGGAAGCAAGCATGGCATCGCCGTTGGCAATGATGTTGATCTCGCCCACGTTAAGTCGCAGGCCAGGGGCCCATTCCCACACGTTGCCGGAGAGATCGCATACGCCCCAGGGAGTGCCGTCGTCGTTCCACGTCACAGGGCCGGTGCCGGTGAGCGTGGCGGCATCACCGTTGCCGGTATCACCGGGAAGGTAGTTGCTATTCTTGAGGGTCGCTGTCTCGTGATGGTTGGTGTGGCTGCGGCCATAGTTGGAGTTGCCAAGATACTCGTGGCTACCGCCCATTTCCTTGTACAACCACAGGGCGCGGGCCGCGTACAGGCTGTTGGGGCACACGCAGAAGCCGGTGCCAAGCGCACGCGCTGCGGCCACGGCGCTATCGTGGTTGATGCTAACCCACGGAGCCTTGCGGGGCAGCGTCTGGGCTTTGTTGGCGCTGCTCTTACTGGCAAGGAACTTGCCCATGAAAAGTTCGGTCTTTTCGACTCCGTTCACAATGAAGGCCGGATGCACGCCAGAGCCAAGTGAAGCGTCGATGTCCTCCAGCCGGAAACGTGGAATGACCACCATCACATGCGGGTTGCCGTCGTCGTCACGGATGACCGTGTTGCGGCC
>JAFTCE010000163.1 GCA_017454855.1 Desulfovibrio sp.
CATACATTCCTTTTCAGTGCGGACGGCGAAAAAAAGCAGCCACAGTTGTATTGGATATAATCATCCAATCTACCACCATCATTACAGGAAGGTACGCCTAACAATACTTTCCCTTGAAAAACCCAATCCCTGACGTCCACAAATTGCATCAATGTACGAGTTCCCGCAACTGCTCCACAGAAAGTGCGGTGCATCTGGCAATTTGATCCAGAGGCAAACCCTCATCAAGGAGACGTTTGGCGATTTCACGACTGCGTTTTTCTTCACCCTTGTGTAAGCCCGTCCAATAGAAGGCGTCATTGTCGAGACGAATTTTTTGTTTTGCTTCGGCCAGCAAGCGGGCCTCCTCGTCAGCGCTGATTTCTCTGATGACGGTAAAGGCTTCATCCATGACTGGATCGATTTTGGCGAGGCTCATACATTCCTTTTCAGTGCGGACGGCGAAAAAAAGCAGCCACAGTTACAATGGGTCGCCGAAATTCCGCCGCCGCTTGGGAATTTCCAGCGTATGGATTTCCAGACATACCGGGTATGCCGTCTGCGTCTTTGCATCGTAGAGCTGAAAGCAGTTGTGGCAGGCAGTGTTTGTAATGAAGGAAAACTGCGTCACGACGATACTTATGGCGGGCTTGAGTTTACCGTAGCTGTCGCCTGACTGCAACTTGTCCACATACATGCGCGCCGTGTAGTAGGCCATGCGTTGCTCAAAAAATTCATGGAATATCTGCTGCACTTCCATGTCAATGGGTATGCCCGATGTCGTGCGCATCTTGATGTCCAAGACAGGCAACTTGTCATACTCCTTATAGGCGCGGAAGGCTGGATCTGTGATGACCAAATGCCGCAGCTCCTCTTCAGGAAAATGGCGCACTGCAAGCAGAAAATGACGCAAGAGGCCATGATGCTCGGTGAATACGCGCTTAAAAACGTAGTCATTAGTGGGAGAAAGGAGCTGCTTATCCATGTCTCTAAACTAGAACAGAGATACAACCCTTGTCAAGACTGTTCCCAGGAGAGTGACAAGCCTGGTGGTATCTTTCACCCACTGGAGCGTACTGTCTGCAGCATCAAGAGCAGTTAGAGCAGTTGGGGAACGATTGCCCAGGGCACAGCACGCCTCTATGACCTTGTGAAGGCGACCCCGCTACCCCGCTGTCCTACCCTCTTCACCATGAGCATGTGCAAATTTTCGGCAAGAACTCTGTTCAACGACGCACCTATGCTGGTGAACACTTTTGTTCTCTCTTCCGTGAAGGTTCAGGCGGCAAGAGCGCATTGGGCCTGCCCATATGTGCGCACATCCCATCCCAGAGGGCACGACAAACCAAGGCGATGCGCTCTGCCTGGCCCCGACGGACGCGGTTGAGCATGACGCCGACATAGCTGAGGACAACGATAGGTAAAAACCAGGGATAATGCTTGCGCATCATGTAAACACGGTTGCGCAGGCCCAGATAGTCCACCCATGCAGGACGGGAAAATGCCCTGTTTTTGCCCTTGCTCACCGCGCCCGTGCTGCCGCCTTCCTTGTGGTAGACGATGCTTTCCGGTGCCCAGGCCAAAGCAAATCCGGCTTTATGTGTCCTTATGCAGTATTCCGTTTATTCATAGTAAAGAAAAAATTTTTCGTCGAAAAGCCCTATGCTTTCCACAACCTCACGTCGTAGCAACATGGACGCGCCGTTGATGTAGTCAAGCCTTTGTTCAATATCTTGTTGAG
>JAFTCE010000164.1 GCA_017454855.1 Desulfovibrio sp.
GACTTTCATCTGCCAACAAGTTTAAGCAGCTTTTCACGGCGCAATTCGGCCCTGCGAGCCGCTTCTTCCTGAGAAATGATGCGACCCTCGCGGTAGGCCATTTCGCCAGCCTCAACCTTGCGCCTGAACCACGCCTCATAGGCAGGGTCATTTGAAGACATGACTTCCTGCTGCTCTTCTTGAAAATCTTGTGCTTGGGCCATAGCGCCCTCCATGTTTCCATAACCTTATCCTGCGTGACTGCCTCCCGTCAAACGGAGGCAGTCCATGCCACCCACAAGGAGCGACTATGGACACGATTCCGGAACTCGCCAACCTCAAACCCGCCATGCTGGACGCCGGAACGGTGTTCAGCGGCAAGCCCTCCGGCATAAAAGTCAGGGGCTACGCCACAGCATCGGCATACACCCCGGCCATTGACAAGGATTTCATGTTCCATGACGGCTGCCGGGATGTCATTGTCTGGCTGCTCAACCCTGCCGAACCGCTCTACGTCTACGGCCCGGTCGGCTGCTCCAAGACGACGACCATCAAGCAACTGGCCGCCCGGCTGAACTATCCCGTCTTCGAGGTCACGGGCCACGGGCGGCTGGAATTTGCCGACCTTGCGGGCCATTTCACCGTGCAACACGGCAATATGGCCTACGAGTACGGCCCGCTCGCCCTTGCCATGCGCTACGGCGGGCTTCTGCTGTTCAACGAAATCGACCTGACCTCGCCCGAAGTAGCTGCCGGCCTCAACAGCGTATTGGACGGCTCCCCGCTCTGCATTTCCGAAAACGGCGGGGAACTCATCAGGCCGCACCCCATGTTCCGCTTCGCCGCCACGGCCAACACCAACGGCGGCGGTGACGATACCGGGCTGTTCCAAGGCGTCCAGCGCCAGAACGCCGCCTTTCTGGACAGGTTCACGCTCTGCGAGATGGGCTATCCCGATGCCGATGTGGAAACCAGTCTGCTCGCAAAACGTTTTCCGGCCCTGCCGCCCGGCCTCTGTGAAAAAATGGTGTCCTACGCCAACGAGGTTCGCAACCTGTTCATGGGCACGGCTACGACGGATGCCATCAGCAACAGCATTGAAATTACCTTCTCCACACGCAGCCTCTTACGCTGGGGCGAACTGGCCCTGCGCTATCAGCCCTTGGCCCGCCAAGGCATCCAGCCCATCACGTTCGCCCTCGACCGCGCTCTGGCCTTCCGCGCCAGCCGGGAAACCCGCGCCATGCTGCATGAGCTGGCACGGCGTGTATTCCCACAGGAAGCAATGCACAACGCTTCCGACACGCAAGCGCAGGAAACCATGAGCGGCCAGACGGCCATTGACTATGTGCGGCAACGCCTCGCCAGCGGAAGCACTGCTGCGTATGCCTGCATCTTTCGATGACCCACACGCTTGCCGACAACTCCATCAGCACGAAAATCTGGAAAGCGCAAAGCGTTAATTCCGGCCTGCGTATCCAATGGGGAAGAGAGGGAACCAGCATGCAGGAAAAATGTTTTTCCAAGGAAGAATGCACACAGCACAACCCTGTCATGGAACTGGAACTTCGTGCAGTACAAAAGCTGCGCGAGGGATATGCGCTTAACATCAACAAATCCACATTCTAGGAGGAAACCATGCACCACACCATTACCGTCAACGCTTCCCTGTTTGCACAGGCACTCAAGGACGCCAACACTTACACCAGCAAGAACGTCTACGATGATGCCACGAACCATATCGTCCTGAATGTCATCGACAAAGGTGCTAGGCTGGCCGTGGTCGCCTGCGATAGCCACGGCTATTACGAACGCCGGATTCCGCTCATCAAGGCGCGAGGGGAAGCCAAGCCTTCCCTGCCGGGCAAGGAACAGCGGCTCTGCATCGCCGCGCAGGACGCGCTCATTCTCCACAAGCGCATCCCGTCACGTTCCATCGGCTGCGTCACGCTGCAACTGGATGACAAGCCCGCCAAGGAGGAACGTCTGCTTGTCACCATGACCCTGCCGGACGGCGCATCCACCAGCTTCTTCCGACGAACGGATTTTGAAATTCCCGACTTCAGCAGAATCCTCAAGATGGCAGAAAAGGGAAAGAAAAACGCTCCCGACCTCTCCAACGTGTTTATTCCCGTTCACGAAATGGCTCGTGTCGGAAAAGTGCTTCCCACCAAGGGCGACAGCGCCGCCCGCATCTACACCGCAAAGGGCGCGGGCAAGGGACACATGGCGTTGCTGGAATACTGCGAGCCTGATGATGACATGGACGTGCGGATCATCTTCATGCTCTCCGAGCTGGCTCAGGCTGCGTAACCCTAAACATTACAAGGAGAAAACCATGTTTCCCATCCAATCCGACATCACCATTCTGGACAGGCTGCTGGCCCTCAATCTGGACATCTCCCTGTGGTCAGCACGAAAGAAAATGACGGTTGAGGACATGGGCGGCGCACAACTGCCGCCCGAAGACCTGGCCTCTCTGGGGTCCAAGCGCATAGCCGACCCGGAAACGCTCAAGGTCTTTGGCACTCTCAAAGCCCGAGCCGTCAACTACCTTGACCGTCACGGCGTCCGTTTCATGTGCGGCTGGGCCATACCTGAAGAACAGGCTGGGGAAATCGTCAACGAACTGGTGAAAATCCGTGACGAGTTCAACAATGCCAAGGATGCCTTTCTGGCCGACTATGACCATTCCATCCAGAGCTGGATTAACAAGCACCAGCAATGGGGAGAAATCATCAGAAATTCCGTTGTTGGGCCGGATTATGTTCGAGCCCGCATGGATTTCCGCTGGCAGATGTTCAAGGTGGCTCCCCTGATGGGACACAAGGACAAAAACGCCATGCTGGAATCCGGCCTTGCCGAGGAGGTGACAAACCTTGGCTCGACACTGTTTGGAGAAATCGCCCACGATGCCGATGAGATGTGGAAACGAGTTTTCCAAGGGCGTACCGAAGTGACGCACAAGGCGCTTTCGCCCCTGCGGACGCTTCACAAGAAGCTCATGGGGCTTTCCTTCGTGGAACCACA
>JAFTCE010000023.1 GCA_017454855.1 Desulfovibrio sp.
ACCGTGCTGCATTTTGACCACAGGCAGGTAGGAGAGATGCATGCGGACAAAATCCCAGACGCCTTCTTCGCTTTCCGCTTCGAGGGCAAAACGTTCCTCAAAGCCGCCGTTGGGCTTGTAGGCGGAGATGACAAGGTCTTGTTTGACGGAAGTTGTGTTGGTAACTGCGTTAAAACTGCCTTGTTGCTTGTCCAGCGCGGCCACGTTGGCCACAATGAAACCAGCTTCAGTAAGTGCGCTCTGGATGCTGTTCCAGACAGATGCCTTGGTGTTGGAAAACTCCACGGTCATCCAGCGGCCCGGTTTGAGAACGCGGAACGCTTCGCGAAAGCAGGCGAGCATCAGGGCGCGGTAGTCGTTCAAGTTTTTGCCCTGCACATCATTGACAATGGCCTCGGGCTTGTTGTTTGTCCAGACTTTGAGCCAGGATTCCCAGAGGAAATTCAGCTCGGAGTAGTTGAGATTTGCGCCAAAAGGGGGGTCGAGAAAAATATAATCAAAAGAATTGTCTGGAACAGAAATATTAGTAAAACTTGAATTTGATATCGTCGATGAATATTTTTGTTTGAAACTTATCAATGCTCTAACAATCATCGATAATTTTTCTTTGTAAACATTTATAAGACTTTGTTCACCTTGTAGGGAAGGAACATATAATGTACCACTTGTCCAACCTTTCATCGGTCCAGTTGTTTTATTTATCCATGCTGCAACACGAAAACGAGACATTTTTGTAGCAACGGGAGTACTGTCTAAAGATAGTAGACAAAGTAACAATTCTTTGTTGCCGCTGAGATATGAGGCTAACAGCCACAAATTCCGCTTCGTATAAAAATGATGCACATGGGTAATGCCTATCCTTAGTGGCTCGCCCGTTTTATCACCTTTTGGAATCGGCGTTTTCGGAAACCAATACGGAATTTTCATGCCCTCGATTCTCTCAATCAAGGCCAAGTCTTCGGCGTCCGGCTCTTTTTCAAAGCGTTTCTTGCCCACAGAATAGTTGATGAGTACCGGCACTTGCTTGGCCTGTTTCACTGTCTCTTTCAAGGCGCTGTCAAAGCGGGTTGTCCATGCGCGTTCCATGCGTCGTTTGTTGAGCAGTGCATTGCAGTGTGGGCAGGGAAATTCGTCCAGAACTGCGCCTTTCGCCTTGTCCACTGCTGCATTCCAGAAGACCACTTCGCCCGCGCAGTCCGGGCAGGTGAACACATCCGACCACACGGTGTAGTTGATTTTGCCCGTGCTGCCGTCCTGGTGGCGGGTTGCGTACATCCAGCCGCATTCCTGTTCCACTTCGGCCAGGATGCGTCGGGCTTCCCGCTCAAAGGCGGTCACGTCCACCGGGGTATTGTAGTTGTATGCGATGAAGGTCGCGGCGGGGGATAGGTCGTTCAGCACGGCATGGCGTGCGCCGAGCTTTGAAAAGGGACGCCAGACATTTTTTCCTTCTGCATCCACTTCTTCCAGCAGAATGGTTCCATCAGCTTGCACTTGGTAGCCGAGCGCCATGACGGCTTCACGATCTCCGCACAACTGCGCGGCCACGCCGGTCATGCCCGTGCCGCAAAAGCCGTCGAAGACGATGTCGCCCGGCTCGGTGTAGTGCAGGATATAGCGCATGATGGCCTTGTGCGGCACCTTGGTATGGTAGGAATGGGCGTTGTAGATGGGATCGTTCTTGCCCTCGCTCACATCGGCGGCGAAGGGTTCGCGATGGTAGGCAGAGCCTTCGTCCTGTTGGGGCTTCTGCGCCTCCCATTGGGCAATAAAGTCGGCAATCCAGGGGTTGGGGCAGGCGGTGTAGTAGGGCGGGTCGCTCAAATTCAAGATGTCCTCATCCGTGCCGATAGGGAAGCCCTCAATCTTGCGGAACTCCGGGTCTTGCAGCTTCTTGCGCAGTTCCTCGGTAAAATAGGCGCGCCGGGCGGCGTCGTCGGCAAAGGTGAGGCCGAGGCAGGTGACGGCCTTTGTTGGCGGCACTGCACAAGGCAGCTGTTGTTCTTGTGGGTTCATGCTGTTTCCCCGAATTTCTTGAAGGAATGCACCGTGAACGTAGGGTCAGTCCCGATGATTACAGGCCAGCTTTTGGATGCGTCCGGCGTAAAATAGTTGATATGCCATCCTTACATAGCAGTTTTTTATAAAAAAGACGTTATAGCGTCAACGCTATCTCTTCCTGCCTCCAAGGCAAGAGCCTCTCTTGCAGGGATTGCGAGGAATAGTCTATTATGGGCCTGGCTATAGGCTGTACTATGCACGCAAGGAAAATACGATATACTTGTTGTTGTGCTGCGGTGACAAAAAGACGCAACAGGCAGACATTGCCCTGGCACAAACCTTGTGGAGGGAGTTGCATGGATAAAAAGTTGCTGGAAGTTGCCCCCTACGATACGGCTGACTACTTCAAATCCGATGAAGGGGGCCTGACACCATCGGGGCTACAGCGCCGCGCCCGTTTGGCGTGCGGCCAGGAGTACGTCCGGCTGCTGCGATACGGGGGCGGCGTTGGTTCCGGCGGTCACGACGCCACACCACTGCATGCCAGTGAATGAACACATTTTCTTGAGGATGAGTTCCAAGCCCTCCCGACCGTCTGAAGCCGAAGGCTGGCCGCTGGTCATGACCAAGAGCAGCTTTTTGCCGGCAAAAGCGCTCTCTCCACTGACCGCGTTGAAAGGCAGAGCAAAAAACCTGTCCACGGCGTTTTTCAGGGGGCCAGTGAGATTCCACCAGTACATGGGCGTGGCGAAAATGAGCAGGTCGGCTTCACGCACTGCGGCGAGTACCTGGGGCATGTCGTCCTTCTGCACGCAGCCCGTGGCATGGGGTTTTTTGCAGGCCAGGCAGCCCTTGCAGGGCTGGATGTCCATATCCTTGAGATCCAGGCGCTTCGTCTCGTGGCCTGTGGAATTGGCTCCTTTCAGGACTTCCTCAAGCAGGGTGGCCGTATTGCCTTTTGCGTGTGGACCGCCGAAAAGCGCGCAAATATTCATGTTCCGTCTCCTTCGGGTTGTATTTTCAAGACAATGCGCACTGTGCGCAGTATGGAGCAGGGAAGCCCCAAAAAACAACACAATTTCTCAGGTTCAATTCCCTCATTCCACAACAATCCGCACCTTGGCCGCATCCTTGCCCCTGGTGAGCTGATCCAGGTAGTCCTCAAAGCGTTTTTTCAACTCCGCCGGGGTGGCCGGACCCTTGGCAAGCTGCAGGGCCTGGCGCAGTTCCTGGTCACTGACAGTGACTTTGATCAGGCCAGAGAAGACTTCCTTCAACGCCTCGACAAATGCCTTGTCCAGGGGAGATGGCAGGGTCTTTGCGTTGAGGAAGGCTTCCAGCAGCGCGCGGTCATCGCTGTTCAGCAGTTCCATCTTCGCCCTGGTGATCGGGTCTGCCAGGTTGTTGAGAATGGTGGTGGTCCAGGCCGTCAGCATCTCGTCAAGCTGGTCATCCAGCTGGGTGAGGAACTGCGAGCCTGCGACGGTTTCCAACGAGGGCCGGAAGCCGCAATACGGGCAGACAGGAGAGGCATCAAGATCGTGTTCCGTCAAGGCAGGACAGCTTTTCAGGTCGGCCAGACGGTTCTCGAAATCAAGAATTTGCTGTCGGGGCATCAGGTCGATTTGGGCCAGGTTGCGCAGGGTTTGCAAGCGCGGGTCATTGTGCAAGGCTGTTTTGCGCCTGTCGTCTTGCACGCCCAGCCGGGCCTTGCTGTGCAGGCCGCTATAGGCGACAAGGTACGCCTTCTTCAATGCGCGTAAGCTGGCCCCAATGGCTTGGGACTGGCTGGCCAGCTCGGTCGGGCTGGCCTGGCAGAGGGCATTGAGGACATCCTGCCTGGTGGTCTGCAAGCGCTTCACCCAGTCATGCCCGGCGGGCAGCACCGCCTCAGCGGTGGAGAGCCAGGACGCCGTCGGGCCGTGATTGAGGATGAACTCGCGCAGGGCATCCAGCTCCTCCAGGGCTTTCAGGGCCTGTTCATGGGCCTGCACTTCGGGTGGGCTGTTGCGGAAGTTTTTCAATCTGGCAGGTGACGTGTATGCCTGGATGGACTCCAGGAAGTCCTTGGCCTTGTCCAGCCCGTCGGCCTGGCTGGACAGGCTGGCGCTCGAGAGCAAATCCAGCCCCCAGAAAGAAAGCCCTTCAGCCAGGGTTTGCCGAGCCAGGACAAGGCGCTTGACGAGCTTGTCCACGGCCTGCTGCATTTCCTGCACCGGATTTTCATTGCCCTGGGCGATGAGGTGCGCCTTGCCCGGCGGCAAGCCAAGCAGTTCGAACAGCGCCTTGAGCGCCGGTAGGTTCCATTCCTTGGGTTGCTCCAGATGCTTGAAGCGGGTCAGTTCGTCCATGCCACTGGCAGCCAGGAGCTGCAAGCCCGTGGCGTCGAATTTCTGGCCCGGGATGGCGAGGACAACATCGCCGGAATAGACCAGGGCCGCCGCCAGGACGATCACCCATTCCGGCTCCAATCGCGAGCCGCCAGGGTTCATGTATTCTAGCCCGTGTTCGTCCTGGATGATCTCGCTGCGATTGACCACCTGCCCCTGTCCCTTGGCTCTGAGGGCGTCAACGATATATCTGGCGTATTTCGATTTGTCGGGGGCGATCTTTTCGCCGTCGAGCAGTTCCAGGGCGTCCAGTACGGCAATGCCTTGTTTGGTGGGCTTCTGCCCGGCCATGATCCGCAAGGCGTCCTGCGCGGCCTGGGTGCGGTTGGCGCTGGTAATCAGCACGGAGAAGAGCGGATAGTCCGGGGCCTGGTTTTCGAAGTGCGGCGCCAGACAGATTCCGGCGATGGCGTTGATCAGATCGCGGAAGTTGATGGTCTCCTGCGGTGCCAGCTCGGACAGGTCGCGGATGGACTTGCCCTTGGCCCATGCGGTTAAGGGCTTGGTGCGTCCTTGATAGGTGACTTCAAAGGCGTCGTGCATGTGTTGCTGGAGCCAATGGACGAGCTTTCGCAGAAAATCGTTGGCCTTCGCTGCATAGGCGGCCTTGGCCTGGGCCGATGCACTGGCCGCGAGATCGGCAGCCGCTGCAAAGCCCTTCAGGGCGGTCTGAAATTCTTCATCCATGCCTTTCAGGCGGAAGAAGACTTCATCGTCGGCTTTCTCGTCTTTGAATCGCGGCGGGTCGTTGGGCTGGAGGAAATAGAGGTAAAAATCCCGCTGCGGAGCGGCGGTGGAGCGTTCGTTGGGGGCGCCGAAAAAGAGGTAACCGCTGCGTGCCGTCTTGTGTTCATGCCAGACAAGTTCGTGTTGCCAGATTCTGTAGCCGTTGACGTAGGTGACGTCCTGACATTCCATGACCCGCTGGAGTGCCACATAATAGAAACGGTCAAGCTGAAACTGATCCAGACTTTCTGCCCGTTTCTCTATGAGCGCGTCGAAGTCGTCAGTCTTTTTCAAGTCCAGGAAGAACTGGCGATTGACGGCATTGTAGGAAATGAATTGACCACTGACTGTTTTGTGTATCTCGCGTAGAACGGTTTCCACATGGGTCTGAAGATCCTTGTCGGGTTCGTCGCCGCCCATGTCGGCGATGAGGGGATCGAAAAGGCAGAGGCGGTCGCGCAGTTCTTCGGCGGTGGCCCCCAGGGGGGCATAGATGTCGCCGGTGGTGAGGCGATGTACGGACAGCGCATGGATCAGACGTCGCGCCAGGGGCTTGTATTGCCTGCGAGTGAGAGCGTTTTCGATGCGCGATTCCAGCACCTGGCTGCAGTCGATGACCGCCCTGATTTCGGGAATGGTGCGGAACGAGGCATCTTCTTTGAGCGTGTTCCAATAGCTGTCAAAGGCAATCAGGCCGGGTTCGTCCTGCGGCACTTCCTGGCCGAGAAGGTCTTTCATGCCTAGGGACAGGGTCTTGAGTACCTCGCGTTTTTCCGCCATAGTTATGCGCTCGAAGGTGTCGATGTAATCGGGATGCACCGGAAAAAGCCGGACGAACTCGTCCATGCGCTCGTTGAGACTGCCATAGTATTTGGCAAAGTGCGTCAGGTGGTCGCGTATCTTGGCCTCTTGTTCGGCGGTCTTCTTGAGCAGGCGCTCGGCCACGACGAATTTGACGTCGTTGCGGGCAATGAGGATCTGCTCGAAACGATCTTTGACCCGGCGGATGCTGTTCGCCGCAAAGGCGAAGCGCTGGCTGTCGAAAATGGCTTCCTGTACGCCGGCCATGAAGCGGAAGCGCAAATCCTTGCACACTTCGCCCACCTCGCGCAGGAAGTTCAGATCCAGGGTCAGCTCTTGATCATAGCGACTACGCAGGTAGTCGAGCAGCTCGTCGATGACCAGCAGCAGGCCGTGTTCGGGAAAGACCTCGTTGAACCTGGCCATCATGTCTTCAAAGGCCCGCTTGTGGTTGATGATGGCGTCTGCCGGGGGAAACTCATACTCCACGCCGAGTTTTTCGAGATATTCTTCCAACACGGCCACAAGGATGTTGCGCAGGGGCATCTTGCTGCCCCCGATTTCTGCGCGGATGACCTTGAACCGCCCGGCAATCTGCGCAGCCGCATGGCGGACGCCGTCGTGGTTGAGCGCTTCCGTCAGAGATGCGTCAGCGGCAAGGGCGGAGACCACCGACATCAGGTGTGACTTGCCGGTGCCGTAGTTGCCCACAATCAGCAAGCCCTTGTTGTCGGCTGGGCTGTCGAACTGCAGATGAGGAATGACAAGCCGGGTGAGCCTTTCGGCCATTTCTTGGGAAATGACATAGGTACTGACGAGTGTGTGCGCGGCGTCCGTTTTCTCCGCATCGCGCAGCTGAATGACCGACTCAATGGGGTCAAATTGGATCATGTCTCCGTACAGCATATCCTGCCTCATGTGTAAGCCCCGATGCCCCATGCCGCATCGAGCGAGGACGTGCCGTCCATGTTCACAATGAGCGCATCGACCCGGGCATAGCAACGGTATTCTGGATGGCCGCTTTCGGCGTAGACCAGCCGATCGGAATGCATTTTTCCGTTCCACGAAGCGACCACGGTTCGGTTTCTGGCGATGGACTGCAGCAGGCGTAATGGATCCTGCTGCAGATGGTTGTCGAAAAGGATTTCGAGATTGTCCAGGAACACCGTTGCTTGCGCTTTGTCCGCAATCTGGCCGAGGATGCCCGGCAGCCGCAGAGTGCGCTGCCTGGAAGTCAGATCGAGCAGCGCTCTGGAAATCTCCAGATTGACGTTGACGACGGATGTGCCCAGGACTTCGGCAACTTCCCGAAGGACAGCAGTCTTGCCGCTGCCACTCTCGCCAACCAGCAGCACCAGGCGGTGATACATGCCTTGGGCTGCCTGGAGAGCGCGTTGTATTTTGTGGCTGAGGGGGGCAAGCATGGTTTTCGCCTTTTTGGCATCATTGTGCGTCCCTGAGCGGATGTGAACCGCAGTTGACGGTATGAAAGGCCAGTTCTCGTCCCAGGAGCTGGTGCAGTTTTTCACGCAGCAGGCGTTTGGAAGCGTTGACGTCCGTGTTCAGGAGAACCCTGTCTGCCAGCTCCATGCATTCGCGGGAACTGAATTGGCGGATGAGGTGTTTCATGCCAGGCACGAAGCGCAACGATGCGGAAACGGCATCCACGCCCATTCCCAGGAGCAGGGCAAGGACAAAGGGGTCAGAGGCCAGCTCGCCGCAGACGGAAACGCTGATGCCTTCCTGGTGCGCTGCATCAATAACATGTTTCAGCGTGCGCACGACTGCCGGGTGCAAGGGTTCGTTAAGGTAGGCCACATGACGATTGTTACGGTCAATAGCCATGAGATAGTGGACAAGGTCGTTGGTGCCGATGCTGAAAAAATCGCATTCGCGCGCCAGAGCATCACAAATCAGCGCAGCTGCCGGGGTCTCGATCATGACGCCCAAGGGGAGATGTGCCGCATGGGGCAGGTTTTGCGCCGCCAGTTCCTGATGCAGCTCCAGCAGGATGCGGCGAGTTTGGCGCAATTCCTGGAGATTGGTGAGCATGGGCAGCATCACGGACACATTGCCGTTGACTCCGGCGCGCATCAAGGCCCGCAGTTGTGTGCGGAACATGCCTTGATGGCGCAGGCAAAAACGTATGCCGCGTAGCCCCAGCGCCGGATTAGGCTCATTGAGCGCAGCCTGGGCGCGAAGCATCTTGTCTGCTCCCACATCCAGCGTACGAAAGATGACCGGTCGGGGAGCCAGGGTTTGGGCAACCGTGTGGTATTCCGCCAGAAGGTCTTCCTCGCGGGGGAGGCGTTTTTTGAAATAGGCAAATTCCGTGCGGTACAGGCCCACGCCGTCCGCGCCATTTTCTGTGAACGACGACAGTTCGACGGCGCTTTCCAGATTGGCCTGAACCAAGACGCGCACACCGTCGCACATTTCCGCAGGCCATTGTGCCGTTTTTCGTGTGACGCTTTCCCAATGGTTGTATTCCCTGCGTTGCGCACTGTAGCGGGCCATATCCTCTTCATTCGGCCCCAGGAGAACATAGCCGTTGAGGCCGTCCACAATAAGGGGTTCATTTTCATGGGCGCCGGCCATGAGTCCGGTGACATCGGAAAGGCAGGGAATGCGCAATCCGCGGGAAAGGATGGCTGTATGCGACGTGGGACCACCTTCTGCTGTCAGGATGCCCTGCACGTGGTTCAGATTCAGCTCCATGACATCAGCTGGGGAAAGATCTTCGGCCACCAGTACACCATTTTTGTCGGCGGCATTCTTGTATTCTGGGCCGACACAGAGATACTCGCGCAAGCGCAGGCCCACGGCTCGGATGTCTTGGGCGCGGTCGCGTAAGTAGGGTTCCTCCATATCACGAAAGAGGGCGCACAGTTCGTCTACGGTGAGTTTGAGTGCCCAGGCAGCGCAGATGTGTTTATGTGCGATGCGGGCGAGAGCTCCTTTGATCAGCTTGGGATCTCGGGCGATTTCCATCTGTGCGGCGATGACATCGCCGTATTCTGCGAGATCGTCAGGCACATTTTCCAAGGTCGTTGCAAGGACGGTGCAAACATGTTCTGCGGCGGCGCGCAGAGCATCCTGCTCCCCTGCAACCTCTTCTTCAGATATATACCGCTCCTCGTCCTGCACTGAAGCATGGGCTAGGCAGGCTCTACCGATGGCGATTCCTGGCGAAACGGGCGTGCCAAAAAGTACTGCGCGAGCCATGTGTCATTCCTGCATGTCAGTGAAAATACGGGCCAGGCCCTGCAGCGCCTCCCGTGCATCCGTCCCTTTGGCCAGCAAGAGCAACTCTGCATCCATATTCGGGGCAAGGGAGAGGATATCCAACATGCTTTTTGCATCCACCTCGCCGCTTTCGCTGATGAGCAGAATATCGGCGGCATATCGTTGAGCTTCTCGTGCCAGACGTGCTGCCGGGCGGGCGTGCAGGCCATTGCGCAGTCCCATATTGACGCGCAGTGCCAGCCCGCGCGGCGTTTGCTCTATCGCTTCATCCATGTCTCCCACCTTCAGTGGCGGATTGTACTCCATCCACGAATAATCTGATATTACATGCCTGCCCAGCTGAAGTCCATGAGAAAGGCGCAGAAAACCGCGCACCATAACAATAATCGCGGAAAATGCAGCCTGGCCACGAGCCAGGCCGCAAGAAGCAGGGACACCATGCCAAGAGTGCATCCCGGCCAGGGGAATGGTTGTACGCTGCTGTACGGTAGATGCCAGAGGGCCAGGGCCGTCAGCAGGGCATTGGCTATCTTGAGTCTGTCAGCCCAGTTGATGGCGTCCATTTGTCGTAAAAGTACAAGTGTCGCTAATCCCCGGCGCAGGGCATAAAAAAAACTGGAAATCCTGAACAATATCTGCATGATACAGAGAATGATGGACACAACCAGGGCCTGACGTATATAGCCACAGAGCATCAAGTTGACGCAGACAAGCGCCCACAGTGGCAGCAAAGTGCCGCTAAACAGGGCATCTCCCAAGGCAGAGAGCGTGGTAGCCAGGGGTTGGCGTATGGAAGTGACGGCTGTAGGGGGCAGGATGCCTGTGGCGATATTTTCTTCTAGAGCGAGCAGAATGCCTGCATAAAGAGGAACGAGAAAAGGATGTGTGTTGCTTGATCCGGTATACCGGGCAAAGGCTGTGGCTTGTTTTGCTGGCGACGGATAGAGATGGCGCAGGGCAGGTTCCAGCATGAAAGCCATACCGATGTGCTGCATGCCCCTGGACGTCATGACCGCATTGATGCACGCTGTGCGCGCAAGGCAGACAAGGGCGATGCGAGTGGGATACATGGCAACACCGTAACAGTTTCGCATGTTCGGCACGAACAACCCAGTCGATCAGTCCAGGGTGGTCGTGCGCAACAGGGCGTAAAGCTCCTTGCCGTTCCAACCGCAGACGCGTTCTTGAAGGCGGCGGACAATCTGGCGGGGCTTGCCGCCCAGGGCAACCTCTTCTTGGAGGTACAGTTCCACCTGATGGAGTGGAGTGCGCAAGGTTGCTTCCGGTGGGCCTATGATTATGGTCAATTCGCCCAGAAGTTCATCGGGAAGGTCAGCGTACTCCTCCAGTCGGCCAAGTATAAATTCCTCGTGTTCCTTGGTCAATTCCCTGCAGACAGCCAAATCGCGCGAACCAAGAACGGCAGCGGCGCGCAGCAGGCTTTCTTTGAGCCTGTCCTTGCGTTCAAAAAAAATGAGCGTACATGGTGTGGCCGCAAAAGCCCGAAACAGGGCATCACGTCCGGCATTGTCACGCGGGAGAAAGCCCAGGAAAGCGTACGGCAGTGGTGCTATGCCCGCTGCCGAAAGGGCTGCAACGGGAGCTGAAGGGCCTGGCAGGGGAGAAACGGGCAATTTTTCAGCCCGACAACTGCGCACCAGACGGTATCCAGGGTCGGCCACAAGTGGTGTGCCCGCATCGGAGACCAATGCAATATTGGCGCCCTTGCGTAACAGTGCCAAGACATGTTCCTGACGTTCTTTTTCGTTGTGGTCATGAAAGCTCAACAGGTGCTTGGCCTCAATGCCGCATTGCCAGAGTAGGCGGGCGGTGCGGCGCGTGTCCTCAGCCAGGATCACGTCAACTTCGCCGAGAATGCGTCGTGCGCGCGGGGAGAGGTCACCAGGGTTGCCAAGGGGTGTGGCGACGATCCAGAGGCGATTCGCAGGTGAAGGCATGGCGGTAATGCTCCGGATAGAGGGCATTGCCCTGGCGTACAATGCAAACTACGTCAAAACGGCATGGTCTGCCCCAGGCATCGTGGGCAGCAAGCCAGGCTACGGCTGCACGGCAAAGGGTGCGGCGTTTTGCCGGGGTAAGACCGGCGGCTGGCCCTCCATAGTTGGCGCTGCTGCGGGTCTTTACCTCCACAAAAACCACGGTGTCACCGTCCTGGCAGACCATATCCAGTTCTAGCCTGCCCTTGCGCCAGTTGCGATCCAACAGGACAAAGCCCGCGCTGAGAAGCAGGCTGCAGGCCGCCTCTTCCCCTTGCGAACCCAGTTGGAGATGAACCGCTTCCCGGCTTGGGGGCTTCCTATCCTCTGCGTGCTGTGGGGTCATAGGAACCGCCCCTGTTCTGGCTTGGGCCGAGTTGGCGCAACGCCCTGGAAGGTCAGACGGTGCAGGGGACAGGGGCCAAGGCGTCGCAGGGCCTGAAGATGCTCTTGCGTTCCGTAGCCCTTGTGTTTTTCAAAACCATATCCGGACCAACGTCGGGCCAGCAGGCGCATGAGACGATCTCGGAACGTCTTGGCCAAGATGGACGCCGCTGAAATGGCGGGTTCGCTCTTGTCTCCGCCGACAATGGCCTGTTGGCCAGGGAGCTGCGCCCTGTGTCCCTTGTGCCAATGGGCGGTAAGAATGGCTGTGGGCACGGTCATGTTGCCGTCTACGAGCAAGAGCGTCGGCGTTTGGCGCAAGACGCGCACGGCATGGCTCATGGCCACAAAGGTGGATTGCAAGATGTTGATGCGGTCAATGGTGCGGGGCCAGACGACGCCAAGCCCCCAGGCCAACGCGCTGGCCCTGATGGCCGTATTCAGCCTTTCGCGCAATGTTGCGCTGCAAGCCTTGGAATCGTTGAGGCCGGGCAGGTCATACCTGGCTGGCAGAATGACGGCGGCGGCCACCACAGGACCTGCCAGGCAGCCGCGCCCAGCCTCGTCGAGTCCAGCCGTCAAGGAAGAGGGTGTACGCACCGAAATCGAACGCAGGCGAGACGAAACCGGCTTACAGCAGGAAAAAAGGCTTTCTGCGTAAGAGCGCGGACTGTGCGCATTCATGCCTGACTGCACCATTGTGTGTCTGGTATGCGGGAAGCCTGGATGCCGTCATGCCAACCACAGGGCAGGCACACCATGAAGTCTCCGTTCCCTTCCGGCGCGCCTGCGAAAACATATGGCAAGAGAACCTTAGAAGCGTCCACGGGGTTTGATGCGCGCGGCCTTGCCCTTGAGGTTGCGCAGAAAATAGAGGCGGCTGCGGCGTACACGCCCTTGGGTGACGAGTTCCACATGGTCGATGAACGGAGAATTGAGGGGGAAGATACGCTCCACCCCTACGCCGTCGGAAATTTTGCGTACCGTAAAGGTCGCATTGGTAGTTCCGCGTTTGATGCGGATGACATTGCCCTGGAAAATCTGGATGCGCTCCTTTTCCCCTTCCACAATGCGCAGATGCACCTTCACCGTATCGCCTGAACGAAAGGCGGGCATGTCCATGCGCTGATTTTCCCGTTCAATTTTTTTGATGATGTCCATCGTGAACTCCTTGCATAATGGGGCTCGCGCCGTCCCAAAACTTCCCTTGCAAGCGTGGCCGGGGTTTCAGGAGGTTAGAAATAGTCTCCAAGTATCCTGTCGGCCAGGATGGCGGCGGCGCTGCGCACCGAAAGGTGGTTGTACCCGAGATAGCGTATGGGTCGCAGTATGGCTTCGCATTGCTCCAGCGCTTCCGGTGCGAGACCGCGGGCCGTACCAAGGCAGAGCAAGACCGGCCCCTGACGGCATCGGCAACGTACGTCCTTGGGCGTCAGCAAGGGTAAGCGAGACGCTTTGGAAGGCCAGACTGCGGAACTGGCTATGAGCGTCGGTCGTACTCCGTGCTGTCTGGCCATGCCTTCTGCTGCTTCTTCCAAGGAAGATACAGGGCGCACCAGGCCAAGCGCTTGTGCCCGATCCTCATGGCTGCTCCCGCCAGAACCCCGCGTCCAGTGGCGGACAATGTCTTCCAGTATCTTGAGCTGATCGCCCAAGGGGGTGGCTACATAGAACTCCCCCATGCCATAGCTGCGAGAAATTCGAGATATATCGTGTATATCCAGATTTGTCAAAGAAGAAGCGCCGGATTTTTTGGCCTCCAGCATGACCGGATAGTGTGTGAGGCAAAAGGACAGATTGCGTCCCGGTCGTTCTCGGGGTATTTTTGCCAGAAAGAGGGCATCCTCTCTGCTGAGCGGCGCATTGTCGAGCATTTCGGGCCTGAGCCGCAACGTGGTTTGCAGCGCTTGTTCTCTGCGCCAGCGCCTAATACGCTGGTGGTCTCCGCTACGCAGCGTTTCGGGCACGGGCAGGCCTTCCCAGATTTCCGGTCGCGTGAAATGGGGATATTCCAGCAGGCCAGTGGCAAAGCTTTCGTCCTCTCCGGATTCTTGTTTGCCCATGAAGCCGGGCATGAGGCGCGCCACGGCTTCCAGCACACAGAGGGCAGCAGCTTCGCCCCCGTTGAGAACCACATCCCCTACGCTCAGCGCTTCCAGGGGAAAGATGTGCGTCAGCCGTGCGTCAATGCCTTCGTATCTTCCGCAAATAAGTGTTATATCTTCAGCCAGGGCAAGTTCGCAGGCCACTGCCTGGGTGAGAGGACGCCCCACTGGCGATAGCAGCAGCATCCGGCCTGGACGGTCAATGGCGCGCAGGGCGTCGGCCAGGGGCGCTGCCTGCATGACCATACCTGGCCCGCCGCCGTAGGGGCTGTCGTCCACATGATGGTGGCGGTCAGCGCTGTAGTCGCGGGGATTGTGGAAACTGCACTGCACGATGCCTGCTTTGAGGGCGCGTCCCATGAGTCCTGTGGCGAGGGGAGAGACGAAAAACTCGGGAAAAAGGGTGACGATGTGAAAATGCGGCATGAGCGCAGAGTGCCGCAAAATCGCCTGGGGGACAAGAGAAAAAATTCCCTCCTCTTGCCCCGGTCGGAACCAGGGCAGGAGGGCAGCAGCCGCCGGGTGCAATTCCCTTTGGAATACTGCTCTCGCTGCCCCGGTGGGCATCGGGGCAGGAGGAGGGGAGAAGCTATTCCGCAGCTATGTGGGCCTTGTGTTCGGCAATGACTTTTTCGGCAATGGGTTGTGGCGCTTCTTCATAATGGGCAAATTCCATGGTGAAGAAGCCTTGCCCGCCCGTCATGGAGCGCAGATCAGGGGCATAGCGCAAAATTTCGCTCATGGGCACATGGGCCTTGATTTCGGTGACGCCTGCCGTGGAATCCGACCCCAGCACCTTGCCGCGTCGTGAGGAAAGGTCGCCGATGACATCGCCCATGCATTCGTCCGGCACGGAAACGGTGAGCAGCACGATGGGTTCCAGCAGCACGGGCTTGAGCGTTTCCATGGCTTTCTTGAAGGCCAGGGATCCTGCCACCTTGAAGGCCATTTCGGAGGAATCCACCGTGTGATAACTGCCGTCGTACACCTTGACGCGGAAGTCGACCACCTGGCAGCCAGCCAGGAAGCCACGGCTTGCCGCTTCCTGGATGCCCTTGTCAATGGCAGGGATATATTGGCGTGGAATGGCGCCGCCCACAATGGCATCCTCAAACTGATAGCCGGAACCGCGTGGCAGACCCTCCATCTCAATCCAGCAGTCGCCAAATTGTCCGCGACCACCGGACTGTTTCTTGTGGCGGCCCTGCACTTGGCATTTCCCGCGGACGGTTTCGCGATAGGGAACCTTGGGCGTTTTGAGAACGATGTCAACCTTGAAGCGACGCTTGGCCTTTTCCACGGAGAGTTCGATGTGCAGCTGTCCCATGCCGGAAAGCAAGATGTCGCCCGTTTCTTCATCGCGTCCCAGACGCAGGGTGATGTCTTCATCCAGCAGACGCTGCATGGCCGCATACACCTTGTCTTCCTCGCCCTTTTCCTTGGGGGCAAGGGCATAGGTGATAAGTTGTGGAGGCAGCTCCGGCATGGGCAGAACAAAGGGATGTTTTTCGTCGCAAAGGGTGTCACCGGTGCGGGTATTCTTGAGTTTGGCCACGGCCAGCAAGGCTCCCGGGCCAAGAGGTTCCTTACACGGCGTTTGCGTTTTGCCCAGGATGTACAGTGGGTTCCCCAGGCGCTCGGTTTCCTCGCTGCGCATGTTTTTCAGGTTGGCATCGCCGTTGAGTGTGCCGGAGAGGATACGCAATAGGGAAAGCTGGCCTGCGAAGGGATCGGCCAGGGTCTTGAAGACAAAGCATGTCAGGGGGCCATCCGCAGCAGGGACGCGTTCTGTGCCTTCCTGTCCTGCAAAGGGCGATCGGTCGAGGGGAGAAGGCAGTAAGGCTTCAATGGCGTCGAGCAGCGCTTTGCCGCCCTTGTTCTCCAGGGCAGAGCAGGCCAGCACGGGCGTTAGTTCGCCCTTGAGAACGCCGGCGCGCAGGCCAGCGTTTAAATCTTGCGCTGTAAGGCTGCCTTCCTCCAGATATTTTTCCATGAGAACTTCGTCGCTTTCGGCGATGTTTTCCACGGTGACGTCGTGCAGCATATTCACTTCGTCCGTCAGGGATGCGGGTATGTCCGCCTCGACGGTCGAGCCGTTTTCGCCGAACATGTGGGCCTTGCCGGAGAGGATGTCCACAACGCCCACAAAGGTATCGCCTTGCCGGATGGGTAGCTGCAATACGACGGGCTTGACGCCCAACATGGACAGACCATCAAGGGCCATCTGGAAATCGGCACGATCACGATCCATCTTATTGATGACAATGGCGGCTGGCAGCCCTGCGCTGCGCACAACACCCCAGAATTTTTTGGCCAGGGGGCGCACGCCGTCCACGGCGTCGAGGACAAAGACCACGCTGTCCACGCCCATAAGCAGGCATTCCATGTCACCCGTGAAGTTGCCGTCACCGGGGATATCCAGCAGGAAATGGCGGTTCTTGTTCCAAAGATAGGTGGCGCAAGCAGGCTGCACTGAGCCGCGGCGGCGTATTTCTTCCGGCTCGTAATCCAGGCAGGTGGCGCCGTCTTCAACAGCGCCCATACGGCTGATGGCTCCGGCCCTGTAGAGCAGCATTTCAGCCAAGGACGTTTTGCCGCACCCGCCGGTGCCGACAAGTGCGAATGTGCGTTGCATTTCCAGTGGACTAGGCATGATAAACTCCAATGGTAGCTAGGTGACCCGCCTGGGCGGTTGCATGAACGAGGGAAGACCTTGGGCTTCCGGCTGTAAAACAAAAGGTACGTTACAAGGTTGTTGCAAAAAAGGGAAGAGCCTGGAGCCTGTTTCCTTGTCCTTGACAAGCTGGCCGGGAGAGGTGAATGTTGCCGTATGGATACGGCGTCCGGCGTGGAAATGTTCGCTTTCCCTGGGGATATTGCCAGGACATCCGTCCTTGAAGGCAGCCGGAGGCGAGGAAGCCGTGATAAGGAAGCAGAATTTTTTAGTTGATTTTCGTGTCTTGCGTAACGCGCAACGATCTTCTTACGTGTTGGAGCTTGCGCCATGACGGTATGGGTCTGGCTCGCTTTAGGCGGGGCGGTCTTCATTGCGGCCATAATGTTTAGCCTGCGTCTGCGAAGGCGTGGAACCACAAGCCTGGACGATGACCGAGCGCGTGGCCTGGCGCGCATTCGACAGACAAAGGAAGAAATTTTTGAAGAACAGAACCGCATGACGCTGGGTGAGCATGTCTGCATCGCCCGGGCCGGCCTGGAAGACCTGATGCGCCTGGCTGGCTATGCGCCGTGCGTGGACATTGCGGATGTCATGCCGCATGAGCAGGAGCTGGTTCTACGCTTGCAGGGAGAAACCTTGCGCGTGCGCTTGCACATGCGTGAATGCCAGCTACGTCAGGGCAGGATGGTGCGCCAGCGAGTCTATTGGCGCTTGCAAGGCGCACACATAACTGAAGAATACGACGATCTGGCAGCGCTCATGTGTGCGGTAAGCCATATTTTGGGTGTCGGACTGGAAGAAGCGGGCGGCGAGTACAAGAATGAGAACCACAAAGAAGGGGGCGATGATATACAGCCCGAAATGCCGCATTTTGCCCGCCGTTTTGTGCATCGTGGCGTCAGACGCCAGGAGTAGCTTCCTGGCCCAAGCTTCCCCACAACATTTCCCGCACATCTTCCCGCCGTTTTTCTCTCTTTCCAGATATCACCTGTTTCCATTTTTCACCTCAAAATACGCCATCCAGGAAAAGACGTGCGCCTTCAGTCAAGGTGCTGTGTCAAATCCTCTCTGTGGGTGTCAAATAAAGGGGGCCACATCAATGATCGAAACCACTTGCCTGCATTGGAAGGATCAGTATATCGAGCAGGGAAAAGAGGACGCCTATACATCTGTTGTCCGTAACCTTTTGACGATGAATATGAATGAGGATATGATCATCCGAGCTACCGGCCTTCCCCGTGAAGATGTTCAACGTCTGACGGCTGCGGTGCAGGGTATGTCATCAAACATAACGGCGGAGTCTGTGGGTGTTTCCCCAGTGCTGTAAACCTTGGGGTCGGCACCATGATCGAAACCACCTACCTGCACTTTTATGTAGTACACTTACAGTGTGTCCTCTGACACAAAGCCGTTCCTATGACGCATAAACTACGCACGCTCTCGCCACAGCACCGCTGTCCCACTCGAAGGGGCAACGGCGGCGTGGTGCTATATGTGGTTCATCCGGTAAAGGCGTACTTTGCCTCGTGAATGGCCAATATTCTGAGCTTGAAAAATTCAAGATCTCTGTATCCATATGCCATCCGCTGGCGTACCTTTATCTTGTCGTTTGTGCCTTCGAGCAGACCAGAGGACACTGGATGGTCATACCAATTCAGAATGCAAAACTTATATGGGCTACGGTATTCCCCATTTTCATCAAAGGCTCAATGCCGGATTTGCTAGATCTTTTTTTGTCCAACTGCTTTGCACACAGGAAACATATGCGAAAGGAGTGATGGTTATGTGCGTGCGTTTCTGTATTTCCGTGATCTTCTATTGCCTGGTTGTTGGCTGTGGCCTGGCTGGAGCGGCAGCGCTCAACATGGACAAGCCACACTATGCCAATCAGCGCTATGGATTTTCCCTCGCCTTGCCCCCGGGTCGCTGGGAGGCTGCGGAATCGGCCAACGGCGACGGCGCTGTGTTACGTTCTGACGATTGGAAGGCAGTCGTGCGTGTCTATGGCACCAGGGGCTACGCCGTACAGGGTCTGAAGTTCGATGCTGCCCTGAAGCAGGAAGCGGGCATGTTTGCCCAAATCGGGCACAGGGAGGTGGATCGCAAGGGAGGTCGATTCTCTTTGTGGGGGCGTGACCACGAGGGCCAGGATGCCTTTCTTCAGTGTTTTTGGGGCAAGGATGCGGCATACATCGCCGTGGTCACCATGCCGTCAGGACTGCGCGTCCCGGATTTCGAACAAGTGACCGCTTGGGTGCGGCGTAGCTTCAAGCCAGGTTTTTGATTGCCGCATGGGATCCCCCATGCGGCAAATGTCTGGATTTTACGTCCTCATCGGGCGAGCGTAGGCTTTGGCCTTCTGCGGTTTCTCTCTGTGCAGGATGCCGTGTACGCAATGAACCTGCGCCTATTTCCGGTCATGGACGACGTTGAAGCTGTACGCTCGTGCCATTCTGCATAGTCAAAAGAAGCATATTGCCGTTGATCTGCCAGGAGTTGATGCCTTTTTGTCCCGCAGCTTGTCCGGAAGTGGTTGTATATGCCAACCGATTCCCGTCAAGGGTGAACATCCCTGTTTCCGTCTGCTGGCCGTTGGTCAAAACTCGGTATTGATTGCCCTGGAAAACAAACTCAATGGTCATGCCGTTGGGCAGTTGCGTGCCCCAGACGCCTTCCAAAGGCGTGGCATTGGCCGATGGTAGGGGCTGTTGCACGGGGGGCTGGCCCCAGCCGCCTGGGTTTTGCTGCTGCGGTGCTGCGGGTGTGCCAGGACTGCCCACAGGCGTGTTGGGCAGTGGCTGGCGCATGAGTACTGTTCCGTCCGAAAGGCGCAACCTGTCGCCTTCCACGGCAAAGCCGACGTTCAGGGCTTGTGCGTTTTGGAATTGCACGTTGAGCTGGTTGCCCTGCACCGTGTAGGGTCCATAGAACTGCCGACCGTTAACATTCATGCCGCAGATGCCGTTTTGGAACATCATGATCACGGTTGTCTTGCCGTCACTGACGATCCAGGCACCTTCCAGACTTTGATTACTTATGCCGCCAGGAGACATGGGCACCGGTTGCTGCTGCGAGACGGGGGAACTCAGCGGCTGTGCCCCACCTGGTTGGCGGAGCAGGCGCGAACCGTCGGAAAAGACCAGAAAATTGCCCTGGATGCTGAAATTCAGCGTGCATGTCTTCCCATTGGCAAAACGCATGATGAGCTGATTTCCCTGGATTTGATAGCTGCCCGTGACCTTTTGCCCCTTGTCAATAAGGGCGCAAGCCCCATTGGGTTGAAAGATCATGGCCAGCACGTATTGCCCATGCGCAGCGGCCCAAGTGCCCACGATGGATTGCGAACTCCCTGGCGCGCCTTGGGGGCCGGAAGGCTGCTGCGCGCCGCCATCACCAAAGAAGGGCGGGAACGCATCTGAGGAAGACGGCGCCATGCTGCCTCCAGATATGTCCTTCAGGCTTTCCATGAGCGCTGAAGGCGGAGTGCCGAAGGGTTCGTTGGCTACAGCAGAAAGTTTGTCTCCGAGCGTACCTGGTTCTAGAGGGACATTGCTGCCGTCAGCGTTGAACAAGTCCTTGATGGATGTTATGGAAGCGGATTGCTGTGTTTCGGAAGCTGCCTTCGATGTGGCAGCCGTGTCCTGGGTGTTGGCTGCCACAGCCTTTTCAGCCGCTGTATTGGGTATTGCGGCGGGGCTTTCCTTGGAAGCAGCAACGTCGGGTTTGCTGCCCATGGCGTCAGACAGGCCGGGCGGCAGGGTCATACTTGCAATGGTTATGGCCAGCAGGACGCAACGTTTGAACGCTGTTGACATGTGTTCCTCCGTCTGCTTAGGGAAAATTGTGCTGAATGCCTCTCGGGGAAAGTTGTTCAGAGTAAAGCATCTTTCCGGCAGACAGGAAATGGAAAAAATTTTGCTAAAAAAAATACATTGTTAGAGTGAGCCAGAGTATAACAGATTGACCTTGCGACAACTATGCTGCTATTTTTTACCCGGACGATGGACAAAAGATTGCACTATGCAAGGAGCTGCACATGAAAATCTTGAGTTACCTTCTTGCGCTTGTCATTGCCTATGCCGTGCCTGCATCTGCGGACGGTCATCCTCTGCAAGGCTACCGTGAAGCGCAGGGGAAACTGTGGAAAAAAACACCCTATACCGATAGCTTGGGCCGCCATATGGTCATTTTGACGCATACTGGTCTGTATCAGAGCCGTCCAGGCGACCCGGATTTTATTTGCAGCAACGGGGATCTGTACGCCTATGGCTATGACAATGAAGGAAGCGCGACGCCCATGCTTTCCTGGCGTATGCACGATTTTGTGCATGACTGCGAAACCAGCGCCACAGCCGAATTTGCCCGCGACAGTCCGTATATCACCGATCTGGATGGCAACGGTGTTTCGGAAATATGGATTATATATTATGTGGGCTGCCATGGCGATGTGAGTCCGGATGGCATGAAGATACTCATGTACGAGAACGGCAAAAAATACGCTCTGCGCGGCGAAACCTTTGTGCATGTGGATGGCATGGATATGGGCGGACGGTATAAGGCAGACCCTGCCTTCAACCAGGCGCCCGCTGCATTCCGGCAGTTCGCCGACCAGCTCTGGCGCAAGCATATGCGTCGTTGATCCTCCGGGGGCAGTCATGCGTACCGTGTTCCGACATCCCTTCGTTGTCCTGTGCGGCTTTCTGCTTTGCGTAACGCTCGGCTTGCCCTGTCACGCCGACCAGCCGTTGAAGCAGTCGGCAGAGTGGACTGTCATGGTCTATATGGGTGCCGACAACAATCTGGAGTTCCCGGCGCTTATGGATTTGCTGGAAATGGAGCAGGCAATTCCAGAAGATGTGGAAATTATCGTCCTTGTTGATCGGCACAGGGGCTATACGGACATCCTGGGCAACTGGACGGGCGCTCGCCTGTACCGTGTGCGCCGCGCTGCCCCTTTTGCCATTGGGGCGGCAGCGGATCTCAAGCCAGGCGCACATCTTCCGTCCGGACTGGCTTCGGAGCTGCTGGAGGACTGGGGCGAGGTTGACATGGCCGACCCGGCCACGCTCACGCGTTTTATCACCACGGCGGCGGCGCGTTTTCCGGCGCGGCGCTACGCCTTGCTGCCCTGGAACCACGGTGGCGGCTGGCCGGGACTTATCCTGGATGAAGACGGCGGTAACGGCAGGCCCGGCAAGGGCATGATGACTGTGGGGCAATTCGTCGCAGCGGCAAAGATGGGCGCCACGGCCCTGCCGCGACGGCGTTTTGATTTGCTTAAATACGATATGTGTCTCATGGGCCAGCTGGATGTCATGGCGGCCACGGCGCCGGTGGCGGACTATGCCTATGCCAGTCCGCCTGTGGAGCCGACGCAGAGTTCGGACTATCTCTCCGTGCTGCCCCTGTTTCGCGAAGGCGTTTCCACGGAAGAGCTGGCCCGGGACATGGTTGACATCAATGTGCGTTATTTCACCCGTGTGGGTCGTCCCGCCGCTTTTGCCGCCTACGATCTGGCCCGCATGGGCGAAGTGACCCAAGCTCTTCGCGGCCTTACAGAAGGGCTGCGCGGCCTTGCGGGTACGCGCTTCAAGGAACTGACACGCGTCACCTGTTTTGCCACGCATTACGAAGATCTCATGGAAGACCTCAAGCGTGGGGCAAAGGCCACTTCGTCTGTGGTGTTGGAAGACTGGCTGGAGCGTCTGGAACGCGAGGTGCCGGACGCGTCGGCAAAGGATATTCTGCGGCTGCGTGAGGCCGTGAGCCGTCTTGTGTACCACGCCGGGGCCACGCCCGACATGCAGACGAGCAAGGGGGTCACGCTGTATATCCCTTTGCGTCGGGAATACGAGAATCCCGCTTACCGATCCACGGCCTTCGCCCGCGAGTCGGGCATGGCCGACTACCTGGCCGCACTCTACACGGCCCAGGAAACGCTGGGCAATGCCGCGCCGCGCGTCACCAACGTGCAGCTGGGGTCGCCCCGTCTCAAGCCTGGGCGGGACGGCAGATCTGACGGGGATTTCGACATCGTCGCGCTCAACCATCTGACGCCCTTCGCCCGCAATGTGGTGCGCTTCGACGTGACGGGCGTCGGCATCCTCATGACCCGGCTTTTGCAGTTTGAGCAGCGGGGCGCGGAGCGTTATCTGAACTATGTGCAGCTGGTGGCTGACAGCGAGCGCAGCGACGTGCGCAAGGACAGCGGGAATTTGCTCAACGACATTTCTCCCACCTACAATGACGGTACCACCACCCTCATGCGCGAGGTCGGAGTCAAGTACAAGGTGACCAACGGACAGAGTCTGGAAAACATCACCATCATCAACACCAGCGCCAGCAGGGACGTGGACAAGAACGTCTCCGTGGGCTTCGGCCTGTACCGCGACCCCACCACCGGCGGACAGGACGTCCTCGTGCAGGTGAACTTCAGCAATTTGCTGCGCATGCCCATCAAGGTCATGGCCTACCTGCCAGACGCGCGGGGCCGGATAACTGCCGCACGCGGCATCGATCTGCGATCGGACGGCGTGTTCCGCCCGGCTGTCAGTGTGCTGGACGAGAACTACAAGGAACGTCGCGTCTTTGGTTCGCCCATGCCGCTTTCCGGGGGTACGCTCCTACTGGCTATTGATATGATGGATGAAGGGACGCAGGTGGGCTACATCATCCAGGCCCAGACCATGAATGGCAAGCGGGCCAATGCCGTCGGCCCGACTCTGCCGGTTCGGCGCGATCCCAAGCAGGTAGCCTTGCGCGACAACGCCTTGCGTAATGGCGGTGCTAACCTAGCCGGGCGCTACGTCATGGTGCAGTATGCCGCCGGTAACACTGAGGTGGACGCACTGCCCACCTTCCAGACCATTACCTTTACACCAGGCCAGCCTCTTCCCCGTTGGGAACTGCGCGACGGCGACAAGCTCAAGGGTAGCGGCCCCATGATCTGGCTGGATGCCGCTGTGCCGCAGATTACCGTGTATAAGGAATCCGTCATGCCTCTCCTGCCCGTGGGCGAGACGGTGCAGACATGGTATGCGTTCCTCAAGGGCCAGGGTTCTGGGCGCGTTTGGTACTGCATTGGCATGCCCGACGGCACACGCTGGGCCTTTGTGCCCTTGGAGCAGTACAAGGGCGGTATGCTGGACGGTGTCTGGACGAGCAAGACAGAGCGTTGGCAATTCAGTGGTCATACCGTGCAACTCACTCGTGACGGGCATACCGGACGCGGCACCTTCCGCATGGACGGTCATGTTCTCCAGGCCATCGGCATGCCCTTTAACGAGTACGCCGTGTATCTGGATCAGGAGCATGGACGGCTGACCCTCATGTCTCGCGAGGGCGTGGCTTCTATTCTCACGCGCGAGGGCGAGCCGACCGCGCCGCTGGTCGTAGTGCCAGCCGGACAGCAGCTCGTGGGCAACTGGGGGAGCGGTCATGCCCGCATGAGCATCATGCCCGTTCCGGGAACGCCTTTTTTCAATCTGTGGCTTCATGTGGAAGGGCAGGGGGCAATCGTCTGCACCTTTGCCGTGTCGGGCGATGCCTTGCTTGCCACCTTCGGCGATGGCTATCGCGAACGTATCCCTTATGTCCTCAAGGGCAGCGAACTCCAGCTTCAATCGCAGCGTCTGCCGGTGCAGCGTTTTATCCGGCAGTAAGCGTCTAGCTTTGGGAGATGATCAGTATGCGCACATCGTTTTTCATGAACTTTTTGAGACAGGCGTTGGTCTTTTGCCTGGCTGTGTGCGCCGTGCCCGCAAGTGCGGACATGCCGCCCAGTCCTCAGGCTCTGCAAGGAGTCTGGGCTGGAAGCAACGGGCAGGTCAATGTCCTCTTCATGTTTACGGGTAACAACTGTGCCCTGAGCCTCAATGGACAGCAAGTGACCGGCATTTGGAACCTCGCTGGCGACCGCTTGAACGTACAGTTCCAGAATGGCAAAAGCCTGTCCTACAGCGTGGCACTGCAAGGGAACGATCTTGTCCTGGATGGGAATATGCGTCTCGTGCGTCAAACCATGCCAGGCATGGCTGACAAGCCCACCATGCCCGGCCAGCAGGGTGGCTGGGGGACGCTACCGCCGAATTTCGCCAATACCAGTCCGCTGGAAGGAACGTGGTCTACACGCCTTCCTCAAGGCACGCGTTCTTTTCGCTTCGTGGGGAACCGCTACGCCCAGCTATTCAACGGGCAGGTTGTGGAAGAGGGCATTTTTCAGTATTCGCCGGACGGTCGCTTTCTGTACCAGGTGACAGGCGGTCAGTTCGCTGGTCAGAGCGGTGAGGATCGCATTACCATCTACGGCAACAGCATAACTGTGGTCTGGCCTGACGGCACAGTACTTACCTTCACCCGGGAGCCTGCGGGTACATGGGGAGGGGGGTGTACGCCTCCGCCACCTGGCATTGATGGCGGTTCGGGCGTTCCGTTTGGATTGGTCACGCCCTTGGAGGGGCGCTGGATTTGGGCCAAACAGGCTCCTGTTTCCTTTGGCTATGTCTTTTCGGGTAATCGCTTTGTTTTTTTCTATAATGGCGTGGAACGCGGCAGTGGCACCTTCTCCCTCTCCGCGATGCAGCTCTCCATACATCATGAAACAGGCCCAGATGCGGGCAAGACCGATGTCTTGGGCTACCGGCTGCAGGGTAATCGTCTGCTCATTTTTACGTCGGACGATCCGAATATTGATCCTATTCCCTTTGTGCGTCAGTAACATCCGGCAAGGAGGATTTCGGAGATGATCCTGAAGTTTGTCGTGAACATACTGCTGCTCGTGTCGACGCCGCTAGGGATCTGCCTGATTTCTGACCTCGTCATGGCTCAAGAACATCCCCAACTTCAGGATTGTGGACACTATACGGGCACGGCAGCATATGAAACCTGCGAGAATGCCCGCAAGCATGGCCTTTCCTTCAACGCGGCGGCCTTGGTGGAGGGGCTGGCGGAACGAAGCTATGCTGTGGAGTTCTGCGGCGGTGTGCAGGATTTGGCGGAACAAAGGCATACCGAGTCCATCTTGGCTGGAGGTGAGCATTTTCGCGCACTGTATGACGAACACCTGGCCATGTTGCGCCATCGTTGTATCTATGATCCCGATGGCTGGTGCCAAAGCAGAGGCCTTACACGGAAGTAGGGGATCATTGACAAGCTGGCGCACACCAGTACAGCGCATCCCAGCAGATTGCCTGCAAGGAGGACATATGTTGACCAAGGAAACAAAGTGTCTTGTGGCAGCTTTGCTCGCCGTAGCTCTGGGCATGGCCATGTCAATGAAGGTAGAGCGCGACACGGCTGCGCCTGTGAGTGTTCCTTTGTACCATAACGCCGACCTGAACCTGTCCGTCTGGGTGACGTCCCAAGATGCGCCCTCCATACAGCAGGCGGATAGTGGTAATGCCGTCACTGGCACCATGTCCGCCACAGAAACGGTTCTGGACGGGGGCCTTGGCGAGTTCTTTCCCCAGGCCGGGAACAATACTACGAATGCTAACCAGGATGGCCGCCTCATGCTGGATCGCCCTGATGTTTTAGGCAATGGATTTCAATCTTTGGACAGGGGGTTTGACTCCAGAGTTTCCTGGGATTGAAATGAATATTTTCCTCTGAAGTCAGTGATGACTCACTGAGAGAGCTAAAATTTTCAAGAGATGCATTGTCGCGTCGTAGAGTTCTAAAGTCGTTAAATTCAGGATATTTCTTAAGGAAGTTTATATTAATAGTTGAAACGTTGCTGTCGAGAACAGATTTGCCCCTCTCTGTAATGGTACAATAACCGCGTCTTGGCACTTGTAGCAAGCCAGCTTTGACAAGATACGTTTTCGCCCAACTTGTACGATCTTTTATTTTTGTTTTAGTTTGGGAACGTACAAGTTCATTACGTTCAGTTTCTGTGAGATGAAATTCAGAAGCAAGAGATTCTATAGCTTCAGATTGCAAGAAAATGTTTCACCTGGCCAGCCCATTGACGTCAAGCCCAGATGCGCGCATCATGCAGGAATAGCCCGGATTTTTTGACTGCGGAGTGCATCGAAAATGTTGATGTAGTCTGGAACCTTTTGACAACGCAGGCGGCAGGTCATGACAACGCGCAGCGCTTCTACCTGGAAGATGTTCTGGCACATCTTCTGCGGCTATTGGGTTTCGGAAAAAAAATGGGAGGCTTGGGGGCTGTTGACCGTCGCCATTGCGCTGAACATTGGTCAGGCCTGGCTGCTGGTTCTCTTCAACCGCTGGCAGAAGCCTTTTTTTAATATGTTCGACCATAAGGACTTCTCCATGTTTTGGTCGTATACGCTGGAGTTTGTCCTCATTGCCTTTTCCTTTATTCTCGCGGCGGCCTATGGCGTCTATCTGCAGCGCACCTTGCGCATTCGCTGGCGCATATGGCTGACAAAAGCGTATGTACGTCAGTGGATGGAGAAGCAGGCTTATTACCGTCTGCAAGTGCTTGGCAGCGAGGCTGACAACCCTGATCAGCGCATTTCGGAAGACGTGGGCGACTTTGTTAAACTCACACTGGAGCTGTTATTGGGGTTTTCGCGCAAGATGACCATTCTTTTAGCCTTTTGCAGCATTCTGTGGAATTTGTCCGGCGTACTGACCTTCCAGGTGGGCAGCACGGTCTTCGCCATACACGGCTACATGTTCTGGGTGAGCCTGCTGTACGCCATTTTCGGCACCTATTTCGCCCATGCAGTGGGCGGCAAGCTCATCCCCCTCAATTTCGAGCAGCAGAAATATGAGGCCGATTTCCGCTTCAGCATGATGCGTGTGCGGGAACACAGCGAAAGCATTGCCTTCTACGGCGGCGAAGCCATGGAAATGGAGAGCTTTAAGGAGTACTTCAGCAAATGTGTCCGCAATTATTTGCAGCTGATACGCCGACACAAGCTGTTGAGCCTCTATACCAATACCTACGGTCAGACCGCCTTTGTCATCCCCATTCTTCTGGCTGCGCCACGCCTTTTTAGCGGCGGCTTTTTTATCGGCGATTTCATGCAGCTCCAGAACGCCTTCTTGCGCGTGCAGGATGCGCTTTCCTTCTTTGTGGATTCCTACGCCACGCTGGCTTCGCTGGCGTCCGTCATCCGGCGGCTCGGCCTGTTCACGCAGCACATGGAAGCGGCCCAGGCCGTGAACAATGGCGTACGCAGCATAGAGGAGGAGCATGGGCAGTTCCGAACCGTCAATCTCCGTGTGCAATTGCCAGACGGACGTACGCTCATGCGCGACTGTTCCCTTGCCTTGGATCGCGGTCAGCGTTTGCTGGTTACTGGCCCTTCCGGCTGTGGCAAGAGTACCTTCCTCCGCACCATTTCCGGCATCTGGCCTTTTGGGGGCGGCGAGGTGGCGACGGCAAAAGCGGATATATCCCTCTTTTTGCCACAGCGCCCCTATTTGCCCTTGGGCACCTTGCGACGGGCGGTTTGCTATCCCTTGGCGGACGTTCCCGAGGACAGGCTGCGGGCGGCCTTGTGCAAGGTGCAGATGGAACATATCCTCCCACGCCTTGACAATGTGGATGACTGGAGTCGCATCCTCTCTCTGGGGGAACAGCAGCGCCTTGCCTTCGCCCGCGTACTGCTGGCCAGGCCGCGCTGGGTATTTTTGGACGAAGCCACGTCAGCCCTGGATGAACAGCATGAGCGGGATATGTACGATATGATCCACGAAGAATTACCGCAAAGCGGTATTGTAAGCGTTGGACACCGATCCACGCTTTTTCCTCTGCACGATGTGGAGCTGCACATGGCAGGCGGGGAATGGCAGATGCGTCCTCTCGGAGGTCAGGGAGCCGTCTGAATCGTTTTTCAATGCGAGTTCCCCTGCGAAACACGGCCTGCTGCGACTACATGACCTGCCGCAGCCTGGGGCGCTGCGTCCATCCAGCGTATCCGCAAAGCACGGGGCTACGGATACCTGTTGCCCGACGCTGGAATCTTGTTTATCCTGCGCGCGTGTTTACGGGGAAAACAAGATTTTTTGCAGCAAGGCAAGGAAATCCGATTTTACAGAACAGGTATGCCCGAATATTATGATGCAGCCCTCACAACCTCTGTACGCATCTTCGTGCCGCCATGTTTTGCTTGTCTGCAAGGCGAATCATGAAACTGCCACCTTGTGTGGCCAAGAAATCGCGGCTTGGCTTGAAGCGGAAGGGCATGTCGTGACCGTGGTCAGTGCTGCCAGTCCTTCTGCTGTGTATGACGATCCGAATATGGCCCTGATCGTCGTCCTGGGGGGAGATGGCACGATGTTGGGGGTGGCACGTCATTGCATTGGGCGTCACACGCCTATTTTTGGCATAAATTTTGGCCGTGTAGGCTATCTGGCTGCTGCACAGCCGAAGGAATGGCGCGAAAGGTTGGCGGATTGCCTGGCAGGGCGTTTGCCCACATACATGTGCATGGCCATACGCTGGAGCGTGCTTCGCATGGGGGCCGTAGTTGCCCAGGGATTTGCGGTCAATGATGTTGTTGTAAGCCGAGGTTCCTTGTCACGTTTGTTGAATCTGAGCGTTCATATTGATGGCGTGAACATGGGGTGTTTGCGCAGTGATGGCATTATTGTGAGTTCGCCTGTGGGCAGTTCCGGCTACAATATTTCTGCCGGCGGGCCGTTATTGGCTCCTGAAGCGGAAATGTATGCCGTCACGCCCATATGTCCTTTTCAACGTACCTTTGCGGCCATGATTTTTCCTGGTTCTACGGTGTGCGAGTTTTCCTTTTCTCAGCCTTCTATCGATTGTTATATGACAGTGGATGGACAGGAAGGCCAGATGTTGGAAAGCGGCGATACTGTGCAACAGACAGGCACTCCTGCAGCCCTGTGTTTTGTGAGCAGGCCCGGTGGTTTTTTTGAACATTTGCGAGACCATTATTTCACTGCGGAGAAGAAGGATATTTCCTTGAGGGAACTGCCATGACTGCGCAAGAGGCCGTGCCGACGGTAAGCTCAATTCGCCTTGGTCAGGATGTCCGTTTCGATGCGTGGCTGTACAGCATGATGATGGACAACAATATTGCCTACCGCATGAATCCGAACATCATAGCTGGTCCAGAGCAACTTGCCTTTATGGTGCGGCTTGAGGACAATCAGGTCTACCTGCCCTGTTCAGATGCGACGTTTTTTCTGCTTCGTGATCCTGCGCAAAGTTCGGCGCTTCGCAGTCAGTATAACCGTGCCTGGCGTATAATCATGCGTTTAGTACGTTCCTTGATGCCTCACGGAGCAGAGCGAAGGCGCGTCCTGCAATTCTGTCGTTTTCGCTTCAGGCAGTATATTGCGGAACACACGCTGATTCCTTCAAGATTGGTCAAACGCATGACGAATCTTGTGTTGGCGCTAGCCAATCTTCCCGACGATCCCTGGCGGGAAAGGCGCAGAGAGGCCGCACAGCGTCAGCTAGCCTTGCTGCAAGCCCCAGCGATACGAGAGAATCTTGAAGCCATGCCTGAAGGGGACATGCCCACCCGCATAACTGCGGCGCGTCACCTGCTTGATTTTGTGGAAATGGCGCGGATGCTGTGCCTTTCGGCCATGTCACGGCCCTGGCTGGCGGCGCAGCCTGAAGCAGCTACCGTCCGGGATGTCATGCGGGACGCTGTCAGTCAATGCGTTAAGGTGCGCAAGTATTTTGAGAGAAGTAGCCCGGGCGCTTCGACCATACTTTTCCTGTGCGATGCCGACGGCGGCGTTGTTCTTGACCTCGCCGTGGCAAATCAGCTTGTTGGCATGGGCCACAGGGTCATCTATGCCGTCAAGTCAGGCTTCTTTTTCTTCTCGCCAACGTTGGAAGATGTGGAAACAGACCCTTCTATTAGCGCCATGCTGGGTCGCGGACTTGTTCTGCGGGATCAGCGCATGAGCAAAAACGAGCTGTTGCGCTGCTTGCGCGAGCATCATCTCGTCGTCATTTCCGACGGTACGCGGGAACGCTTGAATCTTTACAGGACGTCCGTGACCTTTTCCCGAGCCTGGAAGGAGGCTGATCTTGTGGTGGCCAAGGGCTGGCGCATGGCAGATGTGCTGCTAGGCACATCGCACAAATTTACACGAGACGTGATTTGTTTTTGGCACGATGCCGACGGCTTTCATGTGCGCTTGCGCCCCCATGACCCTGCGGCGCACAAGTTCAGTGAGAAAGATATTGCCGCGCAGGCCGCAGCTATTATCGCCGTTATGCGCGAGGCCCATTCTCAGGGACGGACGGTCATGTTCTATAGCTGCATTATTGGCAGTATCCCCGGCGAAACCAGGACGGCCATTGCTCTGGTTACCGCTTTTGTGGACAATTTGCGAAAAAAAATGGATAATGTACTGATTATCAATCCCGCTGAACACTTTATTGATGGCATGGACGGTGATGACCTCATGTATATGTGGGAAAAGGTGCAGCGCAGCGGGCAAATTGATGTCTGGCGTTTTCAGACAGTGGAAGACATAGAGGAAAGTTTTGCACTACTGCAGCGTAAAGTGCCGCCGCAGTGGTCTGGAAAGGATTCTACGTTTTCTACAGGTTGTACCAAGGAAATGCGCATAGCGCTGGATGTTCAGACCAGGAACAGAGAAATGCAGATTATCGGCCCGGACGCGCAGCGCTTTCTGCGCAGGGGCGAATATGGCGTTGGCAAGTATTTTGACGCCAGTATTGTGGGGCCTTCCCTGCGCTGACGCACAACCATGCGCCGCCCTACGGCTCAAAATTGCCATGCTGTCCATTGTGTATTGCTCGTGCGCTGCGTCGTTCTTATGAGGAGTATGAGGATTATGTCTGCCTATGAAGCCATCATTGGTCTTGAAGTTCATGTGCAGCTGGCTACTGCCTCCAAACTTTTTTGTTCATGCCCAACGACATTTGGCCAGCCAGCTAACACTAATGTCTGCGAGGTGTGTTCCGGCATGCCTGGCGCGCTTCCCGTACCCAATCGCCAGGCAGTACACTATGCGGCCCTGGTAGGTCTGGCTACCAATTGCGCCATCAACAGGCGTTCTGTCTTTGCGCGCAAAAACTATTTTTATCCGGATTTGCCTGCTGGTTACCAAATTTCTCAGTTTGAACTGCCTATCTGCGAACACGGCTTCCTTGAAATCGACGTGGACGGCGTCCGTAAAAAAATTGGTATTACCCGAATCCATATGGAAAACGATGCTGGGAAGAACATCCACGCGCAAGGGGAGAACTTGAGTTATGTGGATTTGAATCGTGCGGGTACGCCTCTTGTGGAAATCGTTTCGGAGCCGGACATGCGATCTTCAGCAGAGGCCGTGGCCTATTTGAAGGCGCTGCATGGCATTGTGACCTACCTTGGCGTGTGCGACGGCAATATGGAAGAGGGCAGTTTTCGCTGTGACGCCAATGTTTCCATTCGGCCTCTTGGGGTAACGACCTTTGGTACGCGCACGGAATTAAAAAATGTCAATTCCTTTCGCAATGTGCAACGCGCCATCGAATATGAAATCGCCCGTCAACAGGACGTGCTGGATGACGGAGAAAGCGTCATCCAGGAAACGCGCCTGTACGACGCCGTCAAGAACATCACGGCCTCTATGCGCAGCAAGGAAGAGGCGCACGACTATCGTTACTTCCCGGATCCGGATCTCCTGCCCGTGGAAATTTCTTCGGAGGAATTGGAACGCTGGCGCGCGGAGCTGCCGGAATTGCCGGCAAGCCGCAGCGCACGTTTCATGCGCCTGACGGGCTTGCCTGTGAGTGATGTGGAAATTCTGGTGCAGAGCAGGGGGCTTGCTGACTTTTTTGAACAAGCCGCAGCCAAGGCGGATCCCAGGAAGGTTGCCAATATGGTGTTGGGTCCGCTGTTGCGTGAATGCAATGCGCGCAATGTAAACCCGGCAAAGCCTGAGCAATGGGCCATGCAGCCGGATGCCGTGGCGGAACTCGTGCATTTGGTGGACGAAGGCATGATCAGCGCGAAGATTGCCAATGACATTTTCGGCGATCTTTTTGCAACCGGCGACAAGCCTGCAGAATATGTAAAGAAGAAAGGTCTTGCCCAGATTTCCGATTCCTCAGCCCTGGAAGCCGTCGTAGATGACGTGCTGCAAGCCAATCCCGCCGAAGTGACGGCGTATCGAGGTGGAAAGGTCAAGTTGATGAGCTTTTTTGTCGGCCAGGTGATGCGGGCAACCAGGGGCAAGGCGAATCCTGCCTTGGTTAATGCCTTGCTGCAAAAGAAATTGTAAAATAATGCCCCCGTAAGGGGGCATTTGGACTCATGGGGAAGCTATACATTCAAATTCAGGCCAGAAAGTATGGACAGGCTGTCATTGGTATAATTGCCGAAGAAGGAAGCAGTGCTGTTGCTTGAACCGGCCCACCAAGCAGCCAGGGATTCGATTTCTATGCGCCGACGCATATCGGAAGGAGAAATCTGCATGGCCCTGCGGGCATCGTCAAGACCGGAAAGTGCCTCAAGTTGCTTGAACTGCTTGACAACTTCTGGATTGTTGTCAAAAAATGTTTGTGCAGCAGTCTTGAATTCCGCATCCGAGCTTTCAACGATCACATCGCCAGTGATATCGTCGACCTTGAGGGTAAAGGCGGTATCGGCAGACGTTCCCAGCCCTTCTTTGACTGCTGTGTTGAATGCCGTAGTGAGTTGTTCTCGATACTTGTTTATCTGGTTGAACGTTACCCTAGCATCACTGTCCAGCCCCATGGCATCCATGACATATTTCGTCAGTTCAACCATGCTGGAAAGTTTCGATGACATGTCAGAAGAATTGCCATAGGCATTACGTAACGTTTGTGACGTTAAACCAGAGCGAGAAGATGTGTCCGATGTCGCCGTTGTTTGTAGTCCCTGGTTCTGCCATAGATAGGCCAAGGTGCTACTGCTATACCCAAGCTCAGATATGTTCATGTGCTGCCTCCCAGGCAGTTGTTGCCATATGCTAAAATATAAGCAAAATATGTGCCAAAATAGGTTTTTGGCCAGAGCGCCTTGGCCTGCGCGCAATCTTGGTTTCATGGCGCGTATGGTCGTGGACAGCCTTACTAAAACAGGCTAGACACATGTCCATGACAGCGCCTACTTCCATGCTTGAGACTGTCGCTTTTGACGATCCTGTCTTGGCAAACCAGCTTTTCGGTCCGCACAATGCCCATTTGGATTTGTTGGCCAAAGTGAGTGGGGCAAATATTGATAGCTGTGGGGCAAGCATAGTCATTGCCAGTCCGGACGATCGTGTACGGCAGATATTGTGCAACGTATTTGTGCAGCTCTATGACGTGTTGCGCGACGGCTGTGCCTTGGGTTGTGATGATTTTTCTCGTGCCTATGAGATGTTGTCTGCTGATTCAGGGCTTGAGTTGTCGAGTGTTTTCAGAGATGCCGTTTTTGTGCGCACCCCCCGTAAAATGGTCACGGCGCGCAATGTGGCCCAGCGTTCCTATCTGCATATCCTCCATCATTATGAAATGGTGTTTTCCGTGGGGCCTGCGGGTACGGGCAAGACCTACCTGGCTGTAGCCATGGCGCTTTCCATGCTCCAACGGCAACGTGTCAAACGCATTGTGCTTACACGGCCAGCCGTTGAAGCGGGGGAGCGTCTAGGGTTTTTGCCCGGAGATCTGGCAGAAAAAGTCAATCCTTATTTGCGTCCATTGTATGATGCCCTGCACGATATGCTGCCACAAGCCAAGGTAGCCGCAATGCTGGAAAGCGGCATCATAGAAGTTGCGCCTTTGGCCTTTATGCGTGGTCGAACGTTGAACGATGCCTTCATTATCCTTGATGAGGCGCAAAACACGACGCAGGAACAGATGAAAATGTTCTTGACGCGCATGGGTTTTGGTTCTCGCATGGTTGTCACGGGGGATATATCGCAAATCGACCTGCCCATATTGCCGGGCGCACAGTCACCTCGTTCTGGTCTTGTCCACGCTCTGCACATTCTTGCAGATATTCCTGGCCTTGCTGTGCATACATTTTCAGCAAGCGATGTCGTGCGGCATCCACTGGTGGGAGCCATTGCCACAGCCTATGATAAAGCAGAAAAATACCGTCCGTCCAACTAGCGTAACAGCGTTTGTTCGCTGTTTGCTGGCCAAAAAACCGCAATGTACATGGGGTTTGGCAGTCTTTGGATGTACGCTACTAGTGTTGAGCCTTCTTGCAGCAGCCAATTTTGATGCCGTTGTGCGCGTATATGTAGCTGGCCAGGTTGCAGATGCAGATGTCATTGCTGATCGCGATCTTCTCGTCGAAGATGCCCAGGCCACAAAGGCGCGACGCAAGCAGGTTGCGCAGATGCAGCCTCCCGTATACGATCTGAGCCTGGAACCCTATGCTGTTTTTCAACAACGTATCCTTGATGTTTTGCGCCTAGCCACAAAAGGTGAGCCGCAAAAAAATCAGGAAGGTGTGCTGCAGCGACTGTCTGAAGATTTGACTCCCGAAGTCTGTGCGGAAATATTGCCTGAACTGGCAACGCCAGGAGTTCAAAAATTTTTACTACAAGAACTCATGCCCCAAATCAATGACCGCATGGCCGAAGGTTTGGTAGGTGATATACGTTCTGCGCGTGTGGGAAGATCCGGGGTTATTGTGCGCAACCTTGACTCCGGCACGGAAATATTACGTCCCGATGTGACCCATCTCCCAGACGTGCAGTCTTGTCTTGCCGAAATTGCCGTGCAGCTTCGCCATGCCCCGAATTTGAATCATCAATCACGCCGGGCCATCAATATCCTTCTTGCCGCTACCATGCCTGCTTCTCTGACCTTGAACCGTGAGGCTACGCAGAAACGTGGCAGCGCTGTCATGAATCAGGTTGAATCGGTCTATTATCCGATCCAAAAAGGGGAATTGCTGGTGCGCAAGGGGGAGCGTGTCAGCCGCGAGCAGCAAATCAAGTTACAGACGTTGTACCAAACCGCATCAGATCCAATGCGCTGGGAAATAGCCTTGGGATGCCTGCTGTGTTCGCTTCTTTTTTCCATTGGCCTTTTCATGTCTCCCAGCGGCAAGCCCGGAACAGCCCTCAAATGCAAGGATATTTTGCTTATTTCCTTGCTTCTCCTGGTGTTTGGCCTTGGGGCAAAGGGAGTATATATATTCGGCATGCGCATGGATAGCATGCCGTTGGTAAACGCTCTGGCCTTGAGTTATCCTGTGGCTGGGGCTGTGGGTTTGGTCGCCATGGTTTTTGCAGCGCGGCGTTATTGTACCATGAGCCTGCTTTTAGCACTCTTTGTCACGCTCATGTTTCAGGCATCCCTGCCATTGTTTATTTACTTCTTTCTCAGTGGCATGCTGACCACGTTTCTTGTGACGAGCGCCCAAAATCGACAAGACGTTGTTTGGAGTCTGTTGCCCTTGACACTGGGACAAATTCTCATCTGGCTTGGTGTGACATTCATTGCCCAAACATCCCTTGACGTTTTGTCAATGCAGCTTGCCGCTGTGGTCGTTAACAGTCTCCTTTCTCTCATTTTACTTTTTGCCATCAGCCCTGTACTGGAATTGAGCTTTGGGTATAGCACACGATTCCGTCTCATGGAGCTGATGAGTTTGGAACAGCCCCTCATGCAAGATTTGATGGTGACTGCTCCTGGCACCTATCATCATTCCTTGATCGTTGCCAACATGGTAGAGGCGGGTGCAAAGGCCATTGGCGCCAACAGTCTGTTGTGCAAGGTTGCGGCGCTGTACCATGATGTCGGCAAATTGTCCTATCCTGGATATTTTATTGAAAACCAGTTTGGCGGCCCCAACAAACATGACAAATTGTCACCGTCCATGAGCGCCTTGATTTTGCTTGCACATGTCAAAAAAGGGACGGAGATGGCAGATCGCTATAATCTTGGCAAGGATATTGCTGACATTATTAATCAACACCATGGAACGAGACTTATTCGTTTTTTTTACCAGAAGGCTTTGAATTTGGGAGAGAAACCAAGCGAATCTGACTTTAGTTATCCTGGTCCACGTCCTCAGACTAAGGAAGCTGCGATACTGATGCTTGCAGATTCTGTTGAAGCTTCCAGCCGTACGCTGAATGATCCGACGCCGGCACGGATTAAGACGCATATTGACACGATTATCAAAGGGATTTTTTCTGAAGGACAACTGGACGAGTCAGAGTTGACTTTCAAAGATTTGCACTTTTTAAGCGAGAATTTTCAACGTATTTTGACAGGGATATTTCACCAACGCATTGCCTATCCTGAAACAAAGTTGTCTACTATCAACCGTAGCGATGGCAAAAATACCAGCAAAAACGGTGCAACTGGCCAAACGAAGCAATCCACCATTGCTTTGCCCGGCGCTGGCCTGCGCAGTGGCAAATCTTCGTGAAAGGCACATTGCTCTGCCTTGTCTGTTGCAGTTTTGAGACAGGAGTACCCTGATGTTCCAGGGGAAAGCAGTGATGACTACCCCAGTGCCTGTGCCAGACGCCATGGAAAAGCGTATCCGCATATTCTGCCATTACTATGGTATGGCGTGGCTTTGTCCGGTAGACAAGCGCGTCTTGCAAGACATTCTGACGGGCATGCTTGCGCAGGTATCAGCGTGTGCCGTTCCAGAAACTCCTGCTGCTGTTGAGCTTTTTCTCCTTGACGACGCACATTTGAGCAAGGCCAACAGGCAGTATATGCATTGTTGCGGCCCTACCAATGTCCTTTCTTTCCCTGGTGGGCATGGGGCGGTGGGGACTTTGCTTCTCTCACTGGATGCTCTGCGGCGCGAATGCCTTTTTTATGGCCAGGATGCGGGTGAGCATATGGTGCGTCTTCTGGCGCATGGCTTGGCCCATCTCTGCGGTCTGGAACACGGTGCAGCTATGAACGCATTGTGTGATCGTCTGCAGCGGCATGGCTTCGTGGTCTTGGCGTCAGCATGGTGAAAGCGTTGAGAGGCAATGTCCAGAGAAACACAAGGGGAGTGTTGCAATTCATGAACAGGCCGAAGGCGTGTGCCTGTGCCATCGAGGTTCTGCCCAGCATATGGCGTTTTGGAACGGTGACATCTTGTCTGGATACGGCGTTTCATCTTGCCGAGCGGCATATGCTTCCCCCTTGGGGGAGCGTTCAAGCGGTACAACAGAGTGCTGGGAGGGGACAATTACGACGTCAGTGGTATTCCCCACCTGGCAATATCTACGCTGCAGTGCGCTTGCCAGTTCATGATCCCTTTAACGGTTCAAAAGCTGCTCCGGTCGTTGGGATATTTATGGCTGAAGCCTTGTGTGCCGAGGGATGGGCAGTATCCCTCAAGTGGCCCAATGACCTTGTGTTTTGCCCCAAAGACAATGCGCCAGTCAAGGTAGGGGGCATTCTTCTGGAGGAGCGGCGCAACATTCTTCTTGCGGGTATCGGCATCAACGTGACATGGGCGCCGACGCTTGCAAACATGCGTGAGCAGACATCTCTAGGAGCGACATGTCTGGGCAGATGGCAGCGTTTCGGCGGTTTGCCTGTGCCTACGGCAGAAGAGTTGTGGCAATGCCTTGTAACCCGACTATATTCGGCATATACTCATCTTGACGAGTGTAACAGGGATTGGGCGAAACGAGCCGAGGCAGTCTTGCTGTGGCGTGATCGGCAGGTGGAACTAGTTGATGAAACCGGCGTAATTCAAGGGCGTTTGATTGGCCTTGGAACTGGCGGCGGTATTCTTTTGGAGCGTGTCGGCCTGTGCGAAGAATTCTTTCATGGCAGCCTGTATCTTTCTTCTCGGTGAATATGGTATGTGATGAAGAGTAGGAAAAGACCACATTTGGATACGTCGAATACTTTTTCGCAAACACCAGCGCACGTTCTGCGCTGACAGCAAAGGGCTGGTATTCATGGCCAACAAAACATTTGCTGAAGTCCAGAAGTTTTTAAAAGGAAAAACTATTCTGGTTGCCAATAGAGGCATACCGGCCCGACGCATTTGTCGGTCCATTCGAGAAAGGTTTGACGCTGTGGCAGCCATGACCGCCACTGATGTCGATAAAACAGCTCCGGCAGCATCGGCTGCGCAAGAATTGCTCTTGCTGGGGCCGGAGCCGCGCGCCTACCTTGATATAGATCGAATCATAGACAAAGCCCGACAGCGGGGTGTGGTCGGCATTCATCCGGGCTGGGGCTTTGCCTCTGAAGATACCCGTTTCCCCGAACGCTGCAAGGCCGCTGGCCTTACCTTTATTGGAGCAACCGCTGAAGCCATGAATCTTTTGGGAAATAAGGTTCAGGCCAGAAGAGTTGCACACCAGATCGGCATACCGGTGGTGCCAGGATCAGATACAGCTGTTGATATTCCAACCGCACGCAAGCTCATCAATGAGATCGGCTTGCCCATTATGCTCAAGGCAGAGGGTGGAGGCGGAGGCCGCGGCATCTTCGCCATCCACAATGAGGCCGAGCTTGAGGATGCGTTCTTTAAGGCTTCCACTATGGCTCAGGCATCATTTGGCAATCCACGTCTTTTTGTGGAAAAATTTCTTTCCCATGTGCGGCATATAGAAATACAAGTCATTGCTGACATGTATGGCAATGTCTTTGCCTTTGATGAGCGCGACTGCAGTGTGCAGCGCAATCATCAGAAGCTTATCGAAATTACCCCGTCACCATGGGTGGGTATGACCCGCAAATTGCGTGATCGCCTCAAGGATTACTCCCGTCGTCTGGTACGCGCCGTGGGCTATCATTCTCTCGCCACCGTGGAGTTTTTGGTAACACCTGACGGCACTCCGTATCTTATTGAAGTGAACACGCGTTTACAGGTGGAGCATGGCGTTACCGAAAGTCGTTATGGCATCGACCTTGTGGAAGAGCAAATTGCCGTGGCTTTCGGCGCAGAGTTGCGCTACCGTGAAGACAACCTGCGACCTTCGTACTGGGCCATGCAGGTGCGCATCAATTGCGAAAATCCCCAAGACAATTTTGCGCCCAATGCGGGGCTTATTTCGCGATATGTGTCGCCAGGTGGTCCCGGTGTGCGCTTGGATTCCAATATTTGTGCTGGGTATGAGTTTCCTGCGAATTATGATTCCGCTGGGGCTTTGCTCATATCCTATGCGCCCGATTGGGAAAAAGTACTTGCCATCATGGCCCGTGCCTTGAGCGAATATGCCATTGGCGGGATCAAGACAACCATACCTTTCTTTCGCCAGGTGCTGAAACATCCGCTCTTCCGCAAGGGGGATATTAATACTTGTTTCATTGCTGACCATCCCGAACTGATGGCCTATACAGATCTCGCTCCCGAAGGGGAACGCTTGGCAAAATTGGTGGCCGAAATTTCGGCCAAGGGCTACAATCCCTTTGTCCAACTTGGAAAGTACCGTACAATTGATACTCCGGCTCTAGGGGAATTTGCCCCTGTGCTGCCGCCCATTGATTCCGCTACACGTCGCAAGGCTTCACCCTATCCGCAGGGAGATCGCAAGGCCATCCTCGATTATATTCGGGATTCCGGGTATGTTCATTTTACCGACACCACAACGCGTGACCAGACGCAGTCCAATTCAGGCAATCGTTTTCGTTTAGCAGAAGATCGGCTGCTCGGCCCGTATCTCGACAATGTTGGATTTTTTTCTTTGGAAAACGGTGGCGGCGCACATTTTCATGTGGCCATGCTGGCAAATATGACGTATCCGTTTTCAGAGGCGCGGGAATGGAAAAATTTTGCCCCCAAGACGTTCAAACAGCTCTTGGTCCGCTCTACCAATGTCCTGGGCTACACGCCCCAGCCGCGCAATCTCATGCTCAAGACCGGAGAAATGATTTGCGATCACTACCATGTAGTGCGTTGTTTTGATTTTCTCAATCATGTGGAGAACATGCGTCCCATTGCTGAGGTGGTCATGTCTCGCAAGGACGTCATCTTTCAGCCTGCCTTATCCCTGTCCTATGCCAAAGGTTTTGATGTAAAGCATTACCTTGACGTCACTGAGGCTATGCTGGGCATGGTGGCTGATGTCATGGGCGGTAGTCTTGAAGAAGCAGCGCGGAACATTATTCTTGGATTGAAGGACATGGCTGGCGTCTGTCCGCCCCATTTTCTTACGGAACTTGTCACATCATTGCGCAAGGCATGGCCAGAATTGGTACTGCACTATCACCGGCACTATACGGATGGGTTGTTTGTCCTGGCCTGCGGCGCTGCTGCCAAGGCCGGTGTACATATCGTTGACGCAGCGCTTGGGGCGTCCGTACGTTCCTATGGGCAGGGAGATGTCCTCGCTACCATGGCCTATATGGAAGAAGAACTGGGCCTTGTCTGTAAGTTGAACAAAGATGCCTTGCGTGATGCAAATTTTGTGTGCAAGCAGATTATGCCGTATTACGATCGCTATTGCGGTACGTATTTTCGAGGTATTGACTATGACGTAACGCGTCATGGCATGCCAGGCGGCGCGACGTCTTCATCGCAAGAAGGCGCCATGAAACAAGGCTATATCCATCTTCTTCCCTATATGCTCAAATTTTTGGAAGGTACGCGTCAGATTGTACGTTACCATGATGTGACTCCGGGATCCCAAATTACATGGAATACGGCTTTTTTGGCAGTCACGGGAGCCTGGAAGCGCGGCGGAGAAGAGGAAGTGCGTTATCTGCTGGAAGTCTTGAGTCACGCCACGCGCACGCCGGAGAACGAGTTGACGGAAGAAATGCGTCACGCACGCTTGAATATTTACCGCGATTGCAATGATGCCTTTCGCAATCTTCTCCTTGGCAAGTTTGGCAAGCTCCCCCTGGGGTTCCCGGCGGATTGGGTCTATCACAGTGCGTTCGGTTCGGACTGGAAAACAGCCATTGCCAATCGTACGGAGACATCTCCTCTGGAGTCATTGCAAGACGTCAATTTTGCAGCTGAAGAAAAGGCATGTGCTGATATTTTAAAGCGCAAGCCAACTGATGAAGAGTTTGTTTTGTATCTCAATCATCCTGCAGATGCCTTGAAGACCATGCAGTTTCGTTCGCAATATGGGGATCCCAATAATTTGCCCTTGCACGTATGGTTTGAGGGCATGAAGGTTGGTCAAGATCTGTATTTCAATGACAGCAGTGGAAAACCGCACCATTTGCATTTGCTGGGCATCTCTCGTACCAATCCGGCTGGTGTCTCCGTCTGTCGCTATGTGCTGGATTCTGAGTTTCTCAATTGCGAAGTGCAGGTCGCGCAGCCAACAGGTGTTTTGAGCGCAGATGTTGTCATGGCTGATCCTGCGGACAAGTATCAAGTGCCTGCCCCCAGCAATGGTGATTTATGGGTGATGTATGTGCATCCTGGCGACATCGTCAAGGCCGGAGAAGAATTGTTCAACGTGTCCATAATGAAGCAGGAAAAAGCGGTTCTGGCGCCTGTGGATGGCATTGTTAAGCGGGTACTCAAGACGGCGGATTTCAAGGAAAGTAAAAAAATGGTTTCAGTCAGGGAAGGAGAACTCATCGTGGAGTTGGCGCCAGTGCCGCGCGTTTGTCCCAACGAGGCATGCGGCCAGCCAATTGTCATGGAAAATACGGTGTTTTGTCCCCACTGCGGAACACGCATCGGGTGAAACGTCTCTCATCTGCTTGCGCAAAACCTCCAAATATTGAGGAGAAATTTTTTGGAACATCTTCAAATGTAGGCAAAAAATTTTATATAGCGCACATCTGAGCAAGCATTCAGAGATGCAGTCGACAGATGTTGTAGACAGTTTTCCGATGACGCGGTATATTTGCTCAAAGATAACGGTTTTGTTTCCCAACCCGGAGGAAAACATGACTCAAAGCCCAGCCCAACCTGAACAGGCTACGTCCCAGGATACCGCAACTGAAGCTCCAGAAACAAAGCTGGTGCTTACAGGAGCAGATATTGTTCAGATAGGTGCCGAAGCGGAATTGCTTGTCGGCGGTAAAAACTACAATACCGCTCTCATCAGTCAGATAGAGGGCATTCAGGCGCCCTATTTTCGCGCAATTTCATCGTTGGCGTTCCACCGCCTCATGGACGAAACCAAGGTCAAAGGCAGTATAGTACGCAGCGTAGTGAATCGAGAGTATGAACGCATAGACTGGAATGATCCAGAAATAAATCGCGATCCTGAATTTTTGCAAAAATTTGTTCGTCAGCTTGGCAAACAGGTGCATGAAGCGGCGGCAGACGATGGGGATCCGGCAAAAACAAAATTGCGTTCCTTTGTCAACACCGTTGTCGAGGGTTTTGCCACCTCGCCGGAAGGCATTGACCAGCTGCGCAAACGTTCCATCATGGTGCAGACTGCCATTCTCTCCGTCGATGTCCCGGAAGAAGTTGATGCCGCAGTGCGCAGCGCGTATCGGGCCATATGCAAGGACAATGGCGAGGACATGACACCCGTCGCTGTCCGTTCTTCTGCAGCGGGTGAAGATTCCCGGAAAAAGGCATTTGCCGGCTTGCAAGACACGTATTTGAACATGGTGGGCGAAGATAGTGTCGTTGAAGCCTATCATTGGGATTGTGCGTCTGCCTATAATTTGCGCTCCATGACGTACCGACGAGAAGCCATTCTGGATGCTTTGGCTAAGGCTGAAGAAACAGGCGATGAGAGCATTGCCGACAATGCCAAGAAAGAATGGGCCATTGAAAATACGTCTCTTTCCGTCTGCATGATGCAGATGATCAATCCAGTCATCTCCGGAACGGCTTTTGCCGCTGATACAGCGACGGGCTGCCGCGGCACCGATCGCAAGGATCTCGTGAGCATTGACGCCAGCTACGGTTTGGGCGAAGCCGTCGTCGGTGGCAAGGTTACGCCAGACAAAATGTATGTGTTCAAGCGGGACGATGGCGGCGAGGTAGTCATCCGCCATATGGGCTGCAAGGACATGAAAATCGTCTATGATGAACGCGGGGGCACACGTGAAGTTCCGGTGCCGGAATTAGAAGCACTGCGTTGGGCGCTTTCCTTGAGTCAGGCTGAACGCGTGGCAAATGGTGTGCGCGCTGTGAGCAAGGCCTACGGCGGCATTATCATGGATACGGAATTCTGTATTGATGCCAAGGATCGCCTATGGTTTGTGCAAGCTCGTCCTGAAACCCGCTGGAATGAGGAGCTGGATCTCCATCCCACGACTATCTTCATGCGTCGCCGTGAGGTGGATTCCAAGGCCGCTAAAAATGCCGAAGTACTCTTGGTGGGCAATGGCGCATCGCGCGGCGCCGGGCAGGGTACAGTGCGCTTTTTGCGCTCAGCCCTAGAAATGAACAGGGTTGGCAAGGGGGATGTACTTGCCGCAGAACGTACTGATCCGGATATGGTGCCCGGCATGCGTGTCGCTTCGGCCATCATGGCTGATGTGGGCGGCGACACAAGCCATGCTGCCATTACCTCCCGTGAGTTAGGCATAGCCGCAGTCATCGGCATCCAGCATCTTGAGGTTTTGCGCGCCCTTGATGGTATGGAAGTGACGGTGGACGGCACACATGGCAGGGTGTATCGTGGTTTGTTGCCCTTGCATGAAGTTGGCGGTGAGATGGATGTGTCCAAGCTCCCTCTCACAAAAACCAAGGTCGGTTTGGTTTTGGCAGATGTGGGTCAGGCACTGTTCCTCTCGCGTCTGCGTCAGTACAAGCAATTTGAAGTAGGTCTCTTGCGAGCCGAGTTCATGCTTGGCAATATTGGTATCCATCCGCAGGCATTGGAAGCTTTTGACAATGGCGAGCTTGATAATGTCGTGCAAGCCAAGTTGAAAGAGTTGGAAGACCGCCTTTCCAAAATCCTTCGGGAACAAATGGCCGTGGGCCTTATCAATAACAACTTCAACCTGCGCGAATATGTTGGAGAAGTGACAGGCCTGGCAGCCGAAGTTGAAGGACTTGCAGAAACAGCCAAGGAGCACAACGCTGAAGAACTCTTGTTGCAGCACCGCAAGATGCGTGAACTCGACAACAAGATAGATAAGCATCTGGAACGGGCAACGCGCAGAATTGAAATCCTTAAAACTTCCAATGATTTGGCTGAACATGTCCGCATCATCATGGGATATGACGATGAGCTTGCATTGCTGAATCCCCATGACCCAGAAGCCGGAAAGCGCGCTTCGGAAATAGAGGCCAGTGTCGATGCCCATGTTCGTGGCATCAAGGAATTGCCCGTTGTTTCACGTGTCCTTGCAGAAATCAATCGCTTGCGTGAAGAAGTTGCCTTGCGTTCCGGTTTGAAAAAACAAATGGACGATGTGCGCAAATTGCCTGAAAAAATTCGTTCCATCATCAAATCGCGTGGCTTCCGCACAGGCAAAGAACACTATGTCCAAACCTTGGCACAAAATCTTGCCCTATTTGCCATGGCATTTTATGGCAAGCCCATTACCTACCGCACTACGGACTTCAAGAGTAACGAGTATCGCAACTTGCTCGGTGGCAACCTGTTTGAACAAGTGGAAGCCAATCCCATGTTGGGATACCGTGGTGTATCGCGCAATATCAATGATTGGGAAATTGAGGCCTTCAAGCTGGCAAGGGGCATGTACGGCGGCTCCAATCTGCGCATGATGTTGCCTTTTGTGCGTACATTGGAAGAGGCACGCTCCATGCGTACCTATCTGGAACAGGTGCATAAGCTGAAGAGCGGTCAGGACGGTCTGAAGATCATTCTCATGTGCGAGTTGCCGTCCAACACCATCCTGTCCAAGCAATTTATCGCAGAGTTCGATGGTTTCTCCATTGGTTCCAACGATATGACGCAAATGGTTTTGGCTACAGACCGCGATAACGCACGTCTTTCGCACATATATGACGAAGAAGATCCGGCCGTGGTGTGGTCGATCCTTTCGAGTATTTTTACTGGTCAGAAATACGGGAAGAAGATCGGTTTTTGCGGTCAGGGTGTTTCCAACAGCGTCATTTTACGTGGTTTGGTGGCCATTGCGGGCATCACTTCAGCCTCTGTGGTGCCGGATACCTATTTCCAGACGGTGTTTGACATCGCTGCTGTGGAAGCTGAAAATCTTACAGCAGCAGACCTTGGTAAGTGGCTTGCGCAGCAACACCATAAGCGGCTTGCCGATCTTATGGATAAATCTGGCTATGGTCATATTTTGAAAAAATACACCGAACCGCAGGATATGCTGGAATGGTATGAAGGCGAGCTGCAAAGACTGCATGAACAGTTCAGGGAGCATCTTGATACGCCTAAGGAGTCTTTCTACCGGGCTGAGCTGCAGAACTTCCGTGCAACCTTCCACAAGCCGGTCATTTACGCAACGTGGAATTGGGAAGACACTGTTGAGGATGCCTTGCACCATGCAGGATTTGCGAATTTTGAAGAGCAGGCCGTAGCGATGGAGGAATCTCGAAGATTGAATGATTAAGATATCTTGTGCGAGCATTCAAGCTCAGGCATTTTCGCACTAATGATAAGGGAACCTTGTGGTATGACAAGGTTCCCTTATGTTTCCCTATCGTGCATTCACACCGCGATCTTCACGGTGGAAAGATAAGGCGCATAACTTGGCATAGTCCGCCGTTAAGCTTGTGACAATGTTGAGCAGAACGCTCTTCAGCATTTGGCTGTCCGCAGGCGATCCAGCAAAAGAGCGCAGCCACAAATGGCAATGGAAACGGCTGTGCCGGTAAAAACACCACGATAGCCAAAGCCCATATGGATGATCAGACCGCCAATGATCGGCGCCAGCATGCCACTAGCGTCAAAGGCGGTCATCATGATATTGGAGTTCAAGGAACGTGTGTCAACTGTGGATCGGTCATACACCATGGCAGCGAGGAGTGGGTAGAGTAGCCCCAGGCCAAGGCCATAGAGCATAGTGATGGGTATGAATGTCCATACCGGCGCCCATGCCAAGCCCAGCATGCAGCCGACTAACAAGGCGCTGCACAGCAGCGTCGTGCGATAGCGTGGCAGTTGGTCGAGCTTGCGGCTACATGTGAGGCGCACGGCGATAATGGTCAATGTATAGAGAGTGAAAAACCATGCCGGATGTGCGCCGGTGAGAGAGCATAAACCTTTCATAAAGAAGATCGCCTGCACGGTCATCACGCTGAAGGTGAAGCAGGCAAGATAGATAAACAATAGACCGGAATGTCGTATTTGTTTCCAGAGGACGATTCCTGTGACGCCCCCGTGTTCCACAGATGCCAGTTCGGGATTGCGCAGACGCGGAGCCAGGGGAATGAGCATAATGAGCGAAGGGAGAGCCAACAGCGATGTAGCGGCAAAAAGGTATGGCTCGCCACCGAGCAGGGGGAGAATATATTCACCTATGGCAGGGATAACGGAATAGGGTAAAAGCAGTGTCAAGGAAAAAATGGCGAAGCCGCGGGCGCTTTGTCCCTTGGGTATGCAAGAGACCAGAACGGCCACAGTGCAACAGGAAAATACAGCCAAGGCAATGCCTTGTGTCAGACGCAGCAAAAGCACCAGACCTATCAAATGTTTTCCGACCGTAAAAGGATACGCCAGCATGACTGCGCCAGAAACGATAATGGAGAGTGTTAAGGCCCAGAGTTTGCTGCGGCGCAGAAAGAAAACACTTGTCAACGGACGGAAGAGCAAGACCATGAGGAACATGGCTGAGAGTAGGATGCCTCGCCAGTTGGAATCGACGGCCAAACTCTCTAGCCACTGCTCTAAACAGTAGAATACGGCAACAAAACTGTTGCAAAACATGGTGATGCAGAACAGCAGAATGAAGTCTCGTCTCATTATTGATTAGTTTATGCTTAATGGTATTCACCATTGAGAAATTTTTCAGCATATGCCTGTACAGCATTGTCATCCACCATGAGCATGTCCATCTGACGGGTCATAATCAAAAGACGTCCCAGTTGATCCAGTCGTTGGCACAGTTCGGACTTGGGGTATTTTTGATAGCGTGCCCGTAGTCTGTCGGCGGTGATTTCTACCGTAAAGCCCAAAGAACGTAGAATAATACCTATGCACTGCACACGTCGTTCACGCTGCGTGCCAGAGGCTGCCCCACCTGCGAATTCAAAGCGTATGTAGTTTTTGTTCAGCGTGTCCCCGCACCAGCAATCCAGTATGGCATAATGGTAGCCCACACGGGACGAAAAATTGAGATAGCGATCAGAAATGATGGCGTAACTGCGTTGGCCGAAGCGAGAACAGCCTTCCTGGTTGCCCCCGATAACGCTTTGGCCCATGACGGAAAGAAAACCCCGCATATTTACGGGCCTTGGTCCGCGGGCCTGTACGGCCGGATTCAACATGCCGTCAAGAAGGCACGTAAAGGGCAGACTGAGGACGTCATCTGGTCTTGATTCTCGTTTTTCGGGATTGCGCAAGCCTTTGCCAAGATCAATGACGTATAAGTCGAGAGGCACGGCGCATACAAGATGGCAAGCAACGCCAGCGCTGTTGTCGGTGACACTGTCTGAAATTTGGAACATGCGCGTATAGCTCAGTTCGTGTACATAGCGCATGATATCGTGCAGAGAAGTGCAATGTTTGGGGCTGAAGGTGTCAGCGCGTGGATCAACAAGGTGCAAGGGCAGGATGTAAGGAGCAATGCGTCTCAAAAGCACCAGTGCAGGGCTGTTCCCGCCAGTTTTGGGACGGCGCAGGCGAAGTGACAGTAATTCGGGGATTTCACCCTTGAAAACCCTGCCTGAAAGTGCATCAACGGTGACAATTGTTCCTTGGGTAAGCAGATTTGTGGCGCCCGGCACATTTAAGATCGTGGGAACGCCAAATTCGCGGCAAATGGATGCCATGTGGCCTGTTAGGCTTCCCGTTTCGGCAATGATGGCTGCAGCTCGTCGCATGGCTGACATGGCGTTGGGAGATGAGTGTGCCAAGAGCATAACGGCACCTTCGGGGAAATGCGTCACATCTTCGCTATCCCCCACAGGAACAACAGGACCGCAACCGACGCCCCTGGCCGCAACATCACCGCCGGCCAGAAGCGGTTGTAGGTCTCCCAACATGGGCGGTGCGTGTTCTGCAGCCGCATTGTCCATGCCCATGGGACGTGTTTGTAACAGGATGATCTGATCCGCCTCATCAATGGCCCATTCCATGTCTTGAGGGTATTGATAGTGTTCTTCCAGTTCCATGACCATGTCGGCCAGACGTCGTACCTGGGTATCACTGAGGCAGGGAACATCTGCTAATGTAGCGGGTACAGGTTCTAGCTGGCTTTCCACCTGACCATGACTAGTGTCGGTCAGGCAAAGCCGTACGGTCTTGTGTGCTATAGTTGACTTTACGATCTTACGCGTTGCTCGGGAAATCAACCACTGATCCGGCGTACTTGTACCGTCCACAACACTTTCGCCCAAGCCCCATAGACCGTTTACTACAATGGCGTTGGAGCGTAAATCTACCGGATGACGTGAGAAGGCAACTCCGGCTGCCTTGGCGCGCACCATTTCGAGACAGCACAAGCCCATACCTGTGGCGTCAAGAGCATAACCGTGTTCTGCCCGATAGGTGAGAGCGCGTGGTGAAAAAAGGCTTGCGACGACCCTTTTAAAGGATGTCAGCAAACTTTCACGTGTTACGCCGAGAATGCTAAGATATTGTCCTGCGAAAGATTGGACTCCATCCTCAGCGATGGCGCTGGAACGCAACGCTGTAACTACAGAGCTTGCGTCGTGCCCAAAGGCTGCATCCCACTCTGCAAAAAGGGCTTGGGCCAGGTCGTCCGTAACAGGAGCCTCCAGGACAAGTTTTTCAATCTCGTCAGAAATGGCTTTGATGCCTGTCGGCTCTTCGGGATCAATAGAACGCAAGAGAGCGAGCAATTTTTTGAAAAGACCGGAGGTGCGCAGCAAAAAATAGCTGCCAGCGCGAACGGTTATGGCAAAACCGCGTGGTATGGGCATGTGCAGAATATTGCGTAATTCACCAAGATTGGCATTTTTGCCTCCAACGCCGTAGGCCATGCTGGCATCAATCTGGGACAGTGGCAAGGTGAATTGCGTTATCTCTCCGTGTTCGTGCTGTTCAAGTTCTGTTTCAATGCGCAGGGCAATAGCGCGTAGGGCTTCCTCAAGAGCAGATTCGTTGCGGCCAGACATCTTGCCCAAGGCTGTAACCATGCTTTCACAGTGAAAAATTGCCCGTCTGGCTTCTTTGCGCACTTCCTCTATTTCCAGATGTCGATTGCCGCTGAGCGTCGCATCAAGCGCGGCCATGAGATTGGCCAAGTCTGCATTGGCCTGCAGCAATTCTTTGAATGAGCTGTATTTTTTGCCAAAAGCATCCATGGCTTGTGTACGGCTGATACGCGGAGCGTGACTGAAGAATTTTTTTAGCGCGGAAAGCATACTATAGTATCCCTTGTACGTTTTTTTGCTGCCACAGGTGCAGGTGGTTTTGTTATCCGTCTACCAGCGTTACCTGTCAACAGCGTATCATGGTATCCTTCACAACCACATAACGCTGCGAACGTCCATGTCCTTCCTTGCGCAGAAGGCCCTTTCGTTCCAGCAGTTGCAAATCGTATTGCGCCGTGCGCATGGAAATGTCTGTGCCGGTCAGATGTTGATATTGTAGGCGAGTAATGTTTCCCTGAGCGGCAATGTGAGGCCAGGCTGCCTGGAGTCGCGGCGGAAGCTGGCCATTGAAGACATCTCGCGTATCTTGCGTGTGCGCAATGTCAGATTCTTTAGTGAGGGCTGCATTTGAAGCAGACGTTGCTTTATGGGCCATTGGAGACATTTTTGAAGGAATTGAACCATGTTTGGACTTTGTCGGGATAGGTAAATCTTGCGCCAAGGGGGCACTGAAGGTCGGATCTGCTTTGACTTGCCCGGGAGAGTCCGAAAGAGCAGCGTCTTCATATCTGGATGTGGGTGCGGTTGCGCCCAGTTGAATGTCTTCTTCATACAAGATAGGTCCATCGCAAAAGGCAAGTGCCCGAGCCAAGGTATTTTTTAACTCGCGGACATTGCCAGGCCAGTTGTACTGAAGCAGTTTATCCATGGCGCCACGGCTTATCTGTGGGGGGATTATGCAGACAGAAGCGTCGTTCTGTTCCATCGCTAGAGACTCTGTTCTGGCTTTGCAGGCTGCATAGAGAAAATGCACCGTCAAGGCCGGGATGTCATCCTTGCGTTCTCGCAAGGGCGGGGAGTTGATGGTGATGACGGCCAACCTGTAGTAGAGATCTTCCCGAAAAAACCCACGCTGCGTATCTTCGAGCAAGGGAGCATTGGTGGCGGCTATGATACGTGTGTTGAAAGGAATGTCGTGGTCACAGCCCAATGGGCGGATGCGGCGCGTGGAAAGCGCACGCAGCAGTGCCTGTTGAACCTTGGGCGCTGCATTGCCCACCTCATCAAGCATAAGCGTACCGCCTGCGGCAGCCAAAAATGCCCCTTTGCGCGCTGTGCGTGCCTCCGTGTAGGCGCCTTTTACATGGCCAAAAAGTGTATCCATAAGCAAATTTTCGTCAAGCGCACCACAGTTGATGGAGATAAAGGGAGCGTGTGCCCGAGTACTCATATGGTGAATTGCTTCTGAAATCAATTCCTTGCCTGTGCCGGTTTCGCCTACCACAAGTACGTCGTCGTCAACTTGTGCGGCTTTTCGTACATTGTCCAGCAAGACGCGCATGGCTGGCGAGAAACCCACGATACCGTCTGAAGGCAAGTCTTCCAGATGGGGAAGGTCTGGCTGCGGTTCCCGCCGATATAAAGCATTTTCCACGTCCTCACGCCGTTTTCTATGTTTTTGGGCATCATCCAGACGATACAGAAGCGTGTTGATACCTACTTTGAGTCTTTCCAGTTCTCGTGGAAGCGCGGGAATATCCATGGGGTGGCAATTCCCTTCCACATTGCGCGATTCCAATTCACAGATGATGAGATTCAGCGACTTACTGATCTGGCGGGAAAGCCACCATAATGTCAAGGTCAACAAAAGTGTGCCGCCAATGAGCGCTGCTGCATAAATGCCCATCAACAGCATGCCAGTGCGTGTGCCTGTGAAATTTGCGTCGAGAACTGCAAGTCCACCCAATATGATCGGGGCTTCTCCTGAAGCTGGGGTGAAGCAGAGAGGGGCGTAACTTACCCTTTTCACGGGCGGGGCATCACCCCAACCACGTTGATGATAGGGCAGTTGCCCGGAGTGACCGTTTTGCACACTGACCACCATATCCCAATACTCAATGTGTTCAGGGCCTGGTCGGAATGCTGTATTGAAACCCGGTCGTCCAAAAATGCCTGTAAGCCCTGCGCGCGCCGTGTCGGTACTCAACTTGCGCTGACGTGATTGCTCATTTACTGGTTCGGATTGAAAGAGCAACCATCCCTCTCTATCGAAAAACATGGAACGAACCTGTGCATTGTCGTCGTTTTGCAAAGGTGCATCCGGAGCCGAATGAAGGGAAAGTATGTCACGCAAATCACGCAAGTCTAGCGAAAGCATGAGATAGCCCTGCAAATCTCCGTTGGAAGCAAACACAGGCGTCGTGAAACGCAAAACATGGATGGTGACATTTTGGGCTTTACCTTGCACTTGTACCATGGAATAGAGGACTTCCAGGGGCTGACTGACGGAGACATGCCCTGGTTGAAGGTTGGCGCTAAAAGAATGAAAAGGCCCCGTGGGGCTGGCCAAAGCCTGCTGAAGGGGCACAGTGACGACTTCATCCTCAACATTCAGCAAGAGATAGCGGTTTTCTGGAGCAACGCCTTCAAAAGCCAGTTCCCTGTAACGCAAACCACCAGCCTTTGCGCGAAATTTCATGCGATCAGCCATTTCTTTGATATTCATAGAGCCAGCGCCTAATATCAGGAGCTGATTGCGTGTTTCCTCCATGGCTTGGGCCATAGCAAGGCTAATGCCTTGAGCTTGAAGTTGAATATTGCGCGCAATTGCACGATTGACAACAAATTCCAGTCCGCCGCCAGTTGCGGCAAAAATGATAAGCAGGGCTGCCGTAAGGACTGGCAGACCCAAGAGCAGCATACGGCTTGTGAGGCTACGATTTCTGAAAAAAATCGTGAACTCTTGCGATGTGGAAGAATTTGTGTTGTTTATAAATTTCATATGGCGCCTTTTTTTGCGTGAAAAAATATAGGTAATATCATCTAAATGTTCAATAAAAAAATTTGCTCGCAATTTGTAACGTAGGCAAACAACTTTTCGCGAAATGGCATAAAATTTGCTTTTGCTTTAGCGTAGTTTTTTTGTGCGCTATAGCGCAAAATAACTGCGCATGTTTCAACATAATTTTCGGAGGGTTATATGAATATTTGGACGTGGCTTGCGACAGCCGCACTTGTGTTTGGAAAAATGATCCTCACAGTGTATTCTGGAACAGCCGGTGTTGCCATGGTGGCCGACACCCGTAACATGCATGGTATTTTGCAGTGGTGGGCCGAAATGTACAATGAGAGTCATTTGACATTTGCCATTGTCACCATGCTGATCATTCCCATTTTGGGATGTGTCCTCGGCTGGCTGGCCGATATCGTGATGAATCATATCGGCATTGATCTTACACACCGCGATTTGGCGGAAGACTAGCCAGAAGGAGGCAGAGTTATGGACTGGTTATTTATGGCGATGCCCATTTCAGGCGTGTCCATCTTTTGGCCGGGCTTGATCATCTTGGGACTGGGCGTAGGCATTATCGGCGGTTTCTTTGGCTTGGGTGGCGCGTGGATGGTCACGCCTGGTCTAAATATTCTGGGCTTCCCCATGGCCTTCGCCATTGGCACAGACATGGCCCAAATGGCTGGTAAATCCCTTATTTCCACCATGCGGCACGGCAAGTTTGGCAACGTGGACTATGTGTTGGGCTTGACCATGCTCATTGGAACACTCATCGGCGTGGATGCCGGTGTGTGGTGCGTCATGCAGCTGGAAAAAATCGGTCGAGTAGACGAGGTTGTGCGTTATCTGTATGACATCCTGCTCATCGCCATGGCTTGGCTTGTGTTCCATGATATTTCCGTGCGTAAAAAGAAGGCTGCTGCTGCTGCACAGCAGGGCAAGGCGCTGGACAAGGGCGCGACCGGCATTGAATGGGCCAGTAAGCTGCAGGCCATCAAGATTCCGCCGGTGGTCTATTTCCGTAATGCGAATATCACCTGTTCCGCCTGGTTGCCCATCGTCATCAGCTTCTTCACCGGCTGGATGGCTGGCATTTTGGGCATCGGCGGCGGCCTGATCCGCATGCCCGCCCTAGTGTATCTGGTTGGCTGCCCCACCCACGTGGCCGTGGGTACCGACTTGTTTGAAGTGGCCATCTCTGGCTTGTACGGTACGTTCAGTTACGCGTACCAGGGACGCGTAGAATTGCTCGCCGCCATCGTTATGCTTTGTGGTGCAGCCATTGGGGCGCAGATAGGCGTGGTGGCCACCAAGTATGTGAAGGGCTACGGCATTCGTTTCGTGTTTGGTTTGGCCGTTTTGGGCTGCCTGATGTCCGTTGTGCTGAAGCAGCTCCAAGCCAAGTTCCCGGATCAGGGCTGGCTGGGTACGCTGGCCACCGTTGAAGTTCTGGGCTTCGTGAGCGCCATTTCCATATACATCGCCATTCAGATGGTTCGAGGCGCCCAGGCGGAATTGGCGGCCAAGAAGAACCAGAGTGCGGGCAACTAGGAGGATGCACCATGAAAATTCGTACTTTGCTGCTCACGATGGCCATGCTTGGTTCGCTTGCACTGCTCGCTGGCTGCGACCTCAAGGGCGGTGTGGAACAAGGCCGTTGCGTGGCTTATGAAAAGGGCAAGTCAGTCACCATAGTGGCCGAAAAATTAGTTGACGGAAAGGGAACATACGCGGAATCAGCACAGATTCTCACCTACAAGCTGCCCGTAGCGGCACGCGACATGGGGCCAACGCCTGAAACAGGTTTCCTTCTGTCCGCAGATCCCGACAAGGGTTTTGTTCTCATGTACGACAAGGCAGCCAACAAGGTGGCCAAGCTCGCCGTCAATTTCACGGATGTTGAAAAGAATGTTGACGCCAAGCATCCCAAGGTCAGCGGAAAGCCATTCCCGATCATAGACAAGGGACAGCAGACTGTGACAGTGTATTCTGCCGCCATGAAGACTTTGCTGACGTTTAAGATTCCCGCAGAGGCCATGAATTATGATGATTCGGCCTGGAAGTTCGGCAATGAACTGCGCGTTGCTTTTCTTAATGCATCCAAAGATCAGGCATTGCGCATCATGAACTGCACCAAGACCAGCATCTACAAGAGGAAGTAGCTTTTTACGTCCTTTTCTGCTACCGTTTCGGCGGGGTTGGGCATGATTGCCCGACTCCGCCGTTGACGTATAGGGTTTTTCGTTTTTGTTCGACAAGGTGCCAAGAATCGCATGCAACGCTCTCGCTGGGAGAGTTTTTTTGAGGACTGTGACATGAACAGTTACCGCCAGGCGCTCTACATTGGCATTATACGCATTACAGCCAATATCCTCATGGTAGTGGCGCTTTTTTGGGCCATGTATCAGGCATCGCGCAGTACGGGAGCTGTGGAGCTGGTCTTTTGCGCCTGGTTTTTCGGCATGATTGTTCCATTGTGGATATTGGCATACCTTCTTTCGCGACTCGTGCGGCGCAAATTCCCCGCAGAATATCAGAGTCTTGTGTCCTTGCCAGGGCGTGGCCCTTCCCTTGTATATTGGCGTGTTGCCGATTCTACCTTACTGCCGTTTCGTGACCCAAAAACTGACAGCTAGCAGGTTATCCCCCACACTTCTTGTCAACTGTTGAAAAGGAAGGCATGTGGAAGCATTTTTGGACAGCGCTGCTCTGAACCAGTATCGCCATAATAGCATATGCCAACGACGGTGGGGGATGCTTTGTGCCCTGCTTCTTGGAGTCGCGCTTGTGTGTGTCCTGGATGGTCTGCAATCATTGCGGCGAGGAGAATCGGATCTCCTGGAGCTTTTGCCAGGTACTTCTGCGGCGGTATCCGGGCCTGTTGCCGCGCGAAACCCCGTTCTCACTGATGTCAAAGCAAGGATTGTGCCAGAAGAAGCTGCGCTCGGTTTTGAGCTGGAGGGTTTTTTTACTGGTTATGTGTTTGGCAGCGCCATGTGGCGAGGAAAAATTTTTGCTGAAGAAAACGTGCGACCAGGGCGCTACACATTGCGCGTCAGCTTCAGAGGGACTCCTGCCAATGCTATTCAGCGTTTCCCCGTATGCGTCTACGCCGATGCTACGGCCATGAGAGTTGCTTCGCTTTCCCTAGTTAATAGATATGCGGGCATGAATCCTTTCCTGCTTGCTGCGACCTTTTGCGCTGCTGGCCTTCTTGTGGGTCTTGTTGTTTTTTTTCTAGGGCAGCGGCGTATCGTACAGCTAGCACATCTCGCCTGCGCTGAAGTGGTCATGGTTCGACCTGAAGCGCATGGCAAACGCCTCTGGGCGCTGGTATACACTCTGCGTACTCCTGCCCTTGGCGTCATGTGTTCAGTTTTTGATGTCCAAGGTGTTGTCTTGGGACGGGCGTATATCACTGGAGTTCGCAAAGGAACATTGGAATTGTTCACTAATGATGACATGGAGAATGTTTGTCCTGGCTGTCTTGCCTTGCTGCAATCGCGTAGCCTTGAGCATTAACAGCGCTGATATAGTCACGTTTCATTGATTTAGGGTGGATATATGCCTGAATATTGTCCTTGCGGCAGTGGGCGTCTCTTTGCAGAGTGCTGCAGTCCCTATCTTGAGGGCAGGCAATGGCCTTCAGATGCTGAAACGCTCATGCGTTCTCGCTACACTGGCTATGTTTTGCAGCGTTATCAATGGCTTGTGGATTCTACACATCCGGAATACCGCCAAAACATCAGTGTAGAAAAAATTTCTTCCAATGCGCGGGATGTACATTGGCTGGGGCTGAAAATACGATCTGTTGCTCGTGATGTGCCAGCGGGAGAAAAAGGTGAGCTTTTTGATGTCGTGGAATTTTTTGCGTATTATGAACTCGACGGCGTTCGACAATTGGGAGAACGCAGTTTTTTTCAGCGCAAGGACGACAGACTGTACTATGTGGATGGCGTGGCTTTGCGGCCCGAGGCCTATCGCAGAAATGTGCTTAAAGTAGGCCGCAATGAACCATGCCCTTGTGGGAGTGGGAAAAAATACAAAAAATGTTGTGGAGCCTCGTCTTCTTGACGAGCAGTACCAAAATGTCTCTTAAAGAAATGCGTCGTGTCTGCGCGCCATTGAGGGCAGTCCGTCATTTTTGTCTTGCTTGTCAAGGCTTGATGGCAGAAAATGTCAGTTCATGTCCTGACAGAGATTGTCCTTTGTGGGCCTGGCGTTTCCCTGTTAATCAGGAAGAAAATGCAAATACCCTACGGGACAAGTCTCGGCAGGCATTGCGTGCCATACGACGCCAGTGCATGTGCTGTGCAGAATCACGACATGAGATACGAACCTGCTCGGCACGAGAGAATTGCGAGTTATGGAGTTTTCGTTTTGGGGTACGTCCAGACACTTATAAGGTAGTACGACGACGTTTTCTTTCTCCAAAATTTTTGCGACTATTTTAAAGCGGTGACAATCCTTGTCCTGCGCAAGCCCTCACAGGAGGTACAGTATGCCTCATACGCTGGAATGGTCCAGAGCCTATACACATAGGCTATCACCGTCAGACGCCGAACATCTCAAAGTCAAGGCCGTGAGTCTGGCCAAACGTCTTGCCAAGGAAACATCAGCAGGGGAATTGCCCTTTTTGACAATGCCTTATCGTTCACGCTTGGAGAAGGAAATGCCGCCTCTCCTGCCACGGGTTCGTGCCTGCAAGCATATGCTGGTCTTGGGAATCGGTGGGTCGGCCCTCGGAGCCCGTGCCATGCAGCAGGCTTTTGCCTCAGGGCAGGATGGCCCCGGTCATGCCGGACCCTGGTTGTGGATCGCTGATAATGTTTGCGCCGAGCGCTTTGAGGCATTGCTCTCTAAACTCAATCCTGCGGATACCATGGTAGTGTGCATCAGCAAATCAGGCGGCACCATCGAAACGCTCTCTCAGTATTTTCTGGTGCGCGCCTGGCTGCAGGCATCCATGGGGGAAGCGTGGCCTGAACACATGATTGTTGTCACCGATATTGCTAAGGGCTATCTCAGGGAAGAAGCCGGACGTCACAATCTTGCTTCCCTAGATGTGCCTGACTATCTTGGAGGCCGCTATTCAGCCTTATCCGCTGTGGGTCTCTTACCTGCTGCCTTCCTAGGTATTGACTGGCAGGCATTGCTGGATGGCGCTGCCTCAGTGGCACAACCCCTGGCACAGACCCCTGAGTCCTTAGCCGACCATCCATCCTTTGCACTGGCCTGCTGGGCAAGGGCGTTGGAAGAGCATGCGTACAATCAGCTCATTTTCTTCTGCTACATACCACAGTGGGCCGCATATGGCGACTGGTTTGCTCAATTGTGGGCGGAAAGCCTAGGTAAAGAAGGGCAGGGCACACAACCGGTTCCGGCTACGGGGGTGACGGATCAACACTCCATCAATCAGATGTTTCTGAGTGGACCGCGCAACAAGGGGTGTCTTTTCCTGACGAGCGATGGGCAGGATCCAGGACGTTCTTTTGGCATGGATTTGCCTGACAAGTGGTCTTGGCTCAAGGGCAAACCGTTTGGCAGTCTATTGGAGGCCGAAGCAGTGGGCACACGCATGGCCCTGTGCAAGAACGGCGTACCTCTTTTGCATGTGCGCATGGCTGACAATGGACCGCAAGCGGCAGGGGCTCTTATGATGCTGTTGGAGGCGGCTACTGTTTTTACTGGCTGGCTTATGGATATCAATCCCCTGGATCAGCCAGCCGTGGAGTTGGGCAAGCGTTTGGCCAATGCCCGCTTGGGGGCCCAGGGCTATACGCAGGAAGAAAAGGATCTTGCCGACTATCTTGCTGTGCCTAAAGAAGAACAAACGTTTTGATCTTAATTATATGTAGCGTTTGTGCTCATGTCGTGTCAGTGGAGGCAGGACATGGGCACATAAGCGCATGTGGAGCAATGCCGCTGTGCGTCTGTCTCAGACCGTACGTCGCCGACATAGGGTATCAATTACAAGTGAGATGACGATGAAATTTCCTGAAATGCCTTTGTTTTTCAAGTTGCGCATTGTCTGGCATACGGTACTTGTGCAGTGTGCCATTTTTATAGGATTGTTATTCGTTTTTTGGGGGGCACAGCGTTTTTATTCCGCCATCGACACAACGACGTTCCCCAAACCATGCCCTATCGTAGAAGCAGCCAATACCTTGCCAGATATTGAAAAAGGGAAAGTGCTTATTGATGCCATTACGCATCAGATGCGTAGTGAATTGAATTCCACATTTGGCTGGTCCATCAATGATATTCTTTTTAATCCTTATATTTTGGATAATCGGGCCTATCGACAGTATGGGGTTTACCACGCCACGAAATTCCTTGTAGATATATATTCCACCCAGATAGCCAAACTGGGCACAAGTGATCGCGAAAGTGATTTCCTGTATCAGGCCCGCCTCAACTGCTTTACGCTGAATCCACGCAAATTTTGGTTTCCTTCAGCTGAGAGTAGCTACAAGAAAGGCTTGAAGCTCATAGAACAGTACAAGGAAAGTCTTGATCAGGGCAAGGGCGTGTATAATTGTCGAACGGATGACATTTATGCTTCTTTGCAACTGCTGGTCGGCGAAAATATGCTGGGGTATGCCCAAGGACTCTTGGAAAATGCACAGAATATCCCCTTTTACACATTGGACAACCGTATTTACGAGATTCAGGGGATGGTGCTTGTCATGCGTGATTTTCTCAATGCCGTTTACCTGTTGTATCCAGAAATAAAAGCCAAGAACAACGAAGAAAACATGGCTGTAGCCATGGATTACATGAACCGCATATGTGTCTATGATCCATTGTACATTACATCGACCATGAATTCCGGTGAACTGATACTTTCCTACTTGCTGTTTGCCAAGGCTCGTATTGCAGACATCATGACGAGTCTGCGTATTTAGAAGACGGTTTCATGGCGGCCACCATAAACTTGCGATTAGGGCATATCGCTGAAATGGATACCCCTTATGGCATATATTCTGATGATTGTGACGCTTTTTATTGCCAATGCTTCGTTTGTTACGGCGGCCCCCATAAACTTGCGATTAGGTCATATCGCTGAGATGGATAACCCTTATGCGCAAGGTGCGGAGTATTTCGCCAATCTCGTCAGGCAACGCTCCCAAGGCGAGATTATCATCCATGTGTATCCTGCGGGCAAACTTGGCGCCCAGGGAGATTTGATTGCAGGAGTTACTGCCGGCACCATGGATATGGCCCTGACAAGTTCCGCTGTCCTGGCTAATTATATACCGAAACTGGCCTTGTTTGATTTGCCATTTCTTTTTCGTGACAGGCAGCATGCCTACAGAGCGTTGGATGCCGTTGGCATGGAGTTGAGTGCGACAGGCTATGGGCAGGATATCATTACGCTCGCTTTTTGGGAAAACGGCGTACGGCATATGACTAATAATGTACGTCCCATTGTCAGGCCGCAGGATATGCAGGGAGTACGATTCCGTGTTATGGAACAACCTATTTGTATAGAAGTAATGAAAGCGCTGGGAGCTAAGCCTATTCCCATGCCTATAACCGAGTTGTACGATGCGTTACAACAAGGGCTTGTAGACGGACAGGAAAATCCTTTGGCGCATATAGCTACCAAACGCTATTATGAAGTGCAGAAATTTCTTTCCCTAACTTCGCATACCTATGCTGCAGAACCCTTACTCATCAGTGGACATGTATGGAAAAAATTGACTCCAAACCAACGTGAACTGCTGCGGACAACTGCTGAGGAAGTTCGTGATTGGCAGCGTAAGCTTTGCAGTGAACAAGAAACGAAATTTTTTACTATCATTCGTGAAAGTGGTACATGTCAGATCAATGACAATGTGGATATGAACGCCTTCCGTAAGGCAACAAAAAAGGTTTGGACTTTGTACACTAAGATTTTTGGTGACAAGGATCTTAAGGCCGTACTTGCTTTGCAGTGATTGGAATAGCGTTGTGAAACTTTCTATTGTTGCTAGAACAAATATTTTTGTAGGACTTGTCCTTACTGCTGGTTTTTGCATTCTCTCTGTTATTTATTATACGACTATGTATAAGGACGCCTTATCGCTTATGGAATATGATATTTCATATAAGGTATCTGAAATATATGCAAAAATAGTTCCAGATTTTTGCAAGGCAGTTAAAATTTCACGAGCAATGTCTAAAGATAATTTATTATTATCATATCTTCTTGCTGAAGATTCTTATGAATTGAGAAGTTTCAAGTCTGCAATTTTTAAATTTCTGAATGGTTATTTTAAGCATAATGATTATGATGGCGTTTTTTTAGTCCTTGAAAAAAATAAAGAATTATACACTCAAGATGGCATGATAGGTGTCATAGCTGATAAAAATTCTCCTCATGTATGGCATGACAAATCTATATCACATACAAATGATTATGATATAAACATAGATTATGACAAAACATCATCTTCAAATAATGAAATTTCTTTATTTGTCAATTATAAGATAAAAGATTGGTCAAATAATACTCTCGGTATTGTTGGAGTATGTATCCATCTTGATTCAGTTATGTCAAAAATATTTGATATAGAAAAAACAACGAATACTTCAATTTCATTTATTGATAAAGAAGGTATTGTACAATTATCTGGCCATACCACAGGAATTTCAAATATAAACTTTCTTAAAATATATGGCAATGAAGATATAGCTGATATACTAAAAGAAATATTATATAACTATAAAAATTCTTATATAGACACAAAAAATTTTAACAATTTAAAAACAAATAATTTTATTGGCATAAAATATATACCAGAACTTGAGTGGTTTCTTATAGTTGAATTTAATATGTATAATTTTTTTGAAAAAATAAAGAAAAATATATATTATTCTGTATTCATAATAATATCTATTCTTATAATACTTATGTTATTTATAAGTTATATAATTTCTAAATCAGAAAAAAAATCAAAAATGTATCATGAATCAAGGATGAAATATTTCCAAGACGCTGCAAGAACTATGTTTGGAAATATTTATGAAATAGATATTACAAAAGATATTTTTTCACCTGAAAGTAAAGTTCGTCAATTTGATTTGCTGAAGAATATAAAAAATCTTTCATATTCAGAGAGTTTACATCTGTATGCTCATAGATTTATCAAGAAAGAACATCGAAAAGACTTTATTGAAACTTTTTCTTGCAAAAATGTCCTTCAGGAATTTAACCGAGGAACAGAACATATTACGTTAGATTGTCCTGTTTTACTTTGTGATGTATATGAATGGTTACGCTTTGATGGATATATATATTTTGTAGAAAGTGATAAACATATACATATGTATTTATATTCAAAGAATATCAATACCGAAGTTGAAATAATGACAGAAGCACGTATTGATGCCCTTACAGGATGTTTGACGCGAGGCGCTACAGAGCAAGCTATAGAAGATGCTCTGTTAGAGTATAAGGATAAACTATGTACTTTTTTTATCATTGATATAGATAATTTCAAATCCGCAAATGATACATTTGGACATGCATTTGGTGATTACTGTATACAACAATTTGCAGTTAGAATACGCAATTCATTTCGCAGCAATGACATCGTCGGTCGTATCGGTGGTGATGAATTTGTCGTTTTCCTCAACTGTCCTGATAGCGAGTGGGTATGCAGTAAAGCTCGACAGCTTGTGAATATTCTTGATATGGATTGTGTTCAGGGTGATGCGCATCTACATATTTCTTCCAGTATTGGCATAGCGTTATATCCTAAAGACGGAACTGACATGCCAACATTATATCGCAATGCTGATGCTGCTATGTATGTCGTCAAGGAAAATGGTAAAAACAATTTTCAACTCTTTGATGCTGCAACAATGTGCAGTTTGAAACAATATATCAAACAAGCAGAATAAGAATATACGTTGTTGAAGATTGAATTCAGAAGTGTCAATCGTTCAATGTCTGGTCGTCCATCAAGCAATATAGTTTTGGAGTGATATATGGGCATGCGTAAGAGGAGCCTTCTGCCGTCTTTTTTGGGAATCGTCATTGTTATAATTCTAGCCGTAGCCGGGTATACTTTTCTCAAGGACATGGATGGACCTATAGTGGAGATAACGCCAAATACCGGTCGAATCTCCCCGGCTAGCGTTCTTAAAATTCATATGCATGATCCTTCCGGCATTCGCTCCATATCAGTTGGTGTGCGCAAGAATAACAATCTTATAGTCATTTTTCGCAAGCATTTTGATGAATATCTGCCAGAACGCGAAGTTACTGTGGCCATGCGCGATGCAAACTTACGCGAAGGCGCTTTTGAATTGGAAATACGAACGACGGATGGGTCACTTGCTGGTTTTGGACAAGGGAATACGCGTACATTGCAGTTACCGATGCGCCTGGACACACAGCCACCGCGCATATCGGTCAAAACACTGCCACCCAATGTACGTCGGGGCGGGGCTGCTGTCATACGCTATACAGTGGATGAGGATGTCGTTGATACCGGAGTCATAGTGGCTGGATACCATGTCCCTGGCTATCTCCAGAAGGATGGCAGTTATATTTGCTTTTTTCCTTTTCCCTATACGCTGACGGCTCGTGATTTTAAAAACAGTGTCGAAATAACCGCCACGGATATGGCAGGCAACGTGGTTAAGAATCGTCTGACCGTGATGACATATGAACGCAATTTTAAAATTGACAATATTCATGTTACGGACGCTTTTTTGCAAAAGGTGAATGACAAATTGCACCATCTTGCTCCAGAGACCACGACTTCTCTGGATTGTTACCTCTTCATCAATCATGAAGTCCGCGCTGCCAACGCACAGCGTTTGCGAGAAATTGGCCGCGATACTGTGGCAGGCATGCTTTGGGATGGCCCTTTTCTGCGCTTGCCGCGTTCAGCGCCTCGTGCTGGATACGGAGATCATCGCTTTTTCAGCTATCAGGGCAAGCAAGTAGGAGAGTCCTATCATCTTGGTTTGGATTTTGCTTCTACCATCAATGCCGAAGTCCCGGCTGCCAACAGCGGGCGAGTGGTATTTTGTGGCGATGTGGGTATTTATGGCAATCTGATGGTTATTGATCATGGCCTTGGACTCATGTCCCTCTACGCCCACCTCAATGATATCTTGGTGAAACCGGGGGATGTTGTCCAAAAAGGTCAGATTATAGCCCATACAGGCAGTACTGGACTCGCCTTTGGTGATCATCTGCATTTCGGTATTTTGGTGGGCGGGGTGGAAGTAACGCCCATCGAATGGCTTGACCCCAAATGGATCCGCGATAATATTACTGGCAGAATCAATGCTTCTATTGAACGCTAGGTGATTGGGGCAGAGTCATGGACGACAGGGAGGAGCTACCCTTCAAACTTGAAACGGCATATACCCCCATGGGGGATCAACCCGAAGCCATTGAGCAGTTAGTGACCAATATTGAGGGAGGAGTTCCAGCACAGGTATTGTTGGGCGTAACTGGTTCTGGCAAGACATTTACCATGGCCAATGTCATTGCCCGTTGTCATCGTCCTGCGTTGGTACTGGCCCCAAACAAGACCTTGGCGGCCCAGCTTTACGGGGAATTCCGGGCTTTGTTTCCGCGCAATGCCGTCGAGTATTTTGTCAGTTATTACGACTATTATCAACCTGAGGCCTATGTGCCATCTTCGGACACATATGTTGAAAAAGATTCCTCCATCAATGACAATATAGACAAATTGCGCCATGCCGCAACACATGCTCTGCTGACGAGGCGTGACGTGGTCATCGTGGCCTCTGTTTCATGCATTTACGGTCTTGGCTCGCCAGAATACTATGCCAGTATGGTTATTCCTGTAGAGATTGGGCAGTGTTTCCCTATGGATCAGCTCATTACGCGTCTGATTGAAGTGCATTATGAGCGTAATGACTATGATTTTCATCGCGGCACATTTCGTGTGCGGGGGGACGCTTTGGAGATAATACCTGCGTACCATCATGAGCGCGCCTTGCGAGTCGAATATTTTGGTGATGATATTGATTCCTTGCGCGAGATTGATCCGCTCACAGGAGAGGCGCTGGCAGAAATATCCAAGACCGTTCTGTATCCGGCCAGCCATTTTGTTTCTGCACAAGATAATCTCACGCGTGCCGCTAGGGATATACGAGAGGAACTGGCCCAACGTTTGGTCTGGTTTAAGGAGAATGGCAAACTGGTTGAGGCCCAAAGGCTTGAACAGCGAACACAGCTTGATCTTGAAATGATGGAAGAGCTTGGCTATTGCAATGGCATTGAAAATTACACGCGTCATTTGGATGGGCGCAAAGCGGGAGAGCCACCTTCCTGCCTGCTGAATTATTTCCCCCGTGATTTCCTACTGTTTATTGATGAATCGCACATCACAGTGCCGCAAGTGAACGGTATGTTCAAGGGGGATCGTTCTCGCAAACAAACTTTGGTAGATTATGGATTTCGTCTGCCCTCAGCCCTGGACAATCGACCTCTGCGTTTCAGTGAATTTACGGCTTTGCTCAATCAGGTGGTGTATGTATCGGCTACACCGGGCAAATATGAGCTGGATCAGGCCCAAGGTATTATCGCAGAGCAGATCATACGTCCTACCGGCCTGGTAGATCCAGAAGTTGAAGTACGATCCACAAAGGGGCAAATGGAGAATTTGCTTGCCGAATGTCGGGGATGCGTGACTCGCGGTGAACGAGTGCTTGTGACGACCCTTACCAAGCGCATGGCGGAAGATCTTACTGAGTACTGCTGTAGTATGGGGGTACGAACGCGGTATTTGCATTCAGATATTGACACCTTGGAGCGCATGCAGATTATTCGTGCTTTACGTTTGGGAGAATTTGATGTTCTTGTTGGCATCAACCTGCTGCGAGAAGGCTTGGATATTCCAGAAGTGTCGCTAGTGTGCATACTAGACGCTGATAAAGAAGGATTTTTACGCTCCACTGGTTCTCTTATTCAGACTTTTGGGCGTGCCGCCCGTAATGCGCACGGGCGCGTTATTCTTTATGCCGATGCTGTTACTGATTCCATGAAAGATGCCATGCAGGAAACGTGTCGGCGTCGGGCCAAGCAAGCTGCATTCAACGCGGCACATGGCATTGTCCCGCGCAGCACAAGCAAAAGTCTTGAATCACCCCTTGATAGCTTGTATGCTAAGGACGGTCTCAAGAGTGGACGCAACAGAGATCGTGGTTCCAAAAATCATGAAACAGAAAGTATGCCCCACTCAGCAGAGGAAGCCGCCGTTCTCGTTGCCAGGCTGGAGAAAGAAATGCGTCAGGCCGCACGTGATCTAGAATTTGAGCAAGCAGCCGACTTGCGTGACCGTATCCGGGCGTTGCGGGCGCACATGATTTCCATGCCCGTGTAACTTCCGTCACGGTCAACCCCACAAAGCCGTATGTCACACACATCACAACAGTCCGCTACGCTTCACCCGTCTGCATGCGATCGCGCTTCAGAGGATCCGGATCGCGAGCGTGCAAAATTCCTCGTTGCCCAGCTTGAATATCACAACTACCGTTATCATGCATTGGATAATCCTGAAATCAGTGATGAGGCATATGATGCCCTGTTTCGCGAACTCGTGAATTTGGAGGCGCGACGTCCGGATTTGCGTTCGCCTGATTCACCGACCATGCGTGTGGGCGGGAAGTTGTTGGACGGATTGGAAAAAAAAACACACAGTATCCGCATGTACGGGCTGGACAATGTCTTTTCAGAGCAGGAGTGGTACGATTTCGTAGCTCGAATGCGGCGTGCCTGGAGTGATCAGACCAACGATGCGCTCCCTCAGGCTTTTTGGTGTGATCCCAAGCTGGATGGTCTGGCGCTGGAAATCATTTATGTGCATGGCGTACTTCAGGAAGCATTGACCCGAGGCGATGGCGAGATAGGTGAAGTTGTTACAGAGGCCGTGCGCACTATCCGCACTGTGCCCTTGCGTCTTCAAGGCGATGATCCCTTCCCGGTTCGTCTGGAGGTTCGTGGCGAGGTGGTCATGTTCCGCAAGGATTTTGCCGCGCTGAACGCCCGGCAGGAAGCGCTGGGGCAGAAGCGTTTTGCTAATGCGCGCAATGCAGCGGCGGGAACCCTGCGACACCTAGATCTGTCCAAGACGGAAACCCGCCCCTTGCGCTTTCTTGCGTACAGTCTGGGAGAAGTGCAATGGGGGGATGCCGCTCCTTGCCGTCATCATTCTGAACTTATGGCACGATTGGCAAACTATGGCTTTCTTACGCCACCTGAAGGCAAACTTTGTCTCACGCCAGAATGTGTGCAACAGTATGCACAATGGGTGCGTGCGCACAGAGAGAGTTTGCCCGTTGATATCGACGGCGTCGTGGCAAAGCAGGATAATCTTGCTGTGCAGGAAGCCTTGGGATATACGGCAAGGGCGCCGCGTTTTGCCGTGGCTTTCAAATTTCCTCCTGCACAGGTGCAAACGCAGCTCCTGGATATTGAGGTTCAGGTTGGACGCACAGGAGCGTTGACGCCTGTGGCGGTGCTTTCACCTGTAGCCGTCGGTGGGGTTGTGGTATCGCGTGCCACCCTGCATAATGAGGATGAAATCCATGCGCGTGATCTGCGCGTGGGAGATACCGTCATTATACAGCGGGCTGGCGACGTCATACCTGAAGTGGTGGGGCCTGTACTTACGAAACGTCCGGCTGGCGCCAGCATGTTTGTATTCCCTTCCGCATGTCCCGCCTGTGGTCAGCCAGTATGCCGAGAACAAGGAGAGGTCGTCTGGCGGTGTGAAAACGTGACATGTCCGGCCATACGGCTTCGTTCCATTACGCATTTTGTATCCAAGGCCGGACTTGATGTCCAAGGTTTGGGACAAAAGTGGGTTGCCCAGCTTGTCAAAAAAGGATTGGTACAATCTCCGGCGGATTTGTTTACGTTAACGGTGGAAGAATTGCTCAATTTTGATCGCATGGGAGAAACACTGGCGCGAAAGTTTGTGGAAGCGCTTTCCGTTGTCCGGACTACAGCTCCCTTGCATCGGCTTATCGCCGCCTTGGGCATACGGCATGTGGGCGAACAGTTGGCCCGCGGATTGGCCAAGCGTTTTCGTGACCTGGACGCATTGAAAAATGCCAGTCAGGAAACATTGTTGGGCATCCCCGATATTGGTTCTGAGGTTGCCTGCTCTATCCGCAATTTTTTTGACAATCCGGCCAATTGCGTATTGTTGGAACGCTTTAAGGACGTAGGCTTGTGGCCGCAGGAAAGCCTAGACGGGGCAAAGCAGGGTAATGCATCTGTGCTGCAGAGCGGACCTTTGGCCGGAAAGACCATTCTGTTTACCGGAACCATCAGCATACCCAGAACCAAGGCCCAGCAATGGGCAGAAGCTGCGGGCGCTACGCCGCTTTCTGGCGTGAGCAAAAATTTGGATTATCTTGTCGCGGGCGTAAAGGCTGGAAGCAAGTTGGAAAAGGCTCGGGCGCTGGGTATCGCAGTACTCAATGAGGCAGAATTCAGAACACTTTTGGCGCAATCTGGTATACAGATGGACTAAGTAACGGAGGAAAAAAGTATGAGTACAAATATTGTCATGGTTGGCGCCGCTGGACGCATGGGCAGCGTTATCTGCCGTCTTGTTGTAGAATCCGTAGACTATGCCTTGATGGGCATGGTTGACAGCAAGGAACGGGTGGGATTGCTGAGCGCAGACACCTGTTCCGTTGCCGACGATCTTGCCGCGCTATTGCCCCAGTGTCCCGATGCTGTCGTCATCGACTTTACAGCCCCTGCGGTGAGTCTGCATTCGGCTGAGGTGGCGGCGCGCTATGGCAATGCCATCGTTATTGGGACTACGGGGTTTAGCGAAGCGCAAATGGGCGAGCTGCAGCATTTGGCCACGAAAGTTCCTCTTTTCTGGTCGTCCAATATGAGTGTTGGCGTCAACGTATTGTTGAAAATTTTACCAGAACTGACGTCTGCCCTAGGGCCGGATTACGATATTGAAATGGTGGAGATGCATCACAATCGAAAAAAAGATAGCCCTAGCGGCACGGCATTGACTATGGGCGAGCGTCTTGCGCAGGCGCGAGGGCAGAAGCTCGAAGATGTGCGTTGTTCTGAGCGCAATGGCATTATCGGAGAACGGCCCAAGGGGCAAATTGGCATTCAGGCTGTTCGTGGAGGCGATGTGGTTGGTGTGCATACAGTGTATTTCATGGGAGCGGGAGAGCGCATAGAAGTGAGCCATCATGCCCATTCACGAGAAAATTTTGCTCGCGGCGCTCTGCGTGCCGCTGCGTGGATGACCGGGCAAAAGCCGGGCCGTCTGTATACCATGGTTGACATGCTGGGCTAGGCATTGTGAAATAATTTGCAAAAATTCTAGATTTTTTCTTGAATTTTGATGAAAGGTGGTGTAACGCATTCAAAAAAATTTGTGTGGACAGCTTTCAAAAGAGTATTGCTAGCGCAGTGGTACAAAAAGTGAAACGCCAGGTGGCTGCGTAAGCAGCCGCCAGCTCCGTAAGTAGGCGGGAAAAAGGCGTTTTTACGGTGAGGTGTTTTTTCCCGCAGAGGATAGCCGGAAAAGCGGTATATGGGAGATTTTCGTGAGACCCTGAATAATGTATTATCATCGAAAAAAAGATGTAGGATTGCTTACGGGCAATGTCCTATTTTTTCATAAGATTTGGGGAAATAGTATACGGGGAAATAGATGGAAAATAAACATTTCGATTCTGCATATACAAATTGTTTACCCCTTAGAAAAGATTGTAAATTTTATGAAAAAGAAGAAAATAATGATAGAATACTTGTAGTACGCAATAATAACCTTATTGATGCAATATTCTTTCTTCAAAATAGCGGATTAGAGCCAACAGATTTTCCTAGATTCTACATATTTAACGGCATTAACACCTATGAAACTCAATATATAATCAAAAAATTTTGTTTAAAAATTGTTGATAGAATAAGCTGTGAAGATAATATTTTTGTATACATTGAACCGGCTCAAACGTTAAAGTGGTGGGCAAGATCTGATACACCTGAATTGTTTATATTTTGTGAAAAAAATAATATAAATAATTTTTTGTATAATTCGGATTCTACGCCAACGGACAAATTATTGGCCTCGCGATTTTTAGATGTAAGTATAGTAAAAGATAGGCGTATAGATATTATATATGAATCACTTAGCGATGATGAAAGTCGAGATATTTTTGTACATTTAATCAAATTTAAAATATTACAAGATTTAAATTATATCAAAAAATCAAGCTATCCAGAATATGAACACCCAAAAGTACATGTAGAAGCAAATGATGTAATTATATCTGGTGGAGTTTATAATGGGAAAGTTACTGAACAATTCTTATCCGAAGCCTCACCTAATGGTGCAATAATCGGCTTTGAGCCAATTCCATCGCAAGCACAAAAGAGTGTTAACTACTTATTTCCGTATAGAGGGATAAAAATAGAAAATGCTGGTTTAGATAAAGAATGCTGTCTCAAAAATTTTTGTTACTGTGATTCTGGTTCTCATATTTCAAATATACAAAATTCGGATTTTAATAATCTCAATATGGTCAATATTGATACATATTTTAGAGAAAAAAGTTTTAGCTTTATCAAGTTAGATATCGAAGGTGCTGAATTACAATGTATTCAGGGGGGTATTCATTCAATAAAAAAATATAGACCAAAGATGCAAATATGTATATATCATTTAAATGATGATATAATTACTATACCAATATTTTTAATTAATGAATTATCGGATTATGATTATTATATAGGTCATCATAGTTATCACACATTTGGGACAGTGCTATATTGCATACCAAAAGAAAAAAATATGAATACCATTGGCATGAATGAATATGCCAAACAGATAGACGAATTTTTTGCAGGTAGGAAAGTTGTATTTGTTGGTGCTGGGAAATGTTTTCAGTTAATGCATAAAAATTTTACAAAATCTATACCTCAATATATACTTGTTGATAAGCAGTATTTACATGAATTACCACTGCAAATTAGCGGAATAAATGTCAGTGAAATTGAGACTTTTAACTTTACAAATAATTTACCAATTATTGTTTTTGCAAAACAAAATCACTGTGCTAGCTTATTTAGAAAATTAGTTTTACATGGAGCATCTCAAGAGAATATTTATACAATTGTTTCCAGAGATGTATAATGGCTCAAGATATAATTCTCTGTGGATTTTTCTGAGAATCAACAACAATGATTTTATAATGAATATTAGTTATTAACTATTTTCACATGTTATTTTTGTGCTATTTTGAGTCAATAGTTGAAATATAAAATTATTTTTTTACATTTATGCAACGATTCAATTTTTTTACAGTTATCTAAAAATGCTCTAAGATGCTTTTTGTCCTAGTGGGGGCATCATGCCACAGGTTGCAGCACGTATCAATGAAGACCAGGAACGCTGGCTCAAAGATTATTTTCGTACAAAAAGTGCGGGGGCAGAATTTATCTTGCCTTGGGCCGTAGATACTTTTTTTCGGGCTATCACGGGGATAAAGCAAATATTTAGCGCGGCCGAATTAAAAACGATTGTAGAGGCCCACAAAGATATGAAGCTCATGCCCGACCACACGCGCCTTTCGTACCTTCTGTTGTGTGTAACCGATGCATGTGATGTCAATGGCATTCATATCCGGCATGGCGCGAGTAAATCGAGCTTGCAATCCAAAATCAAATCCTTGGATGACACGCAGTCGACAGCCTTGATGATCTGGGCATCGGCTTTTTGGGTAAGCCGTAATTGTTCAGCGGAAAATATGGATGAATATATCAAGGCGTACTGATACGAGGGCAGAGTTATGCCTGCATGCCGCGTAAGCGGCTTTTTTTTTAGCTGAAATAACACCAGAAGGAGATGTCCATGCTGCACATCCTACGGGCTAAACTTCATGGCCTGCGAGTCACTGCTTGCAATCTTGACTATCATGGCTCCGTGACACTTGACCCGGAACACTGTCGTGAAGCAGGCATATATCCTCTGGAATTTGTGTACATTTGGAACAAAAACAATGGTCAACGCATTTCCACATATGTTTTGTATGGTAAGCCAGGTTCGCGCTGCTGCATACTCAATGGCGCTGCGGCCCGTTTGTGTCAGGTCGGGGATGAAGTTATTATTAGCGCGCAGGAATTTGTCACCGGCCCTGAAGATATTTATGACCGTCAACCTGTTGTACTCACCTTCAATGAGGACAACTCTATTGCTGAAAGCCTGCACTACAAGGTAAGCGGAAGAGATCAAGGCCGTTTTGAGCTATCGATGGAGCCACATTGATTTTTTTCCTTGAGACGGGCAACGTTGTTCCTATTTTTGTCTGCGACCCACACGACCAGTTATGTCAGAAAAAAAGTTACAGCCCTGCTCCTTTGCAAAAAGTATACTTTGCGGCATGGCGCTCACGGCATGTTGCCTGATGTGGCTAGGCTGTATCTTGTATCCCGTCCTGGTGAGTGGGGCAGCCTCCAGTTCCGATCACATGCGGGAAAGCATCCCAGGTTCTGAAGCTCACAATGAGGTCGAGGACTTGGGACATGCCATGTCTGGTGGAAAAAATCGGGAAAAACATGGGCAAGAAGCCCTGGCTTCACCAGAATCGCCTTCACATGGGGACAAGGTTCAACTCTTCGGAACTGTAGAGTTCAAACGTCCCTTAAACACCCTTCCAGCCTGGCTCGATTTGCTTAAGCGCAATGAACAAGCCTCGATTTTTCTTCCAAACACAATGTTCAAGCGCAATGTCTCTTGGACTACGTTCAAGGCCAAGGCCCCCAAGTCCGCCATGGATTTGTTGCGCTATGTCAATGCGTTTTGGAATACATGGCCATACAAGGAAGACATCGCCAATTGGCATAAGCAGGACTATTGGGCAATACCAGCAGAATTTTTAAAGAAATCCGGGGACTGTGAGGATTACAGTATTATTAAGTACTTTACCCTCAAGGAGTTGGGCATCCCGCCAGAAAAGATGCGTATAGTGGTTGTCCGGGATACCGTTCGCAATTTTGCTCATGCCATTCTCGCAGTGTATCTCAATGGTGACGTCTATATTTTGGACAACTTGAGTAATACAGTATTGTCACATACACGCCTGCGGCAGTATATGCCGCAGTATTCTGTCAATGAATTCAGCCGTTGGGCGCACCTCAAAGGGCGAAAGATCAGGTAGGGGAATATGCAAGAACCAAACGAACGCGCTGATGTAGGGCACTATCGTCTGAAAAAGGCCGTTGTCTTTTCTGTCGGCATATGTCTCTTGGCTATGGCAGCAGCAGTGTCCTACGGCTTGTGTACGCTGCAGTTGAAAAACGTTGCGCAAAATATCGAAAACACACAGCGCGAACTGCAGCAATCCTGGATAGATAAAACTCTGGAGACTGTCCATGCCTGGAATGTTGGCCTTGCAGACCAGCTACGGCTTGTGAGCGGTGCGGAAGTTTTTCGTCTGTACGCCATGGATGTGAACGGTCTTGGACCAGATGGCTTGCAGCGTCTTCTCGCCCCGGACGCTGACCAAAGCAATGACGAAATCATCGTCTCCCTGGCGGAACAGATGCACTATATGCAAGATTTGCTGCAGGATTTTATTCGCAGCAAGGGCTGGATTGCTGCACGCATCGTTACCCGAGATGGTCACCCCTTGCTGATGCGCAACGGCGATTCCCCTCTTGTCGATGACGATTTGGCTCTTGTCCGCAAGGCCATGCATACGTCTACTGCCGCCTATGGTTCGGTGTACATGTATCAGGATATGCCTGTTATGTCTGTGGCAGAACCCTTGCTGCAAGTGTTGGGGCGTGGTGAAGACAAACCGGTTGCAGTGCTTTTTGCCACTGTTCCTCTGGACAAAATATTGAAAGAAATTTTTCTGTTAAAAACAGAACACAAGGATTTGTTTTCATGTATCGTGCAACAGGGAAAACGTGGTTCAGAGGCTGTTGTGCTACGCGATGGGCGATTTGTCGTCGTCCCTGCCCAGTTGGAAAGCAATACGGGAAGTTTGCCTTTTAAGCGCAGAAGCGCTCTGGTTGGCGAGGGGATGACATATGCGTTGGGAAACCGCATATCCGGTTTGGGCTGGCTGATATCCATAGAAGCCCCGGCGAGTGTAGTAGATGCACAAGTTCAGAGCCAGGCACGCCAGATTTACGGCTTGGGCATTCTCGGCAGCCTTGGTGCCGCACTGTTGTTGGCCTTTATTTGGGCTTCTCTTGTCAGCCGTTCGCATAGGGCAACTGCTCTGCGTTTTCAAAGCCTGTACAAGCTTATTCGCCGTCAGAAAATGCTTCTCGACAGCGTCAACGCCTCATTGCAGGCTGGCCTTATGCTTATGGATGGCGAGAGTCATGTGCAAATGTTCAATCCGGCCTTTGCACAGATCACGGAAAAATCAGAAGGACAATTGCAGGGCGCTGCCATCGTCACTGTACTGCCCGCAGAAGCAGCCGAGAAATTGTGCGAGGGTATGAAACAGGTGAGTTCCAGCGGTAAAGAGGGTAGTCTTGAAATTTCTGTACCAAGAATGGGAGACATGCACTTATACCGTGTGACGCTTTTTCCATTTGAAGAACGGCAGGAGGAACATGTTGCCACGGACGTCCACGGGGGCTGCGTTGGCATATTTCAGGATATCACTGAGTTCCGCCGCCGTGCTGAAGTAGCCCGCCGTCAGAAGGCTTTGCTCGATAGCGTCAATGCCTCTCTTCAGGCCGGTCTCATGCTCATGGATGGTGACGGTCTTGTACAGATGTGCAATCCTGCCTTCGGGCATATGGTGAATTTGGAGGAAGCGAAGGTTGTCGGTTCGACCATAGACTCCATGCTGCCCACGGAAGCCGCTGACAATCTGTTGTCCGGGATGGAGCGCGTTGCCGCTGACGGACGTGAAAATAGTCTGGAAATATCCGTGCCAGGTAAGGATACCACTCGCCTGTACCGTGTGACGCTTTTCCCCTTTGAGGCCAAAAAGGATGCTCAGGTGGGCGACACAGTCCACGGCGGCTGCGTTGGCATATTCCAGGATATTACCGAGTTCCGCCGTCGCGCTGAAGTTTCCCGTCGTCAGAAGGCGCTGCTCGACAGTGTCAATGCCTCTCTGCAGGTTGGCCTCATGCTTATGGATGGGGACGGTCGCGTGCAAATGTGCAATCCTGCGTTCAGTTCGATAGCGGAAAAGTCAGAAGACGCCCTTGTGGGGATTGCCATTGACGATATTCTGCCTGCTGTGGCGACCGAAAATATGTATGCTGGCATGGAACGGGTGAATTCCAGCGGCAAGGAATACAGTCTTGAAATCGCGCTTCATGATAAAGATACACGTTTATACCGCGTCACCTTGTACCCCTTTGAAGAAAAGCAAGGAGAAAAGGCTGCGGGCAATGGGGGCTGTGTTGGCATCTTCCAGGATATTACGGAATTTCGACGCCGCGCCGAGGCGGCACGCAAGCGTCAGGCCAACAGCATGGCCGCGCTGATACGCGCTATCGAAAGTGTGGATGCCAATCTCGTGGGCCACTCGCTCAAAATGGAGCGGGTTGCAGAATTAGTGTGCAATGCCCTGAAGTTATCTGATGCAGACAGGGAAACATTGCGTTTTGCCGCCCGCCTTTCACAGGTAGGCAAGCTCTTTGTGCCTCGGGATTTGCTAACCAAGAAGGGTAAGCTCACACCAGAAGAGCAGATTGAAGTGCATCGCGCACCGGAATATGCGTACAATATCTTGCGAGACATGCAGTTCAGTTTGCCTGTGCCCGAGGCCGTGTATCAGATGGGTGAGCGAATGGACGGTACTGGTCAACCACGGCGTCTGAAGGGGGAGGAAATTGCTTCGAATGCGCGAGTCTTGGCGGTTGTCAATGCTTTTTGCGCCATGGTCAGCGCCCGATCCTACAGGGCTGGCATGAGGCCAGAGCAAGCCATTGATTTGCTCAGAAATGATTCAGGCTTTGATCAGCACATTGTAGCGGCTTTAGCAGGTATTGATGCCGGGCAATTGGCACATGCCGTGACTGATGTGGAAAACGGGGATGTGTGATGGCTTTCCCCGCAGGACAAGCCCAGCCTTGTGGACAAAATTCCAGGAATAGCTACGCTTTGACTGGGACATCTGAGCGTATCGATGTGGCTGTGAATATTTTCGCCAAGCCGTTTCAGACGTCGCTTTCTTTGCTCTCTTTGCTGCAGCATAGCGGTCAGCATGTCGGCATGGTGTGGTTGCAATATGAGCCGTATGGTTCACAATATGATTCTATCAGTCCGTATGCCATTGCGCAATATTTGCGTTTGAACATAGGTGATCGTTGCCAAGTATTCCAACCAGACTACTGGCTGGATCTCAATGCGGCTGATCCTGCCCGTTTGGACGATGCGCCCTATCGTCTGGGCATCCGTTATCAATATGCCTTTGAGCATAGTCAGAGCCGCAAATTATTTCTCATGCATAATGATATTTATGTGTTCAATGACGTGCTTGGTTTTATGCGCTCAGTCATGGGCACGGCCATAGCTGTGGGACAACTTGGCCAATGCTGGAACTGTCCGGCGCATCATGCAGAGCTTGTGCGCAAGGTTCTGCACCGTTCAGCGTGCGTTCCTGAGGCATATCAGGATTTTCGTACGGATTATGAGCAATTGTGTCTTCTCTACAAGCAGGCCCAGGCAAGAGGGATTTTCGTCCGCCCTTATGACCAGGGATTCAGGGGCATTTTCGACCGTCAACCCTGGCCTCTGCCGGAATGCCGCATTAACGAATGGGCGTGTTTGCTTGACCTGGAACGCTCGCGCCCTCTCTGTTTGCCAAAGGGAACCATATTGCCGCCGGGGGCGTACCGCCAATGTGGTCCCATCTGTCTGGATATAGGCGTCGAATGGTTCCGAGGAATGCACGCGCATGGCATGTATGCGCGCCATGTGGATTTGCGCCGTCATCTGAAGCATTGGGTGGGAACAGGCAAGGTAACAGCTCGACGCTATCTTATGGCCGAGGAAAATGCGCTTCAAATCCTGGAAGCCAAGTATCCCGAGTATTGCGCTTGGCTGCGGGAAAGCAGCGGCAAGAAAATTTTGGGACTGCGGGGGGCCTCTAACAGATATGCCAAAGGCTGATGTTTTGCATATGTGGTGAGCGTGCAGATTTTGCTGATTTACGGTAAATCCTAATACCCAGCTGCTAGCCCGTCTCCGCGCACGTCAGCGGCACCCCACAGCATGTCATGTGCGGTATCACGCCAGATGGCCCCGGCATGTCCCATGCTTTCTGTACGCATGGGGGACAGCGTCACGGCGTGACCGCGCCTTTGTAGCTCCTGCACCACGTTGTGCGGGAAACGAGCTTCTAGGAGCAGGCCGTTGGTCTCTGCACCCCAGCTGCGGCCATATAGCCAACGGGGTGCTGCCACGGCATCTTGGGGACTGAGTCCAAAATCCAGGATGCGGGTCACAATGGCCGTCTGTGTTTGTGGCTGGCCTTCGCCACCCATGGTACCATAGACAAGTACCGGACGTCCTTTTTGGCGTAGCATGGGGGGATTCAGCGTATGTAAAGGGCGTTTGCGAGGCTCAAGACAGTTTGGATGGCGTCTGTCCAAAGAAAAAAAACAGCCGCGGTTCTGCAGGATCACGCCAGTATCGCTGGCCATTAATCCTGAACCGAAATCATGGAAGAGGCTTTGAATGGCGGACACGGCATTGCCGTGCGCGTCTACCACCCCAAACCAGCAGGTGTCTCCGCCTACTGCGAGTCCTTTTGGGAAAGGTTGGGCATAATCCATGCGAATCTGACGCGCCAAAGCACGTCCGTGTTCTGGCGAGAGCAGCATGTCCAAGGGGATGTGCCTGAAGGCGGGATCGGCAAGCCAGCGATCGCGCTCCTGAAAGGCCAGCTTGGTGGCCTCAACGAGCGCATGAATGTAGTCAGCACTGCCCTCACCCATGCCTGCAATATCTAGATTATTGCAAATGTTGAGGAGTGCAAGGGATGCCGCTCCCTGACTGTTGGGCGGAAGATTGCATGCCTCACATTCTCTGTAGGCAACTGTCAACGGCTGCACCCATTGCGCATGATATTCATCAAAATCAGTAAATGTCAGCAAGCCGTTCTGCTCAAGCAGCCAGTCTGTCACCTGCCGGGCTATATGTCCGTGGTAAAAGCTGGCCAGTCCGTCTTTCTGTAACGATCGCAAGGAACGAGAGAGTGCTGAAAGTCGCAGACGTTCTCCCGTATGGGGAATGCGCCCTTCAGGCAGGAAGGTACGTGCAAAAAGGCCATTCTTGTGTAGCTGCGGCCCGCAGCGTTGGGCGCAGTCCTTGGCCAGCCAGCGGGCCAGGGATGGAGCCACAGGGAAGCCCTCCTCGGCCAAGGTAACGGCATCTTCCAGTACTGTGGCAAGGGAGATTTGACTTCCCCAACGTTTGCTCAGTTCTAGGGCCATCTCCCACCCTGATACCATGCCGGGCACCGTACAGGCAGCCAAAATGCCCCGAGGGGGAATTGCCTTGTAGCCATGATCGAGATAACGGCTGTAAGAGACGTTTGTACCAGCATAGCCGCTGGCGTTGATGCCGTACATCAAGCCCGTTGTAGATTCATGAATCAGCCAAAAGCCATCTCCGCCAAGCCCGTTCATGTGGGGATAGACCACGCAGAGAACGGCCCCTGTGGCCACGGCGGCATCGAGCGCCGTGCCCCCCGCTCGAAGGATGCGCAAACCGGCTTGCGTTGCCAGATAATGTGGGGAGGAGATCATGGCCTGGGGCGTTGCTGGATTATAACACCGGGATCGGGTTTCTGCATATGGGCTGCGTCGAAAGAGCATGGGGCTTGCCTCCTGAGCTATGTAAGCGTCCAAACAACTACATCTTGCAAGGACTCCAGTCTATGCTACATTGACCTCTAATCATGGAGGTATCTATGAGCATAGAGCGAAACGAACAACTCGAATACATCAAGCTATGGGAGACAAGTGGATTATCCAAG
>JAFTCE010000165.1 GCA_017454855.1 Desulfovibrio sp.
AGGCCCGCAGCCTCGTCGTCGGTGAGTATTTGACCGGCCTTGATGGCACCCTTGCAGGCCATGGACGCAAACATGGCATGGAGGTCGTCCTTGCGCTCAGCCAGGGTTTCGCGCAGAAATTCCACACTTTCGGCACGGGAGAGAAAGGCCGGCATGGCCGTTGCAAGCAGATGCCCTGCGTCAAGCTCAAAAGCATAGCCCAAGGCTTCGAGCTGTGCGCGCAGGGCAAGAAAACGTTCTTGTTCCGCCGCGTGCAAAGTGATTTGCAACGGCAGCGCCAGGAGCTGTGCCTGGCCGATCTTGCCGTCACGCTCCAGCCTTGCAAAAAGGACGCGTTCGTGAGCGGCATGTTGATCCAGCAGAACCAAGGCATTCGTGGCATCGCGCAACACCAGATAGGTCATGGCCACCTGGCCCAGATAAGTAAATGAACCCACATGCAGAACGCGGCGTTCAGACTGCGCCGTCACCGCAGCTGGGCTGGACACCGGTTCTTCCGCCGTGACGCGGGGGCAGTAGGCTGCCGCCGCTTCGGCCAGGCCGACGTGCGGCTGCTGCCGTGAAGGGGCGGTCTGCGCTGTTTCGGTTTGGGCCTGCGGGATCGCGGACACACACCACGTTCCCGTGTTTTCACGAGGAGCGGGCAATTCCATGATGCGCGGTTTGTCCAGGCTGCCCCAGAAGCCCGCAGGTCTGGGCGGCTCAGGTTTGTCATCCTGGCTGCAAGCTGCGGGGCAAGGCTTTTGCCAATCAGGATCAGCCAAGTCCCAGGAAGTCTGTAGCGCGCTGCGCACGGCGTATTCCACGGCGGAAAAGACAGCGGCCTCATCGCGAAAGCGTACTTCCGATTTGGCCGGATGTACGTTGACGTCTACTTCTGAAGGTTCTATTTCCACGAAAAGGACGATCTGCGGATAGTCCCGGCTGGTGAGACGTCCGCTATAGGCCTGACGCACTGCCGCCATCAAGCGCTTGTCCATGACGGCCCGACCGTTGACGTAGAGCAAAATACGATTGCCGCGCGGCTGGCTGACATTGGGCAGGGCGGCCAGGCCATGTGCCCGGATTCCATGACGTTTGGTGTCAAAAGGCTGCAGTGCGTCCATGATGAGCTTGGGCCAGAGCAGGGCCAGACGGTCGCGCAATTGCTCTCCAGGCAAAAAGCGCAGGGTCTCGCGCTCGTCAGTATTGAGCCGTAAGCCGACCTCCGGTCGGGCCAGGGCCAGCCGAGAAAGCCATTCCTGAGCGCGTTTGAATTCCGTGGCCGGCGACTTTAAAAACTTGAGGCGTGCTGGAATTTTGGAAAAAAGATCACGCACTTCCACCAATGTGCCCTTGTGCAAGGCTGCCGGGCCACAAGCCTTGAGCAGTCCATAGTCCACTTCTACGCGCTGTGCCTGGCCTTGCGGAACAGCACGAACGGACGTGATGGCAAAACGGGAAACAGAGGCAATGCTTGGCAATGCCTCCCCCCGAAAGCCATAGGACACGATGTGTTCCAGATCGTCAAGACAGGAAATTTTGCTTGTGGCATGTCTCGTGACGGCCAGCTCCAACTCATGGGCCGCAATGCCACAGCCATCGTCCTGAACAGTGATGCAACTCTGCCCGCCGTTTTCCAAGCGCACGTCAATATGCCTAGCCCCGGCATCCAGGCTGTTTTCCACCAGCTCCTTGACAACGCTGGCCGGACGGTCCACAACCTCTCCAGCGGCAATCTGATTACGCAATTCAGGCGGTAAGAGGCGAATATGCGACGATTTTATAGACATGACCGAAGTGTAAGCCCTCGCCGGACGCTTGGCAAGAGGCTCGGGAAAAGGATCCGCCCGAGGCGCAGCGCGCCCCGTCGCAAGACAGGCCAAGGACCTTGCCAAAAATCCAGGTGTGCTTATCTCTACAAGGTTGTAAGGCCAGGCTGCAAGACAGCGCATCAGAGGCCTGAGACTGCCAGGCTGGAGGAAAACATGGGTACTGCCTTTGAAACATTTTCTGAACCCCTGGATGACACGCCCATCCCCTCGGGCTACGATCCCGAGCTGCTCTATGTGGAATGCGCCCGTTGTGGTTCCCCGGTCATGTGGGAACAGGGGAGGGCCTCA
>JAFTCE010000166.1 GCA_017454855.1 Desulfovibrio sp.
GCAGCCGTCAATAAATGCGCCAATCGTGTTGCGCTGCATCACCTCGCCTACTATGCTGTGCGTGGGGTGCATCCCGCATTGGGCAGCCAGATGGTGTGTAATGCTGTGAAAGCGGTTGCTGATGCCTACAAAACGTTCTTTGCAAACAATCCCAAGAAGCGACGTGAGGAATGGAGTTTGCTTGCCTTCAAAAACGGTTCTGTGCATTACGATGCCAGAACGTATAGCATGAAGGGCAATCTGCTTTCGCTGTTCACACTCTCCGGTCGCATCAAGGTTGAAATGCGTATCGGCGATTTTCAAGCGAAGTACCTTGCACAGGGGAAAATCAAGGAAGCCGAGCTTATCCATAAACGCAACCGTTGGTATTTCAACCTTGTTCTTGACCTTCCAGATACCGCGCCCAATGGGGGTGACGGTATCTTGGGTGTTGATATTGGAGAGAACAATCTTGCCGCCACAAGTACGGGTGCGCTCTTCGGCGGCGGTCAACTTCGCTACGAACGCGACAAATTCCTTGCACTTCGCAGCCGTCTTCAAAGCAACGGCTCCAAGAGCGCCAAGCAGCTTTTGGCCAAGGTCTCCGGCAGAGAAGCGCGGCACGTTAAACACGTAAATCACGAAGTCAGCAAGGCCATTGTCGCTGAAGCGGTGAAGAACGGTTTTTCCACAATCGCCATGGAAGATCTGACGAATATACGAAAACACATCAAGGCGGGACGCAAAATGCGCACACGTCTGCATCGTTGGGCTTTTCGTCAGCTCCAAGGTTTTGTCGCGTACAAAGCTGAGGCTGCGGGTATCCATGTGGTCTATGTTGACCCTGCCTATACCTCGCAGACGTGTTCCGTATGTGGCTCTCGTGGAAATCGTACTCAACATCGTTTCTTGTGTCCCTCTTGCGGTAGGCTTGCCCACGCTGACCTCAATGCAGGTCAAAACATCGCAAGTCTTGGTCGCACTGCCGTGCGGTCAACGGGCGCTGTAAGCCGTCCGAATGTAGCGCTTCCCTTGATGAAGCGACTATAAAGCTCCGCCCTTCAGGGCGGGGTTGTTTACGCAGAGTGGCTAGACGAGCATGTTTGCATGGCTGTTATGGCCAGCGTCAGAAATTCGTCCAAATCAAGACCGGCCAGGGAACACTGTTTGATATTTTCCCTGCTGACGCTGGCGGCGAATGCCTTGTCCTTCATTTTCTTTTTGATACTCTTGGGTTCCATGCCTTGCAGCCCGGTCGGTCGCATGCGTGCGGCAGCGGCAATGAGTCCGGTGACGGTTTCACCGCAGCGCAGGGCAAAGTCAAAACGGCTGGATGGCGTGGAACCGTTGCACTCCGCATTGTGGCTGCGGATGGCGGCAAGCGCCTCCGGCGGGAGCTGCCCGGCGAGCGCTTCAGCCGTCTCCAGTCCGTGGCGTTCGGGATGCTGCGCCGTAGTAGGATAATCGAGATCGTGCAACAGTCCTGTGAGGCCCCAGAGGTTTTCATCCTCGCCAAAATGTCTGGCCAAGGCGCGCATGACGGCTTCGGAAGCCAGGGCATGCTGCATGAGCGAAGGTGTTGGCTTATGTTCCTCCAGCAAGGCCAGGGCTTTTTCGCGTGAAATCATGGTGTACTCCTTTGAGATAGCAGGCAATCCCTGCGCAAATCTGCGGGGATTGTGCGGGCATGGGCTTTGCTTCTATTTCCAAGTAGCACAGCAAGAGGGAGACTGCAACAGACGTGTTTTCTGCGGGAAGCGGGCGTCAACTTCAGGAGTGGCGGCTATCGTCATTTCTTGAGCGCCTTGAGTTCTGGCTTGGCCAGGATTTTTTCCAGCTCGACAATGACCTGCTGGACGCTGATATCCCCGGCATTGTGCGTTTTGAGGTGCGCAAGGCCATCCTCAAGGATGCTTTTCAGTTTGCGTTGAAAGTCCAGGTCAATGTCGTCACCTTCCTTGCGTTGCTCTTGATTTCCGGCCATGCGCTGCCCCTCCTTGCAAGAGCAGGCAGCCTAGCAAGCATCCAAAAACATGTCCATAAGCGTCTGTAAATGTCCTCTTGAACAACACATTTCGCCTTTAATTCCGCAGAAGTAGGCATGCAACTCCTCATGTCTTTTGGCTGGCGAAACACGTTGCCGGAGTTTGGCTAAAAGCGCCATCCGGGTAGAGAGCCGCGCACAATCTCTTGTCAAACCAACGCCTCAGGCTTACGCTCACGCCATCTACGAAAACCGTAACAAGGAGACTTTAGTATTCGTTTTTCCATTCCCTGCATGCTGCTGGCAGGACTTCTCGCCCTTGGCCCTGTGCAGGCATTGGCCCGCACGGCACCGCCCAAAACGATTGAAATGAATGAACGACATGAGATCGAAGCTCTGTCCTGTGATCACATTACAACGGACACGGTGGATGTGGGTGACACTTTTGATTTTTATGTGGACTTCACGGCCAAGGATTGCAAGGTCGTGATCGACAGCGTGAATTTATTGTTCTGGGCCGATCAGGACTACAATGGCGACGAAGCACTGCCCAAATTCATCATCACCAAGGAATTGGAAAAGGCCAATGGCATTGTTGACAATACGACCATGAGGATCATGACGTCCTCGAAATACCACATCCGCGTCCAACCGAAAAATCCCGCCCAAAACAACATCATGGTCAATTATGAGATTTTCTATTATAAGGTACAACCTGACGGCACAAGGTCTGCTGTAAAGGAAAATGAGATGCAGTGCCTGCGTCTCGGCGTGAAAAAGAAGTAAGCCCCTTCCCAAAGCGAGAATGTCTGCGCCCTCCTGCTGCTGTCGGCAGGAGGGGTGTGTTTTTCAGGAGCTGTGAGGACACGACCGCCTCTCTTGAGGCAAGGCCGTACGCGGTCGAAAGTCCACGGGCACACGCACACAGCTGCCCTGCTTGTTGGTAAAGAGCAGGTAGCCGTGTTCCAGGCCATAGAGATAGAGACGCCGAGTAATGTCCACATCCATGCGGCAGTAAGCGGTAATTTCGGCAATGCGGCCTTCCTGCCACCAGCGCAGGGCCTGTAAGCCGTCGGCGCTCTTGGGCGTGTGCAGGGTGGCCTGGCCTAAGTTGTTGAGGGACAGGCGGTAATGCAGTTTTTCGGTCACGCGCTGCAAGAGGTCCAAGCCAGGCAAGTCGTGGAGATCCCAGGGGGCAAAAGGTTGCAATACGCTGTAGTCAAAGCGGAAGCTGTTGAACCCCACGACCAGGTCAGCTTGGCCCATGCGTTGAAAGAGACCGGACAGTTCGTCCTGTCCATAGGCGAAATAGGCATCTTCTAGGCTGTCGTAGGCAACAACCACGCTCACGCCCATGCGGTCAGCCCTGGCCCAGCCGCCCACGTCTGCGGCGGAACGCCGCGTTTCCACGTCAAAAACGACATAGCGTCCTGGGGGCGGAACGACAGTGTACTCGTTGATCCAGGCACTGCTGCTTTCTTCGTGTCCTGGCGTTCGGGCCTTGGAGGGTTCGTTCTCGTGGTCTTGCGGCAGTACAGGTTGCTGCTGGGTTTGGGGCTGTGGCGCGTCAGGCTCTTGGGCTGGCACGTCGGCGCTGGTTTGCAAAACCTCCAGTTCCAGCCTGGACGCTGGCGGGCTGCAGCGCAGTCCGGACAGGAGTTCGTCGCCCTCACTGCCCGGGGCCAGAACCTGGCGTAAGAGTTCCAGGGCACCTTCCTTGCTGATGGGTCTGTTGCCCGATCCGCATCTGGGTGAATGCACGCAAGACGGACAACCATCCTCGCAACCACAGGCTGCCACGGTGCGCAGTGTGACTTCCAGCAGGGAGCGCGCTTCGGGAAATGCCTGTCTGGTCAGGCCGGCGCCGCCTGGCAGGCCGTCGTAGATGAAGACGCAGGCCAGGCCCACCTGGGGATGTAGCGGGGTGGAAATGCCGCCAAAATCATCGCGGTCGGCCATGACCAGAAGGGGGAGCAAGCCAATGGCCGCGTGTTCCACAGCGTGGATGGAACCCATGAAATGCAAAAAACGGGCTTCCAGTTCGGCCCGAATGTTGTCCGGGATGACATACCACAGTCCTTCGGTCTCAAAGACCTGTGGTGGCGCATCCAAGGGCGTTACGGTCAACAGGCGGTTGCCCGAACTGGTGCGCTTTTCGTAGCCCGTGACGATGTCCGTGATGCGCAAGCGCCCACGACAGACAAGGATGCGGCCTAAAGAGAGGCGTTCCATTTCTTCCAGAATATCCGTACTCTTTTGGCTGCGTGTACGCGTAAACCAGGCGACCTTTTCGGCCTTGGCTCGGATGCGAGCCCGTCCGGGATCCAGCTCCTCAATGACATAACTGCGACCGCGATGCAGGTAGACAGCGCCTGGATGCGTTTCGCGCCAGGCGCGAAAGGCGTCCACCGAGCCGATGACATGCCCCTGGGTATCTTCGATGACATAGGTTTGCCCGCTGCCGCGTAAATCTACACGGCGCTGTGGCTGCTTGTGTACGGCCACGAGGCGCGTGCCGTCTGCAGTGAGCAGGAGCAGGCCCTGGGCATGGAGCCTTTGCGCTGCCGTGCGCGCAGCGGGATTTTGCAGCAGGGATTCGCTGAGGGATAGGGGCAGTTCTGCGGCGGCGCATTCCAGATGGCGCGAGAGGATGACGTCATTGTCCGGATTAACAACGGCCTTTTCTGCAGGACGGGTGAAAAAATCGTGGGGATTGCGGGCAAAATATTGATCCAGGGCATCTTCGCCGCAGACCACGATGACAGCGGATTCCTGGCGCGCCCGCCCCACGCGTCCGCCGCGCTGCCAAGTGGCCATGACCGTGCCCGGATAGCCAACAAGAATGCAGATATCCAGGCCGCCGATGTCGATACCCAGTTCCAGGGCGCTGGTGCTGACCACGGCCATGAGGTCGCCGGAAGTCATGCGCGCCTCGATCTCGCGCCGTTCATCGGGCAGGAAGCCGGCACGATAGGCGGAAATGTATTTGCCAAAGTGACCGGATTGGCTGGCCCAGAGGCTGATGAGTTCTGTCATACGCCTGGAGCGACAGTAGACGATGGTACGCAGCCGACGCTTCAAGGCTGCCTTGAGCAGGCCAATGGCCGTAGTGGACGGACTCTGTTCGGGATTGATAAAGATAAAATGGCGCGGGCCTTGCGCAGCACCGGAATCACCGATCACCACCGGGGCCTGGGAAGAGGGTGGGCTTGGTAAAGCCGTGAGCGCGGCAGCCAGTTCGCCGGGATTGCCCACTGTGGCCGTGCAGAGGATGTAGACTGGGCGCGATCCATAGCGCATGGCCAGGCGGTTGAGGCGGCGGAAAACCTGGGCCATGTGGGCGCCAAAGACGCCTCGGTAGGTATGGGCCTCATCCACGACCACAAAGCACAGCCCGGCCAGGAAGGAGGCCCACTGTTCATGGTGCGGCAAAATGCCCAAGTGTAGCATTTCGGGATTGCTGACCAGGACGGCAGGCGGATTTTGGCGTATCTTGCGTCGCGCATCGTCGCTGACGTCGCCGTCGTAGAGTTCGGCCACGGGCCTGGCGTCTTCGGGCCAGGCACGCGTCAGATCGTGGAATGTGTTGAGTTGATCTTGGGCCAGGGCCTTGAGCGGAAAAAGATACAGGGCGTGGGCGTCGGGATCCCTGAGGCAGCGCTCCAGCACAGGGAGGTTGTAGATCAGGCTTTTGCCACTGGCCGTGGGCGTGGCCACCACTACGGAATGACCGGCACGGATATGATCCGTGGCCAAAGCCTGATGGCTGTACAAACTGCGGATGCCTTGGACATCCAGCAGGCGGGTCAGGGCAGCGGGCCAGGGCAGACGGCCTGATGCATAGTGTGCTTCGGCAGCGGGCAGCAGGCGGTGGCAGGTAACCTGGCTACCCAGGTTTGCGAGCAGGGCCTGGACATATTCCCCCACGGGGGCAATATCGTCACTCACGTCGCAGCTCCGCTGCCCGTAGAGGGCGTAGCGCACGTCAGACAGCACAGCACACGCGCAGGAACTCCGGCTGCCAGACACAAGGGCGGCACATCGTGGGTGACTACGCTTCCGGCACCGATGATGGCGCCCCTGCCGATGGTCACCCCCTTGAGGATGATGCTGTTCATGCCAATCCAGGCGTAATCTTCAATGACGACGGGACGGTCGCGCTCCATTCCGGGATCAGCAGATCTTGCTTCAGGCGGCCAGAGGGCATGAAAATCCGAATCGACAATGACACAGTTGGGGGCCAAGAGGACGCCCCTACCCAGGCGGATAGTCTGGGAGCGGGCGGTGATGGATGTTCCGCTGAGTTCGCAGTCAGGGCCGATGTCAATGCAGGCGCCGGGACCGAAAACACGCAGGCGCGTAGGATGGTTGAGGGCTGCGGCCGTGGCCCGACGCCAGGACGAGATCAGGCTCACCCCATCGCCGAGACGAATTTCTCCGCCAGGCCAACGCAATAGCCCCACGCTGCCATGCGCGGTCACCCCCCGACCTAGGCTGACGCCCAGCAAATGGGCCTTGACACGCAGGCGCAGCGTGCCCCAGAAGAGGCCAAAGCGGCCTAGGGTGATCTGACTGAGGTAGGCAAGTATATTCGCCGGAGTAATCCCCCGTTCCAGAGCCTTGTCGAGCATGTTCATAAGGGTATACCACAGTCGGCTCTTAGCCCATAGACGCCGCAAGCGGCCAAGAGGAGTCGTTGGGAGTGCCGTTCTTCAAAAATTAGGGCAATTTTGAGGAATGCGCCCCCCCAGGGGAACCCCCTGGGGAGCGCTTGTGTCTAGTAGGCGTGATCGTCTTTGAGATCCTCATGGGTGACGGGTGATGAGAACAGACGGTATGTCCAGCATTGGTAGGCCAAGACAATGGGCACCATGATCAAGGCCACGGCCAGCATGATCTTGAGGGTCAATGGACTTGAGGCACCATTGAAGACCGTCACCGTGGCCGCAGCATCCAGGGAAGAGATAATCATGCCAGGGAACATGCCTGCTACGCCAAAGAAGGTCACGCAGAGGATGAAGAGGGCGCTGCTGCCCCATGCAGCCCAGAGCCTGCCTTCACGCAGCAGAATGCGTACAAGGATGAGTCCGGCCAGCGCCAGACAGGGCAGGGCGAACAAGGCTGGCATAGCCAAATAGTTGGCGAAAAGATTGGTGTGCATGGCCGTCAGCGCCAAAAATGCTACCAGCAGGAGCAGCATAATGGGCCAGACGAAGAAGGCCGTGGCCACGGCGCGGGTCTGCAGGTTCCCACGCGTCTTGATGGCCAGCCAGATTGCCCCGTGCAGAATAAACATGCACAGAAAGAATGCCCCGCCGGCCAGGCCGTAGGTGTTCAGCAATGAAAGCAGAGTGCCGTGAAAGACGCCCTGTGCGTCCACCGCTATGCCCTTGAAGAGATTGGCAAAAGCCACACCGAGCAGGATGCAGGCGGCCAGATTGACACAAAAGTGGATACCGTCCCACAAGCTGCGCCAGGCGACATGCGCTACCTTGCTGCGGAATTCAAAGGAGACGGCGCGGAAAATGAGCGCGAAGAGCAGGAGCAACAAGGGCGCGTACAGGGCGCTGAACATGACGGCATAGGCCTTAGGAAAGGCCGCGAAGGTGACGCCGCCAGCGGCGATGAGCCAGACTTCGTTGCCGTCCCAGAACGGGCCGGCTGCGTTATACATGAGGCGCCGTTCGGATTCATCCCTGGCCAGAACGGGCAGAAGGCAGCCCACGCCCAGGTCAAAGCCGTCCAGAATGAAGAACATGGCCCAGAGTAAGGCCCAGAGTATGAACCAAATGGTTTCCAGCATGGCTATCCCTCCCGGGCTTCCGGGCCCTGTATTGCGTATTTACGCAAGAGATATATGTCCAACACGCCCAACAGGGAATAGACGGCGATGAAGGCCCCCAGGGACATGGCAATGGTGGGCGCTGGCACCGGGGATACGGCGTCAGAGGTGCGCATGAGTCCGTAGACGATCCAGGGCTGGCGTCCAATTTCGGCCACGGCCCAACCCAGCATGAGGGCTATGTAGGGCAAGGGAATGTTCCAGACCAGAGCCTTGAGCAGCACAGGACTGGGTTCGTTCTTGCGTGAAGACAGCGCAGCCCAGAGCGCGAGCAGGACAAAGAGTCCACCCAAAGCGACCATGACGCGGAAGGAGAGGAAGGTGGGCAGCACTGGGGGCCTGTCTTCCTTGGGAAAATCCTTGAGTCCCTTGACTTCGGCATTGGCGTCGCCATAGGAAATCCAGCTCAGTAGGTCGGGGATGGCCAGGGCTTCGATGAAATTGCCTTCCCCTTCCTCGTCGGGCAGGGCCAGAACATAGAAGGGGGCGTTCTTGGTGGTATTCCAGTGTGATTCCAGCGCTGCCAACTTGGCCGGCTGGTACTGGGCCACGTTCTTGCCCTGCAGGTCGCCTGCCAGTGCCACAAGAAGCGTGAGTATGAGCGTGTAGGGGGCGACCATGCGGAAGGAGCGACGGAAAAATTCCGTGTGGCTCTTACGCAGCAAGTGCCAGGCCGAAACGCCGAGGACGAAGAATCCGCCCAAGGCCCAAGCCGCCAGCACGGTATGCGCGTACATGCCCCAGGCGTAGCCATTGCTGATGACGTCGAGGAAGCTCGTCAGCTCCGCACGCCCAGCTTGGGCATTGACGGCATAGCCCACGGGATGCTGCATGAAGCCGTTGGCCAAGATGATCCACAGGGCGGAAATATTGCCCGCTATGGCTACCAGCCATATGGAAAGCAGATGCATCTTTTTGCCCACGCGGTTCCAGCCAAAGTGCCAGACGGCCAAAAAGGTTGACTCGAGGAAAAAGGCCACTGTGGCCTCGATGGCCAGCAGGGAACCAAAAATGTCGCCCACATATTGGGAATAGCGCGACCAGTTCGTACCGAACTGGAACTCCAGGGTTATGCCGGTCACAACGCCGAGCGTGAAGTTGATGATGAAAAGTTTGCCCCAAAATTGCACTTGTTTTTTCCAGAAGGCATCTCCCGTGCGGACATAGCGGGTTTCCATCCAGGCCAGGATCAAGGAAAGTCCGAGCGTCAGCGGAACAAAGATGAAGTGGAAAAACACGGCCACGGCAAATTGCAAACGCGAAAGCAATACAGCGTCCATGCGCCCTCCTTACTTTCTTGGACGTATACGCTTTTTGACCCAAAGGCAAGCGCTGGATGCGTTTCGGAGCAAAATTGCGCGGAATTCCGTAAAACCGCGCTCATAATTCGACGTCGCGCAAGGCTTTCATCGCTTTCTTGCAGGCGTACATGGCCTTGTCGGCGCGACGGAACACATGGACGACACTTGTGTCCGTCGTGGAATCGTAGCAGGCATAGCCTATGGCCGCCGACACTCTTTCCCAGGGGGCTAGGCTTGCGTCGTTCTGCAGCGCTGTTATCTGCGCTTTGAAAGACGCGATCAATGCTTCGGCCTGTTCAAAGTCGCGATTCTTCAAGATAACCACAAACTCATCGCCCCCGATGCGGAATACGGGCGAATGCGCAAAGATTGTGCAGACAATGGCGCACAGTTTCTTGATGGCGATATTCCCGTTTTCATGCCCATGCACGTCATTGATGCGCTTGAGGAAATTCAGGTCAACCACGGCCATGCCAAAGTCCGTCAAACCGTCGTCCATGAACCATTCCATCTCTTGGACTTCCCTGTCGTAGGCCGTCCTGTTGCGTATGCCGGTGAGCGCGTCCCTGGTGGCAAGTTGCGTCATCTCCTCTGCGCGCTGTTGCGAGTCCTTGAGGCTGCTTCTGGCGTTTTTGAGCTTGTCAACCATAACATTGAGCTGCTTGGCCATGTCGCCGACCTCGTCATTCCTCAGGATGGCGGCCCTGTGGGCGAGATTCCCCTGACCAATCACTTCCATGTCCGCACCAAGGCGTTCCATAGGCCGAGTGATGGAAGCGGCCAGGGTATTGGCCACCATGACCACGGTCAGGGTGATAAAGACCAGACCGCCCATGGACAGAAAAATCGCAGCCCATATGGCATGATCCATGCCTTTGACATCCTCCAGCACGAGGCTCCTGGGCACGCGGGCGCAGAGCATCCAACCGACACGCTTGACTTGGGCGTAGATATAAAAGGCATCTGTTTTTTCCAGGATGCCTTGCTTTTCCTGCAAGATGCTTTGTATTTCCGCAGCAGAAAGGCCAGTAACCGCCAAGGTATCTTGCTCTGCGCGTTCTGGGGATATCAGACGTCCGTCGCTGGCCAGGGCAAAGGATGTGCCCCCGAGACCGAAATCGATGGCAATCATGTCATTGTACAAGCCGGTAAGATTGAAATCCGCGCAATTCACGCCCTGGCGCATGCCCTTGGCATCGTTGAATCCCTTGCCAATGGTGATGGTCAGGCCCCTGCCCTGGGAATCGATATAGGGGGCGGTGTAGAAGATACCGTCCTGGGACATGCCCTTTTGATACCACTCCGATTGCTTGAAATCGTAATAGATGTTCTGTCCTTCAGGGGCGAAGTTCAAATAGGAATATTTGTCGTAGGAAGGCAGAAAGCCGCTCTTCGTCCCCACATAGACGGTGTCCACAAGGCCGTCATTCTCCTTGGCTATGGGTTCCCAGACCTGTTCAAGATGGCTGAAGAACAGAATGTCTTCATTAACGTCACGCGGCTGCATATCTTCCGTGGCCAAGATCGCCTGCATGGCGAAGGCACCCTTGGGCGTCGTTGCCCTGGGGGCGTCAATGTACTTCCCCCTGGCTATGAGACTGGCCCTGTCCGTATACATCTCCTGAATGTAGTCGGTGAGGAACTCAAGATATTTTTCATAATGTTCCAGCTTGACGTCCGTATTCTCCGCTTTTTGGGACACCAGGCTTTGAAAATTCTGCTTGAGCTGATGGGTGAGGGCCTTTTCCGAGGCATCCTTGATCCGCATCATGCTCAGCATGCTGATGAGCATGGTGGCAAGGGCTATGGAGAGCGTGGTGAGCAGAACCACGAACAGGACGCGCTTTCTGATGGGAACCCTTTTCTTTTTCTGGTACTCTTCCATGATCTGCCTTCCTTGGCCTATGGCTTTGCCTCATGAGCGGCCTTGTCTGCCGCCCAGAGTCCCTGAGGGGAAAAGCCCGAAAAAATCCTCCGCCCCCTACCCCCGTGGCGCATTCTCATGTTTACAAATTTCGGCATATTTTCTAAACTTTCTCTACATCGCCAGGGTGAAGACGAGATGCCCTTGGCTCTGACCTGTAACAAGAGGAAAGCACGATGAAAAAAATCTTTTTCATGGTCGCAGTGTTCCTGGCTGCGGCGCTGCTTGTGCCGCATAGTTCCATTGCCGGCCCACAGGGTCCCAAGTACATGTACCGCCTCAAAAGCATTCTGCCAGTGGAAGGACGCCAAGGCGTGGCCTGCGATGGGCAGTTTATCTATGTGAGCGACAGCAAGAGGCTGTTCAAGTACGACATGAACGGCAAATTGGTCAAACAAAACGACAATCCTTTTGAAGGCTATGCCATCCCCTCCAACCACATCGGAGACATTGACGTCTACAATGGCGAAATCTATGTGGGCGCGGAACACTTTATGGACGGCGTGGGCAAGGACATCCAGATTGCCGTTCACGACGCTGATACCCTGAAATTCAAGCGAACATTCAAGTTTAATCCCGAATCCGGTCAAAAGGAAGTCTCCGGCATCACGGTGGATCCCATCCGCCGCACCGTGTGGATGTGTTCCTGGGTTGGCGAGGAAAGCGGGCGTTACCTCTATGAATATGACCTGGAAGGCAAGTACCTGCGCAAGATGCAGGTGCAGCCCATCCCGTATTGGGTGCAGGGTGTCTTCGCCTTCAACGGCTCTTTGTTCCTGACCTCCGATGACGGTGACGCCGATCGCAACGAGTCCGATCATCTCTACCGCGCGGACATTACCTCTGCCAGCAGCACCCCCGTTGTTATGGAAAAAGCCTTTGACGAAGTCCTCAAGCAGGGAGAAATTGAAGGCTTGTGCGTGGATCCTTCCAACGGCGACCTGCTCGTCCTCATGAACCGCGGCGCGCACATCGTGCTGGGCATGACCAAGGGCTTCTATCCTGGCTATACGAAGGAAATTCACGAGATTTACCGCTACGCCATGCGTCCTCTTGGTATGCCCATGCATGGCCCGCATCATGGCCCTATGGGCAGGCCCGGGCCGTATCACGGCGCACACCATGACGGGCCTCGTCAGTAGCCTTTCCCGAACCTAATTTTTCTCAATGGTTTTGTGCGGCGTAGTCCTACGCCGCATTTTTTTGTGTCGCAGTTGTTATTCTACGGTAACGCTCTTGGCCAGATTGCGCGGCTGATCCACGTCCTTGCCCAGGTAATCGGCTGTTTCATAGCTGAAGAGCTGCAAGGCGGGAAGCGCTGCAAAACCAGACAGAAAGCCAGGCATGTCCGGGATGATCCAGACGTCTTCCGCCTGCACCTTCACCCCGGCATTGGTCAGGGCAATGACCTTGCCCTGGCGGGCTTGCACTTCTTCCATATTGGAAACAACCTTGGGCAGCATGGAATCGTTCAATGCCAGCACAAAGGCGGGAAAGACGGGATCAATGAGCGCGATGGGTCCGTGCTTCATTTCGCCGGCAGCATAGCCCTCGGCATGAATATAGGAAAGTTCTTTGAGCTTGAGCGCGCCTTCCAGGGCCAGAGGGTAGCAATGGCCGCGACCGAGGTAGAAAAAATTGCGCGCCTGCGCGTACTTTCGGGACAGTTCACGGGCTTTGTGTTGCATGGCAGGCAAGGCTTGCTCCAGCACAATGGGCAACTTTTCAAGATCTGCGATGATGGCGCGCCGTTCTTCTGTGGCTAGGCAGCCCTTGCGCCGTCCCCAGTACAGGGCCATCAAGGCCAGCATGAGCATCTGACTGCACATGGCCTTGGTGGAAGCCACACTGATTTCCGGCCCAGCCTGGGTATAGAGTACGGCTTGGGACTCGCGGGCAATGGACGAACCCAGCACGTTGCACAGGCCCAGGGTCTGTGCCCCATGCTCTTTGGCTACGCGCAGCGCGGCCAAGGTGTCGGCAGTCTCGCCGCTCTGGCTGATGACCAGAACCAAATCGTCCTTTTCCAGAAGCAGGGTCTGGCGGTAGCGAAATTCCGAGGCTATTTCCACCTGGGTGGCGACCTTGGCCCAATGTTCGAGCAAATAGCGTCCCCAAAGGGCGGAATGCCAGGAAGTGCCGCAGGCCACGATATGCAGCTTGCGCGGCACGGGCAGGGCATCCAGCTCGGTCAGCAGCACATCGCCGTCAAGCACGCGTCCACTGAGTCCATCGGCAAGGACACGAGGCTGTTCAAAAATTTCCTTGAGCATGAAGTGACGGTAGCCGCCTTTCTGTGCGGCCTGCATGTCCCATTGGATGGTCTGCGGGGCGCGGACAACCGAAGAGAGGTCTTCCAGGCGGAGAATGTCATGCCCGGACGCCGACAGGCGCACAATGTCGCCGTCGTCGAGAAAGACAACCTGGCGCGTATAGGGCAGGAAGGCCGGTATGTCCGAGGCCACGAAATTCTCTCCTGTGCCCAGCCCCAGGATAAGCGGCGCGGACATGCGTGCGGCGTAGATGACCCCTGGTTCATCCCTGGCCATGAGACAGACGGCATAGGCCCCACGCGCCTCGCGCAGGGCAGCAGCAAAGGCATGCAGTGCGTCCGGTTCTGTCTTGGCATATTCGGCAATGAGGTTGACCAGGACTTCCGTATCTGTTTCTGAATGGAAAACATAGCCCTTGGCCGTGAGCGCGGCTTTGATTTCCTGATAATTTTCAATAATGCCATTGTGTACCAGGACAAAGGCAGCGTCGTTGGATGTGTGTGGATGGGCATTACGTTCGGAAGGCGCCCCGTGCGTGGCCCAGCGCGTATGGCCCATGGCGCACATGGACACGGCACTCTCGCTGGCGAGTTTTTCCTCCAGGGCCATCAGCTTGCCCTGGGCGCGCAGGACGCCAATGCCCTGGCGGCGCACGTAGGCCACTCCGGCGGAATCATAACCACGGTATTCCAGACGGTGCAGTCCTTCCATCACGACGGGAACCGCAGGCCTCTGCCCCGCATAACCGATAATGCCGCACATCTCCTTCCCCCTGCTTACAGGCCCTTTCTGTCAACAAGATCCCTATTGCGCACTTCCACCTTGGCCGTAGACAAAAGGTCTTGCATAAATATCCCCAGAAGTCCCTCGGCGCGCTCACGCTGGGCTGCGCCGGTCATGATGCTCTTGATGGCCTCCCATTCCTCCGTTGGGGCCGCTTGTACGGCGCTCACATGCACCAAAAGCGCCCCCTTACCCTCCTTGACATTGTCAACGGCAAAGGGTTCGGGCAGCCATTGATTGACCTCCGCACGGAAAATGGCAGCAGAAAGTGCAGCTGAGGGAGAAAAATCCGCCAGGGCGCCATTGCGCTCCAAGGGAGCAGCCGTGTGAATGCCCATGCCTGTCTTGAGCGTGGGATTGATGGATCCGTCCTGCAGTTTTGTGCGTTCGTTCTTGGCTGCGGTCATGGCTGCGGCCAATGCCTTTTCAGCGAGGAGCTGCTCGACAATTTTTGCCTTTGCGTCAGTCAGGGCTTGCGTAGTTGCTGCTGTGGCCTTGAGTACTCGCGCAACCACATAGGCATCACCGGCCTCCAGCGCCCTGTCCATGGGGCTTGATTCTGGAGTACGCACCAGGGCCTCAGCATCCTCGGCCTTGATGCCCAGCTTGGCTATCAGCTCTTGGGCCGAGGCTGGGCCGATTGTCTCGACCTGTAGTCCCAGGTTTTCTGCGCTCTTTTCCAGGGATTTGCCCAAAATATTGTCTTCAATGAGATTGTCCAGGGCATCGCGTAGCTTGTCAGCGCCCTGCTCCTGGGCCATAGTTGCGCGCACTTCGTCCCCGACCTCGGTAAAGGGCCGTGTGCCAGCAGCGCGTTTTTCTTCTACCTTGATGATATGTAGGCCGAAGCGGGTGCGTACGGGTTCGGAGAGCGTACCTGGCTCTAGGGCAAAGACCGCCTGTTCAAAGGGTTCTACGGTCATGCCGCGCTTGATCCAGCCAAGCTCACCGCCTGGGCCTGCCGCGTTTGGCCCGTTGTGGGCATCGGCTACCTCGGCAAATGGCTTACCGCTCTTGAGTTCTGCCAAGATGGACGCGGTGGCCTCCTGGGCCTTCTTCACGTCGGCTTCCTGGGCATCCTCTGCCAAGGGCACGAGGATATGGGCCGCCTTGACTTGCTCGTCCTGCGAGAAACGGGCAAGATTGGCTTCATACCAGGCACGTGCGTCGGCCTCGCTGATGGTTTCTGGTTTGACCAGGTTACTGGGCGCAAGGCGGATGCAAGCCACGCGTACCTTGGCTGGGATGGCAAACTGGGCCTTGTGTTCTTCGTAGTATGCCGTCACGGCCTTTTCGTCGGGTGCGGCATCACTTGTGTAGCGCGATGCGGGAATAAAGACATAATCGACAATGCGTTTTTCGCGCAAAAAATCGTAGCGACGACGCACATCGTCAGCATTGGTCCAGGCGGCAGACAGAAGAAGATCAAAGACCTTCTGACGCAGGAGATCCTCGGCCAGCTCGTTTTCATACTGGGCTGGCGTCATGCGTTGGGCCTCAAGCACACGCTGATAGGTTGCCGGATCAAACTTGCCTTGAGCGTCCTGAAAAGCCTTGATCTGCCCCACGGCGGCGCGTAAATCCAGCGCGGTCACGGTTATTCCCGCCTTGGCAGCTTCCTGCTTGAGCAAGGTCTGTTCCACCAGACTCCGCAGAACCTGGCGTCCCAATTCCTGCTTGATCTGCTCTCGGCCAAGGCCAGGGTTCTGGCGCAGAATGGATTCCTCGGCCCTGCGGTAGGCCATTTCAAATTCCCGTGCGGTCAGGGCTTCTCCGTTGACCGTGGCCACGAGGTTGACCGTGTCCCCTTCGTTCAAGCTGCCGACACCCCAGAATACGAAGACCAAAATGATCACGCCAAATGCCAGCTTGACCCCGAAGGACTGGGCATTGGAACGGATATACTCCAACATGCAACCACCAACCTGCCTGGTTTGAAAAAAAGGAAATATTCTCCTACATGATATTTGGAAAAAATTCAACAATGGATGTCACGTCAAATCCAAACCTTGCTTGCGACACTGTTTGACGCCTGAGGCCATCTTGGGTATGTTTGCACTAGTGTGTAGCATCTCAACATAGGGAGAACGTATGTTTCCTGTTTGCCGCATGTCCGCCCTGTGGCTGCTCCTCTGCGTCGTATGCGCGCCCGTTTTGGCCCAAGCCGACACCTGGGCCGTGTACTGGTATGTCTGCGGAAGCGATATGGAACGTAAATACGGCAATGCCACGGGCGATATTGCCGAGGCCCTCAAGGCAGAATTGGGCGAGGACGTCACGATTGTCCTGCAAACCGGTGGCACAAAGAAGTGGCAGAATGATGTTTTCAGCAATACGCACCTGGAGCGTTATGTAATAGAAAAGGACGATCTGCACCCTGTGCAGACCCTGCCTCAGGCCAGCATGGGGGATAAGGACGTTTTGGCTTCCTTTCTGCACTACTGCCGTGACAAGCACAAGGCCGATCACGCCGTGCTGATCATTTGGGATCACGGCGGCGGCAGTGCGCTGGAGCTTGCCAATGATGACAATTTTCACGGAGACGGCCTGACGCTTGAGGAACTGCGCCAGGCCCTGGAAGCCACCTGGACGCCGGACGCAGGACGTCCGCCTTTGGAAATCATCGGCTTTGACGCCTGCCTCATGGCCACCCTGGATGTGGCCAAGGTGGCGCACGGCTTTGCGCGCTACATGGTGGCCTCGGAAGATGTGGAACCTGGCAATGGCTGGGAATATACGGGCCTGCTCAATGCCCTGGCCCGCAACACGGACATGGACGGCGCCACCCTGGGCAAAATCATTTGCGATACCTATCTGGCAGGCTGCAAGGACGCGCAGACCGATGCCCAAGCCACGCTCTCCGTGATCGACCTGGCCAAGCTGCCGCAAGTACTTCAGGCCTGGAATTGGCTGGGCCTGGAAGCCATCAATGCCGTGGCTGACGATAGCGGCTTTTTCGCCGTCATGGGGCGACAGGCAGAACATTCCGAAAATTATGCCAATATCAAGGGACAGTTTTTTTCCAATATGGTTGACATGGGCGCGTATGTAGGCGGTCTGGCCAGTGCGCTGCCAGAGTACGCCGGACAGGTTCTGGATGCGCTGCAGACCGCCGTGATTCATAAAGTTAATGGCCGGTATCGCAAGGCATCGGGACTTTCCTTTTACTATCCCTTGGATGGCGGCAAGACCTACGACAATATGCTTCGCGGCGGCACAGTGACCGCATTCCTTGTCTTGCAGGGGCTGCAAGTGAACAAAGTCGATGCCGATACGGCCATTGCGCGGCTGGAAGCCATTGCAGCTGAACTGGACGCCGCAGAGGGGGAAAGCGAACAGAGCGTAAGCAGTCCGCAACAAAGGCCACCCTCGCCTGACGGGCAGGGCGCTCTCGTAGGCGGTCTGGCCGCTATCTTCCAGCGGGGGGCATCTGCCGTGCTGTCCACGCTGAAACCCCTTGAACCTTTGGACATCAGCGCCCTGGAAGACGCGCCCATTACCATTAGCGACACGGGCGACGCTACACTGCGCCTAGGCCCGGAACAATGCACCTACCTCAGCAGCGTCAACTTCTACCTTGCCTACTTCGATGTGGACGAGGATGTCATTGTCATCCTGGGCAAGGATGCGGATGTGCAAGCCGATTGGGAGAAAGGGGAGTTCCGCGACCATTTTCGCAATACCTGGGCAGCCATTGATGACCATCTGGTCTCCCTGGAAGTCACCCAAATAGAAGACGATTTTTACCGCTATGCTGTGCCTGTCAAGCTCAAGGGCGAGCGCGTCAACTTGGATGTCATCTACGATTTTGCTTCTAAGGAATATACCATCTTGGGAGCGCGTAAACCTGCTGAAAACGGCGTTATTGACAAATTCCTCTACAAGCTCCGGCCCGACGACGAAATCACCACGGTCTTCACGGCCATGACCATCAGCGCCGATGAAGACGATTCCCGTGAAGTGGATATTGACACCTTCACGCTGACATCAAAGTCTAAAATGGAAGACATTGATATGGGTGACGGCACCTTTGTGTACATGTTTGAAATGAACGACGTGCAAGGCAACAGTGCCCTTTCTCAGGTGGCTTCCATTGAAGTCAAGAACGGAGAAATCCGCATTTCCAAGGTGGATGAATAAAGAAGCATACCTGCGACAGACGTGCGCTTGAACACGCAAAAAAGCTCGTGTTTTGAACCTTGCTGTTTATTGTGTCTCTTGTTAAAATTACGATATGAAGAATGCGCTATGGGAGGCGAAGGCATGACAGAAATTTGGATTGCAGATACCGTCGAAGTACTGATCGTTCCCTGTTGAGACTCGTTGGTAAAGTTTACTCTCAAAGAGGGAAAATATGAATACTTCACACGCATTTCTGATGAATAGCAACGGCATATTGGGAATGGATTGTTTACCATCTTGAGGGAATACATATGATCGATTACGATGCCGATAACGATTGGGATGATATGGAATTAACCAAACGCGCTCAGGCTGCTTCACGACTTGCCATCGAACGATTGAAGGTAAAAGGATGCCCAATTGCTATCTGTGATCCTGAAAAAAAAACAGTCTATATGCTTGAGCCTGATGGTAGCAAGACAAATGAAATCGACATAGAAACGTGGAACTATACGCATGGTGTCTTTCAAAAATCCTGAGATTGTAGTTTTTGCTGGTCCGAATGGTTCAGTGAAGAGTACCTTGACAGCATTACTCAAACCTAAAATGGCATATGTGAATGCTGACGATATACAAGCCTCATTGCATTGTTCAGATTTGGAAGCAGCAGTTCTTGCAGAACATCAAAGGGAAGAATTTCTTGCTAAAAGGGCAGATTTTTGTTTTGAAACAGTCCTATCCACAGAAAGAAATCTCAAATTGTTGAAAAAGCAAAACAGTTTGGATATTTTGTCAAATGTTACTATGTACTGACACATTCATCAGCTATTAATATATTACGCGTTCGTTCAAGAATTGCTGATGGAGGACATCCCGTTCCAGAAGATAAAATCATTGCACGTTTCAATCGTGCTATTGCGCTTATTCCAAAGATCATTGCCATAAGCGATATATTTCATATGTATGACAATTCCGGCGCTACCTTGTTCAGAATTTTCAAAAAGAAAAAAAATTTGTTCCTTTGTGATACAAATGAATTTTGGTCATTGGCAGCCATTGCTCAAATAACTGAAATAATGTCCCTAGAACAACGAAATCTCAATCTCATACATTGATTACACTGACATATTGGTTTGCGCAACTTTTCAAATATTGAGGATTTTCCATTGATGTACTGCACCTCGGAACACTACAGCTGATAAGAGCTTTACGGGGAGATAGTTGTTTCTAAAATGACAGAAAGTAGGTGCGGAATTGACGTGGAAAAAAGCTAGGGCCTGAAAATGTGCTTCAGGCCCCGCTTGTTCTGAGATAAGACGTAACAAAAACACGCGCTATTGAATATCGGCTGTACCGTCGCTCTTCAAGATAACCGTGGAGGCATTGCTCAAATCAAGTCCTGAAAATTCCACCTGCGTGCCTTCGTCGTCCTGCACGGTAAGGTCGATATCCTTGGTCTGTTTCAGATCGACCTTGATGCCGTCGCCAGGCTTCACCGGCTCGGAGATGAGGTTTTCAGCCTGGGAATCGTCGGATTTGCTCAGGCCGATGAAGTGCAGGGGAAAATCACAACCATTGGCAATGATGACTTCCTTAGCCATGGCCGTGCCAACAAAGGCCGTCATGGCGACGGCAGCTAGGAGCAATGTCACATATTTTTTCATGACGTCCTCACAGGGAATTGTTCATTTGCCTTGACGCTTCCATGGTAAAATAGATGCCTTCACGCTCAAGCATGGAGCTTATTCCGGCATGGCTTCCATGGCCTGCATGATGGTCTTGTCAGGATTCTTGGCGCAGAATTCGCCCATGTGCTTGCCCAGCTTTTCCATCCATGCCTGGCTCATCATGGTGTTGTCGCTCTTCGCGCTCATGTAGCCGTCAATCCAGCCAAGGAGAATCCCCATTTCGTTTTCCGGAGCCTTGATAAATTCCTTGCAGGGCAGTTTGGCCATGTCCGTTTCATCCCCTGCGAGGCTCATTGCAGGCGCGCAGAGGAAGGCGGCAGCTACCAGGGTGGCGAGTACTTTTTTCATGATTACCTCCATAAAGTTTATAAGAAGCAACCATTATACCCCCCCCCCCAGATTGTCAATGGGTGGAAGGGAAAAAATTCAGAGAGTCTTCTGTTCGGAGTATGCTGTGCGCTGGGATACTGCCTCCTGATGCAGGTCTTTGGCCTGCGCTAGGGCCGAAGGGCAGACAACACGTCCAGATGCAGTCTGCCATCGGCAATGCAGCCCATATCCACAAGGGCATTCCAGGCTTCTGTGGCAGATGCATCGTCATCCATGTCAAAAAGCACTTCTTCCCAGTCCCAGTGCTTGTCTGTATCGGAAGACATGGTGCGGATAATGTGCCGTTGGTCTTCTGTAATTTCAGGGTATTTGGCAAACAACGTGTTGAGCGATGCCATGGTTTGTGCTCGTTTGAGAGCTTTGTCCAAGGCGAGGGTATGCATGTGCAGGGCGTAACGAAGAAAAGCCGAGAGTCCATTTTCGCGATCCATAGCGTCAAGCCTTGCGGCATAGCCCGTACGATTTTCACGGATCATGGACGCAATGCTGCACGGACGAAAGGTCAGCTCCTTGCCTAAGGTCATGTATTTGTCTGCCATCAAGCGCGCCATGCGGCCATTGCCATCCTCAAAAGGATGAATGATCACAAAATAGAGATGTGCCAGGGCTGCGCCTATAGGTCTTGGCAGGATCGCAACAGACTCCCGACAAAAATGGACATATTGCTGCATCAGTTCAGGAACGGCATTGGGTGGAGGCGCAACATAGACTATTTCCTTGCGTTCTTCAAATCCACTGACAATATATTCTTCATCATGCCTGAAAATCCCCCATTGTGTCGCCGTTTGGGGTGGCGCAAGAGACGCATGCGCAGACAGGATGCTTTGTACAGAAAGAGGTGTTTTTTGATTCAGCATGGCCACTGTAGCCCTGACAGCGGCATCTTCTTCCGCAGAACGGAAAAGGGCCAAGGGACGCCATTCCGGAATATCCAAGCCCAGTCTTTTTACAAGAGAAGATCGTATGGCAGCAGAATCCAGGCTGACACCTTCAATGGCCCAACTATCCTGGATACTACTGGCGAGCGATTCTGCCACAAGCGCTGCCATGTGCTGATTGCCTGCTATGGCATCAAGGTGCGCTTCTTTTTCTTCGATGCGTCGTGCTGTTTTCAGCAGCAAAGGAGAAATATCTGGAATGGTAAGCCAATTTGGCCGCTTCCAGAACCAGGTTCTGCTGGGAAGAGCTGTGCCGACGATGGTTTTCACTGGATGGTATCTGTATCGGTGAACTCTGCTATGTGCAACACTGGTACACCACGTCAGCGCAAAGCCAGATAACAGCTTCTACATCATCACCTTCAGTGGGTACATAGTCAGCACAGTTTCCTTTGCTTATATAGACATAGGCCATGATTTCTTCGTCTTCTGTTGCTCGTAGAATTGGCAAAAGAAGTCTATATATTGACTTCCCTTCAAAAACAACTTCTTCCACGCTTTTTACAGGTGCAATAAGAGAATACCATGTGGTTGTTTCCGTGGGGAAACGTATGACAGCGCCATTCATTCAATTCCTGGAGACCAACATTACGAAGAAATTTGTGCATGTCGATTCCTCCAATTTCAGTACATAACGAATATTTTTGTGTCGGATTTCGATGGTACAGCTACCCAAGCATCAGAGCCCCTGCCTGTCTCTGTCCAGGCAAGCGGTCTGATGCAGTTGTTGCGTGCGCAGGAGAACCAGGGACAGCCAGAGTAGGCCGAAACTGACAATGCAGGCCAGAACCGTAAGGCGCATCTCGGGTTCGAGTCCCCCGCCCTGGCTGCCAAAAACTACGGGATGCACGGAACGCCAGATGCGGGCGGAGTAAAACACCAGGGGCACATCCAGAAAGGCCACCACGCCCAAGACAGCGCAGACAAGGTTGCGGCGTCCTGGGGGCAAATCCATGCTGCGCAGGATCAGGTATCCGGCATAGATAAACCACATGACCAGGGTCGTGGTCAACCGTGGATCCCACGTCCACCAGACACCCCAGGAGCGGCGCGCCCAGAGCATGCCGGTCAGCAGGGCAAGACCGCAGAGCAGCACCCCCACTTCGGCTGCGGCTTGCGCCAGTCTGTCCGCTGCCGCGTTGCGTTTCCACAGATAGGCAATGGAGGCCAGAAACAGGACAAAAAAGCTGATGAGCGCCCAGATGGCCAGGGGTAGGTGAATATAGAAGATCTTTTGCACCAGCCCCATGCTGGCTTCTTCCGGGGCGTAGCAATAGATGAGCCACTGGCAGGCTGCCAGCGAGATGCCTCCCAGCATGGCCAGGAGGAAGAGAGCATATCTTGGCATCACTCGTCTCCGGCGTATAGATACGGAAAGAGAATCAGTCCCGCGCCCACAAAGACGGCGTCAAAGCTGGCGGCCAGGCCCAGCCACGAACCCACGCCGTCGGGCATGACAGCGCCAAGGACGTGGGCAAAGACACTAATGCCCGCCAAAAGCAGAGGAATCAGCAGCGGAAAGAGGACAATGCTCAATAGGGATTCCCTGGCTGCCTGCCCCTGGGCCAAGGCTCCCAGTAGGGAACCCAGGGCGCACATGCCCGTATCTGTCAAGGCCAGGGCCAAGAGAGCTTCGTTGAGAGGGCCGGACACTTCCTGGCCAAGAAAGACGACCGAGGCAGGCAGAAAAATGGCCTGGGCCAGCAAGAGCAGGCAGAGACCGCCGCAGCCCTTGCCCAGCCACACGGCCTGCACCGGAGCGGGACAGAGCAAAAGTCCCTGTCTTGCGCCATTGACTTCCTCCAGGGCATAGAGCTGGTTGAATATAAGTACCTGGCAAAAGGCAGAACTGATCCAGAAGACCGCCGCAGCTGCCTGCGGTCCCATGCGCTGGCCCACGCCCTGTGACAGGCTGAAGACAAAGAGCAGGAGTAAGCCCAGAAGCAGGGCCTGGACAAGCCCGTTGCCCCGAAAGAGGGACAAGGCGAGATCCTTGCGCACAAGCGCCCATGTCAGGTGCCACATGCCGCAAGTCCCTGCGCTGGATGTGTCTTTTGTCGTATCCTTGTGCCTGGCAGAGCGTCAGCATAGAGGCTCGGGGATCCAGCATACAGCAGCCGCTGTTCGCCCAAAACCAGCAACTGGTCGGCCAAGGGCGCATCGGCGCCCAGGTCGTGGCTGATCATGACCACGCAGGCCCCACGCTGACGCGCCAGGGCAATTTCGTGACGCAAAAACTCCTGTGCAGCGACATCCAGCCCGGTGCAGGGTTCATCCAGCAGCAAGAGTTCTGGCTCCTGCATGAGCATCCGCGCCAAATTGAGGCGTTGGGCCATGCCGCGCGAAAATACGCCGACCCTTTCGTGGACATGCGCTGCCAGGCCAACGCGGGCCAAGACGCCTTCCAGGGCGTGGAGGGGGAGGGCAAGACCACAGGCTCTATTCCAGAAAGCCAGGTTTTCCATGGCCGTCAGGCCAGGATAGAGGAAGGTCGCATGACCAACATAGCCAGGCCGTAGACCTTCTTTCCTGCGCACGCGCCCAGCGCTGGCAGGCGCAAGGCCGGCCATGATGCGCAGCAGGGTGCTTTTGCCCGCGCCATTAGGGCCGACGAGCAGGTTTGTGCTGCCGGCTGTAAGGCGACAGCTCACCTCCTTGAAAATCAACCTCAACCCATAGATTTTGGCTACATGCTCCAGCTCCAGCACGCCATTCCTCCAGTTTCAGCCCCGTGCTTCAGGTTGCCGGGCTTGCTTGGCTGGTTCTGTCGTGGCCTGCACGGTGTCGGGCGCACACGCTTTTTCCTCAAAGGCATGTCGACGACGACGCCACAGCCCCCAGAGCGGAGCCAGGCACATGAGCGTGCCGCCTATCCACAGCCAGTTGACCAGGGGTTCAACGCTCACCTTGACCACGGCTCTGCCCTGATTGTCCAGGCCAAGAAGGGAGGCGTAAAGTTCATTGCCCAAACTCGGAATGACGTCAACCTCGGAAAACTGCATGCTGCCAAACTTGTCATACACGCGGCGCTCCGGAGACAAAACGCCCAGCTCCTTGCCCTGGTGGGTAATACGCACTTTGGCGGCAATGTACTCGTAGTCGCTGCGGCGGCCCTCCTCCAGCTCCAGGAGCGTGGCCGCATACGTGCCCACGCTGTCACTGGCATTTTTGGCCAGGGCCAGTTCACGGCTTTGGGCATACGGCCCAGAAAAAGCAATACCCAAGGCGATCAGGGCCAGACCGAGATGTGTTCCGATCCACGGCGCGGCGAGGTCTCGCCAGCCCTGTTCCCTCTGCAGGAATACAAGGCTCAAGCCCGTGCCCACGGCGGACGTGGCCGCGAGCAGGGCCGTGGGGTGTTTGTAGCCCAGAATCCACAGTCCAGCGGCAAAGACGAGCATGACCGCCACAACAAGCAGCCATTTTTTGCCAGGACGCAGCCCACCTTGCCAGCGCAACCACGGGCAGAATGCCATGAGAAAGACGAGCAGGGCGCAGAGGGGAAGACAGACGCGATTGTAAAAACGTGCGTCCAGCCCCTGCGGCGTACTCGTCCAGAGCTTGCTGATCACCGGCCACATGGTTGCTGTCATGATGATGAAGGCCAGGGCGAGAAAGCACCAGGCCGCCACGCAGAGCGCACCCTCACGGCTGGCAAGTCCGGCCAGAGGCGCGCCGCGCGCCGGACTCGCACAGGGGATGCCAAGTGCCATGAGTAGGCCAAGGAGAACAAAAACGGTCAAGGGCGTACCCACGTTGCCATCGCCAAAGGCATGCACGGAATCAATGACCCCGCTGCGCACCAAGTAGGTGGCGAAAAATGCCGAGAGTACTGTCATGGCCATGAGTGCCACGTTGACGCGGCTCAGCTTGTTGCGCCTTTCCTCCACAAGAAGCGTGTGCAGGGCGGCAGTGGCAAAAAGCCAGGGAATGAGCGAGGCATTTTCTACCGGATCCCAGGCCCAGTATCCGCCCCAGCCCAGTTCCATGTAGGCCCACCAGGCCCCGAGAACAATGCCCGCTGTCAGGCAGGCCCAGGCGGTGAGGATGCACGGTCTGGACAGTCGATGCCAGGATCCTTCCTCTTGTCTGCGGCCCGAAAGAGATTGGGCCAGGGCCAGACAGGCAGGCACGGTAAAGCCCGCATAGCCCAGAAAGAGTAGGGGCGGGTGAAAAATCATGCCCGGATTTTGTAAGAGTGGGTTCAATCCGTTGCCGTTGGCTGGGGCTGGCGATTGCAGGACAAAGGGATTGCTCCACGTGGTCAGCACCAGGGCAAAAAAGGCCATGACCACATAAAAAAAACTCCAGTACCACAGGCGTGTCGGCTGGCTGAGGCCACGATACGCACGCGTACAGGCAAAGAGGCTACCGCTCAAGGCCACGACCAAGGCCCAAAACAGCATGGATCCTGGCTGGCCAGCCCAAAAAGCCGTCAAACGGTAAAAAACGGGTAAGATTTTGTCCGTATAGCTGGCCACATACTGAAGGCTGAAATCATTCCAGAACAGGGCATGCAGCAAGAGGGCCGAGGCCAGAAGAAGGGCAGCGCTGATGACAGCATGGGCCTTCTCCACGAGGGGAAGATACTCCCCGCGTCCATGCCAGAGGTGCAGCAAGGCCAGTCCGCCGCCGACGACAGCGGCACAGAGCGCCAGAATTTGGAGAGCGTAGGCCAGTAGGTACATGCCGTGCCTCAAATAAGCAAGATGTGAGCGTTGCGTCGAGGGACAGATGGACGCCTAGTTTCTGCGATTTTCCTTCTGATATTTGGACGGACATTTGGTCATAAGCGTTGTGGCGGTAAAACAGCCCTCTGCACCCATGCCGCCTTCCACAATGACCTCAGCACCGGGCTTGAAGGCGTCCGGCACCAGGCCGGAATACTTGATAGGAATGGTCAGACGGGCATTATCTTTGTCTTCCAGGAGAAAGGCCACGCCCCGACCGTCGCCAAGGGTTTCAAGATGTTGGCTGGCCACGGTGCCAAAGAGACGGGCCGAAAGCAATTGCTCAGGCGCTGCGGCCTTGGCCTCAGCCACATTCAAAAAATAGACATTGGCCTCGGTGAAGCCCGAATAACAGAGATAGCCCACGCCGGTCAAAAACAGAAGCAAGGCCAAAACATAGAGCGAACGTGTGTTTTTCTGGGGCATATGTCTTCCCTTGTGGCATGTCAACCGTCATGCTTGGAGTCTGTGAGCAGGCATTGCTAGGATGTCTGCTCATGGGGCGATGGTGCTGTGTGGTTACAATAGCACACGCTGACAAGAAATATGTGTCCGTGCGCACAGGGGAAGTCTAGCATCACTGGGCCTGTTGACGCAAGGCCATACGTCGCTGTCGGGCCAGAGCGCGCAGGTCAGCCACCTTGTCGCTTTCGTCCACGATTTCGCGTCCCAGAATTTCTTCTAGGACATCTTCCAGGGAAACGACCCCTGCCAGGCCGCCGTACTCGTCTAACACGGTGAATAAATGCACTCTGGCCGTTAAAAATTCCTGGAGCAGTACGTCAAGGGTCTGTGTTTCCAGCACAAAATGCGCTGGTCGTAAAATTTCGGCAAGAAGGCACTCGCCCTTGCCCTCCTGGACGCATTTGGCCATGCTGCGCCGCTCCACAAAGCCTACGATATCCTCGTTGTCGTCGCCATAGACGGGAATGCGACTGAAATGCCATGTCCGAGGATCTTGACACGCCTTTTCCACGCTCATGGTCTCGGGAAGTTCAAAGATCACGGTGCGCGGCGTCATGATTTCATGAACCCTTTTCTGATCCAAGGCAAGGACATTGCGCACAAAGGTCTCTTCGTAAGGCTTGATGCGACCGGCCTGGCGGGAGAGGCTGGCTACGGCGCGAATGTCGTCTTCAGAAATCACTGGCTTTGACGACGGTTTGGCCACAAGACGCGCAAGCCTGCCAGTGAGCCAGAGTACGGGACTCATGATGCGCACCAGAACCGACAAGGGCCGCGCCAGGCCAGGAGCCAGTGTTTCGGCGCGCACAACCCCAAGCTGCTTGGGCAGTATCTCGCCAAATGTCAGAATGGGCAGGGTGAAGCCCGTGGCGAACAGGGCCATGTATTCCTGTCCGGCCACGGCCTGGAAGGCGGCGCCGGCAAGGGTGGCGCCAGCCGTATTGGCTATGGTGTTCAGCGTGAGTATGGCCGCGATGGGCTTGTCCACCTCGGAGCGCAATGTGTACAGCAGAACGCCCGAGGCATTGCCGGATTTGCGCAGCCGTTCAATGCACGACCAGGGCAGGGAGTAGAGTACTGTCTCCAGAAGGGAACAGGCAAAGGAGACCGAAACCGCCAGTCCTACGGCCAGAATCAATGTAACCATCGTTCATTTCCTGGAAGAGCATCTGCCATTGCTCTCTCCCTATGCCGGAAACACAAGAGCTTCATACCAGTAGAGATGTGCGTCCGCTTCCTGCCAAGCTTTGTCGTGGACACCGGCCTTGAGGCAGAGATGTTTCAGATAGGCGTAGAGATCCCAGCCTTGATCCACGGGCACCTGGGGTAAAAAAACTCCACTGTGTCCACGGTATTGCAGCAGAAGGCCGTGTCGCCCTATTTCAATTTCATCCACGCTGGGGCAGGGCGTCAACTCGTCCAACACGGAAATCTCCATGTGTACGTGAGGCCATTCTGCAGCGCGTAGCGGGTGAAAGCGCGGATCCTGAAATGCAGCGGCCCTAGCCATGTCCCATATTGTCGCATAGAGCGGACCCGATCCCACAATATGTCCAATGCAGCCGCGCAACTGCCCGTCCATGTACAGGGTGACAAAGCCCCCCAGACTGCGCTGCAGCGTCTGGCTCTTTTTCACGCTGTCGGAAGGGCTGACCGGGCTGCGATTCCCGGCCATATAAGTTTCAATGGACTGATGGGCCAGTTGGGACAAGAGTTCCCTTTCTGCCGGAAGGAGATCGAAGGAAAGCGGCATGCCGTACTCCTCAGGAAAACAAGAAATGCCACAACGGAGGTTGCGGCATAACTTGTGTTGACGGGAAAGAGAGGTGCCTCACGGCTCCGTGCCAGCCTTTTGCCAAAGACGGGCAAGAGGGCTAGTCTTCGCCTTCAGCGTGCGACTGTTTGCCCGCACCCTTGAGACCGTACATGGTCGTCGATCCAGAAGACCAGAACTCCAGGACTTCTTCATTCACCAGCTTGGTGAGAATTTTTTTCACCTCGCGGGGGCCTTTGCCGGGAAAAAGTTCCAGAAAGTCCTTAAAATAAAACTTTGATTTCATTTTGGACTTGCTTTGCAAAAATTCCACAACAACGTCTTTGTCGTCAGCCATGATGCATCTCCTTGCCCGGCGGCGCACATACGCCGCCGGGATTGATGGGAACCTAGAACTTGAATTGCGTACTCTGCCGCCAGGTGTAGTAGGCAGGGTCGCGGAAGTCGTCGATGAGATGGTGCGTGAACTCCAGACCGGTCAGCTTGAAGAAGCTCTCCCAGCCGATGCGCTGCGCCCAGTCGCCCAGACGTTCGTACTTCTCGGCATTGGCCGCATACACTTCCACGATCTTTTTCACGGTCTTGGTGAGCGTGGGCCAGCGGGGCGGCTCGTTGGGAATGTAGCCCACGACCACCTTGGAGAACTTGGGCATGGTAATGCGGTTGGACACCTTGCCACCTACCATGATGGCAATGCCGTCGCCTTCATGGTCGGCAATGGGCAGGGCCGGGCACATGGTGTAGCAGTTGCCGCAATACATGCAGCGGTCTTCCTTAATGGCCACGGAATTCACTTTCTGGCCATTGTGTTCCACCTTGGTCGGACGTACGGCAGCCGTAGGACAGGCGGCCACGGCCAGGGGAATTTCGCAGAGCTGGTCAGCCCATTCGTGGTCGATCATGGGCGGTTTGCGGTGGATGCCCACAAGGCCGATGTCCGAGCAGTGTACGGCACCGCACATGTTGATGCAGCAGGCCAGGGAAACACGCACCGGAGCGGGCAGGCGCATGTTCTGGAATTCCTCAAACAAGGTATCCATGACGCATTTGACAGGACCAGAGGCGTCAGTGGCCGGCGTATGGCAATGCACCCAACCCTGGGTATGCACCATGTTGCTCACACCGGCGCCGGTGCCGCCCACGGGGAATTTGTGCGAACCGCCAGGGAACATGCGGCTGTTCAGGTCGTCGCGCAGTTTTTTCATGGTTTCTTCGTCTTCCACCATGAATTCAATATTGCTGCGCGTGGTCCAGCGCACATAGCCGCCACAGTATTTGTCGGCGATGTCGCAGATCTCGCGAATATGCGTGATGGACATGGTGCGTGTGCCACCGACGCGTACGGTGTACACCTTGTCGCCGCTCTCAGCCACATGCATCAGAACGCCGGGCTCCAGAATTTCGTGATAGAGCCATTTGCCGAAGTTCTTTTTGATGACCGGCGGGAAATAGGAGTCATACTTGTGGGGACCGATATCGGTGATACGGTCTTCCATCGGTTTCTGAGGATTGTATCCGGAAGAAATAAAAGCCATGGTCGTCTCTCCCTTTTAGCGCTGATGGCGGCTGCGGAACGCGGCGAGGTCGCGGGTCCAACCGCCAGGCACCTCGTCTTCCTTGAAGAAGATGTATGGATTGGAACGCGGCTCCTTGACGTGCTGGGCCATGGCCGGCGTTTCGGTCACTTCCAGCAGCTTCTGGAAGGACAGACGCTTCATGGTTTCACCCACGCGCTCGCGGTTCTTGCCCTCTTCCATCCACCAATCCCAAATCTTCTCAATGACGCCCTTGATCTCGTCATAGGGCGCTTCACAGGAGATAAAGGGAATGAGCAGGGAACCCATCTGCGCACCGTCAACCACAGGGGCCTTGGCGCCGACCAGGATGCTCGCACCGCGCTCGTCGCCGATGTGCAGGGCACGGGGCATGGTATTGATGCAGTGCATGCAGCGCACACATTCGGCAGTTTTGATGGAGAGCTTCGAGCCGTCCCACTTCATGCACTTGGAGGGGCAGCGACCCACAACTTCCTTTTCAATATCGAATTTGCCCCAGTCGCGACCAGCATGAGCGCCGGCATTGGGCTTGAATTCGCCAGCCACATAGGCTTTCACGGCTTCCTGGTCGATCTTGATGTCGTCCTTCCAGGTGCCCACAACGGCAAAGTCAGAACGGGCCATGGCGCATACGCAGCCATTGGGACAGCCGTCGAATTTGAACTTGAACTTGTAGGGGAAGGCCGGACGGTGCAGCTCATCCTGATAATCCTGGGTGAGCTGATAGCACATGTCCTGCGTGTTGTAACAAGCAAACTCGCAACGCGACATGCCAAGACAGGCCGCAGGCGTACGCAGGTTGGAACCGGAGCCGCCCAGGTCATTGTGCATCTTGTGGGTCAGGTCGTGGAAGATCTCTTCCAGCTGTGGCGTCTGTGTGCCGAGCAGCACGATGTCGCCGGTGGAACCGTGCATGTTGGTCATGCCGGAGCCGCGCAGATCCCAGATGTCGCACAGGTCGCGCAGGAATTTGGTGCTATAGTATTTGCCCGAGGGCTGGGCCACGCGGATGGTGTGGAAATGCGCCACGCCAGGGAATTTTTCTGGCTGGTCGCAGTAACGACCGATAACGCCGCCGCCGTAACCGAAAACGCCCACGATGCCGCCATGCTTCCAGTGCGTTTCCTTGTCGTGATAGGAGAGTTCCACCACGCCCAGGAGGTCTTCAGGAGCATCCGCAGGAATCTGATAATCGAGATTGTCGGGATTTGCCGCCCGATGCGCGGCCTCCTGTTTGATGTCGGACACAAAGCTCGGCCAGGGGCCACTTTCCAGCTGGTCCAACATGGGAGTTGCATGTTTCGCCATTGCCTTACCTCCACTAGTTTTTTTGGGTCACGCATGCGCGTGACATGCCTAAAAATTGTTCAAGCGAGCTGGTTGAAAGCATTGGGGCGCACCTACGCGTTGGCCCTCCATGTAGAGCGATTCCTCTCCAGGGGAAGCGTCCGTCTGCATCGGGCTGCGTGAGGCGCTACGCCGTGAAAAACAAGACGAACCTGGGAATCGCGGATGCCGAGCAAAACGCATTGGGTTGTACGCTATGCGGCCTTTTTTTTCTATACGCCAATTTCTTTCTGATGACAACAGGATTTGCCACAAATGTTTTGCCGACGACCTCGAAATACCTCTTTCCTCAGGGGGTACTCTTGTTGTGTGCAATACTTCACAAGCCCTGCCACGTCTTGGCAAGCGCCTCATTGCGAGATATAACACGCCGTTCGCAAGCTATTTTTCCCTTTTTTTCGATTTCTGAACACAAACGCACAGGATAGGCAGCCATGAAAGATGAACGGGGCCTCTACTACCATCCCAGCGCAGGCGACACAAGCTCCCGCGTCTATGTCCGCCGCGGCCCCGACGGCGAAGTGGAATTCCGTCTTTGGCAAGCAGATCATACTGAAGTCTGGGAAAACCACCCCTGGGTCAACTTGGCCATTTTGCGCAGTGTTGCTGGTTATTACCGCCAAGAGCGTGCCCGCGATGTGGATCCCCTGCAACTTTATGATCTTGCCGTGGCCCGGATGCTGCTGCGCGAGGAGGAAGCGTGACCCGGTCTTGGGTGCTGTCCAAGCGCCAAGCTCTTGTGCGCGATCTCGTTCGCGACTATTGCACCGTGCATCACACCTTGGCAGAACAGCGACGCCGCTTTGCCAACGATGGCACAGTGTCCTTTGTTGCCCTACGCAATCTCCTTGGTGAGGACAGGCATAAGGGCGTTTTCTGGCGGCTCAAGGATACAGCGCATCACCTCTTTGGCCAAGAGGATACGGCTTCGTCTGCATGTCTTGAAGGTTATGTTGGCCATGCTGCGCAGGACGTCAGCGGCGATTCCTGTCAGGTGCGCTCATTGCTCCTGGACTGGTGTATTGGCTACGCCTTTCACGAATGCGCAAAATTGAAGGAAGATGCCTTTCAGGCCCGGCGCTACGTCCACCGGCTAGAGCAGATTGCACATCGCAAAGGCGGCGGAGTCATCTGTGCTTCTCTGCGCGGTCTCGGTGGGGATATTGCCGAAAGTTCTGGTCGCGAGTTGAACCGCATCCTCGCTGTTCTCGACTTAGGTCTTGGTCATCTCGTTTCTTGCCTTGACACGGAAGGTCATAATACGCGCCTTGCCCGCTGGCTGGCCTGCGAAGAAGATCTCGCCAGGGAAGTTTTGGGGCAGGGCTATGACATATTGCTCAATGTCTTGTTTGGCGGCAATAAGGAACAGCTCTACATCCTGGCCGCCAAGGATTTTCTGGAAGCCGGTCGGCGTGAACCGGCCCTGCGCCTCCTGGATGGCGCCCAGAAAAAGGGCGCACTTGGTGTCGACGGACTCGTCCTCCTGCACAAGCTGACAGCGACCGCAGCCCAGAGCTGTGGTCTTTGTGCCACGTGCCCTGGGAAGCGTTGCGCCCCAACGGCAATGGAACCAGCGTCAGCCTGGGCATCGTTCAGCCCCAAGGTCGACGCATAGGCCAAGGCATGAGCAGACCGCCATCCTTGTCGTTCGTCTTCTGCGCCGTGCTGTGTGCGTTCATACTCATTGGCTGCGCTGGACATTCCGGGCACAAGGGCACAAGATCCGGCAGCAAGCCCTATACGGTGCGCGGCAAGACCTACTATCCGCTTGCGTCTGCCAAGGGCTTTACGGAAGAAGGGCTTGCCTCCTGGTATGGTCCAGGCTTTCACGGCAAGAAAACGGCCAGTGGCGAGAAATACAACCAATCCGCCATGACGGCGGCCCATAAGCTGCTTCCCCTGGGGACGAAAGTACGCGTCACGCATCTGGGGAATGGACGTTCCATCATTGTGCGTGTCAATGACCGCGGACCCTTTGTGGAGGATCGCGTCATTGATCTCTCGCGAGCAGCCGCAGCTCGCCTGAACCTGCTGCGTGCGGGGACGGGCAGGGTGCGCGTGAACAGCCTGGATGTGGACGGCGACGCAGCTGCAGTGCCATCTTCCGCCGAGCCACACAGACCGTCCTTCTATATCCAGCTGGGTGCCTTCGCCGATAAGGGCAATGCCAATCGGCTTGTGTCTCTGCTCACCCAGGGAGGGCACAAGGGCCGTCTATGCTATGGCAGTAATGGCATGTGGAACGTTCAGGTTGGGCCGTGGAAAAATATCGAACATGCCCGCGAAAATCTTGATGCCTTCCGCATGCTCTACGCCCATGCCTTTGTCGTGCGTGAAGACTAGCGTGGTCAACACCTGTCGTCCGCAAGCCCGTGAAGGAGAAAAAATTCCACTGCCTTTTGTCATACGCTCGTAACAACGCACTTTGCAGATTTTCCACGGCCTAAACGCATGTGGAAGGCCGTCAGCAAAGCCGCATATGCAGCAGGGGCAGCACTGTAACCAGCGGTAATCACGTTGGCTACGTCCGCAGCCAACGTGCATCGCCACCTTACTGCCTACGGTTCAGGACAGCCGCCGCTTGAAATCCTCATAGCCAAACTCGCGCAGCAGCCGAAACCTGGGTTCAGGCGTGTCCGATGTCGTGACAGCAATGGACGGCAGGCGTATGCCGTTGAAGGTCGTTGTCTTGACCATGCTGTAGATGGCCATGTCCTCAAAGAGCAGACGTTCGCCCACGTGCAGGGCATGGGCAAAGGCATATTCCCCGGCCACGTCGCCGGCTAGGCAACTCTTCCCGGCCAGGCGGCAGGTCCAGGCTTCCTGGCCGGGCAGGCTGGCAAGCTGTGCGCAGTCCTGGTGCAGGTAGCAGACGCGTGGACGGTAGGGCATTTCCAGGACGTCCGGCATGTGGCAGGGCACGGCCACGTCCAGAATAGCCACCGGCATATCCGCCTGCACGATGTCCAGGACAGTGGCCACAAGCCAGCCTGCGTCCAGGGCCACGGCTTCCCCAGGTTCGAGATAGATTTGCGCCCGGTAGCGGTCGCGCCAGGCCGTCAGACATTGGCAGAGCAGGTCCAGGTCATAGCCGCGTCGGGTAATGTGCTGACCGCCGCCCATGTTGATCCATTGACAGTCCACCAGCCAGGGATCGAATTTGCGCGCAACCGCCTGCAACGTGCGTTCAAGGGCATCCGCTCCCTGTTCGCAGAGCGTGTGAAAGTGCAGCCCGCTGATGCCCTGGATATCCTGCCCATCCAGATCTCGCCGCCGCAGACCAAGCCTGGAACCAGGGGCGCAGGGATTGTAGATTTCCGGCGCGCCTTCGGAATGCTCAGGATTGACGCGTAGGCCGCAGCGGATCTGCCGTCCAGGACAGCGTCCTTGGTTGGCAGCGGCAATGGCCGGCGCAAACATGCGCCACTGGGCCAGGGAATTGAAAACGATGTGATCCGCCAGGGTGAGCAGTTCGGCCATTTCACGCCGGTTCCAGGCAGCGGCAAAGGCGTGTACTTCGCCGCCAAATTCCTCCCGGGCCAGACGCGCTTCGTCCACGGAGCTGGCACAGCAGCCCCACAAGGGGCCATGCCCCTTTTCTCGCGAGAGCAGCGGAAACAGCGCCCAGGTCGCAAAGCCCTTGAGGGCCAGCAGGATTTTTGCACCCGTGCGCTCCTGCACAGTGCGCAATACGGCGGCATTGGCCACAAGCTGGTCTTGATCCAGCACGAAACAGGGTGAGGGAACGATGCCCGTGTCGAATAAAAATTGCTGAACGTGCATAAGGGGAGGAAATAAAAAATCCGTAGGAGTGAAATCCTACGGTTTTTTGCGTTTACACATGTACAGAATGTTGCAAACCAGAAACGATGCCATCCGTCGACTGACTCCGTCATCGAGCGGATTGCCCCACCTGAAAATGGCGGAGAGGGTGAGATTCGAACTCACGGAACGCGGTTAACGTTCACACGATTTCCAATCGTGCTCCTTCGACCAGCTCGGACACCTCTCCGCATCTTCAAAAAATGTTTATCTAGTATAGCTAGGAAACGAAGAAATGCAAGTAAAAATTTGTACCCCGCCCCATCTACTCCCAACGTACTCCTACGCGACAGATACGCGTTTGCGTCTACAGTGCCAAGCTCTGCGCTCTCCTTCCTGGGAGGGGTTCATTCCTGATGGTCTTCCGTGGGTCTGCGTTCTCCGTGGCTGGGGTGCTTCTTTTTTTTGCCAAGCTGGGCGGAGCGGTAAAAAACCCAGAGTCCAAAAATGGCCATGACCAAGATGCCTATGCCGTTGTAAAGAACCAGATTGTGCGTATCCACAAGAAATCCTTTGACCATCCACGAGGGTACGTAATCCGCACGAGCGCAGCATGGCTGGGGTTCAGGCCATGACACCCACCTGGCTGAAGCCACTATCGGCGTAGATCACCTGGCCTGTCACAGCATGGGCCAAATCCGAAGCCAGGAATGCGGCCACTCCTCCCACGTCAGCCGTCGTAACATTGCGGCGCAGAGGAGCATTGCGCTCCACAATACTGGTAATGTCTTTCATGCTGGACACGGCAGAAGCAGCCAAGGTCTTGATCGGGCCTGCGCTGATGGCATTGACACGGATGCCCTGCGGTCCGAAATCGTAGGCCAAAAAGCGCACGGAACATTCCAGAGCAGCCTTGGCCACGCCCATAATATTGTAGCCTGGGATCACCTTGGTCGAACCATAGTAGGTCATGGTCAGCACCGAGGAACCCTCGTGCAGCAGCGGCTCAAAGGCGCGACAGACGCCCGTGAGGGAATAGGCGGATATGTCCAGGGCCAACCGGAACCCTTCGCGCGAGGTGTCCACAAAGCGACCGCCCAGGTCTTCCCGATTCGCAAAGGCGATGGAGTGAACGAGGATGTCCAGGTCGCCCCATTTTTCCCGCACCAGGTCAGCGGCCTGCTGAATCTGTGCATCGTCGCTCACGTCGCAATGAAAGGTAAATTCTCCCCCCAGTTCTGCGCTCAAGGGCTCAACGCGTTTTTTGATGGCCTCGCCCACGTAGTTGAAAGCCAGGCGGGCGCCCTGGGATTTGAATGCATTGGCAATACCAAAGGCGATGCTTCTATTGTTGGCCAGACCCAAAATAAGCGCTTTTTTCCCTTGCAGCAACATTGTTCCTCCTCCACATGTGTCTCTGTGTGCAGTTACTCCCCTCTGCCGGGAGATTCCGACATGGGCAGATGGGAAGCGTACAACCTACCCTGATTGGAAGGTTTTCAAAATAGGTTGCCATCGGCTTGGCCGTCCGTCAAGCGCATTTTCCCCCAAATCCTGCCTGATTGGCAAGAATGGCGTATGCTTCCTGGTAGCGTGCCGCCGTGTTTGCAATCACATCCGCAGGCAATGTGGGCGGTGGTGGTTGTTTGTTCCAAGGTTGGCTTTCCAGCCAGTCGCGCAGGTACTGCTTGTCAAAACTGGGCTGACTTTGGCCAGGCTTGTAGGAAGCAGCAGGCCAGAAACGTGATGAATCGGGTGTCAAAACCTCGTCGATCAGGTGCAACCTACCGTCGATAAACCCGAATTCAAACTTGGTATCCGCCACGATGATGCCGCGTTCTGCGGCATATTGGCGCGCTGTTTCGTACATCACAAGGGATGTCTCACGCACCTGGGCGGCGACATCGCGACCGAGCAATTCTTCGGCTCTGGTCAGGCTGATGTTTTCATCATGCTGCCCCAACTGCGCCTTGGTGGAAGGCGTGAACAAGGCTGGCTCCAGCCTGTCTGCCTCGTGCAGGCCCTGTGGCAGGGCGTAGCCGCACAGCGACCCCCGTGCCTGGTAATCCTTCCAACCGGAACCCGTGATGTAGCCGCGCACAATGCACTCCACGGGCAAGGCATTGGCCTTGCGCACGAGTACGGCGCGACCATCGAGTTCTTCCTTCCACGGATCCAGGGCTGCGGGAAAGGCTGCGACATCGCTTTCAATGAGATGGTTGGGGATGCGATCGCGCAAATGGCGCATCCAGAACAGCGTGAGCTGATTCAGGATGACGCCCTTGTAGGGGATGGCTTCGTTCATGACCACGTCAAATGCGGACATGCGATCCGTGGTTACAATGAGCAGCGTCTCCTGATCCACATCATAAATGTCGCGTACTTTTCCACGGCCCAGCAAGGGGTAGGCGCTGATATGGGTCTTCGTTACAACCTGCATAGGGACTCCTGCTGCCGTCGCCGCTGTCCAGCCTCAAACCCGTGCTTCCACGGAACGGGCATGGGCTTCCAGCCCCTCAAGGCGGGCCAGGGCCGCGATGGACTGTCTGTTTTGAAGCAAAAAAGCCTTGGATGTGCCCAAGATGCTTGTTTTTTTACAAAAAGTTTGTACCGAGAGCGCCGAGGAAAAGCGGGCCGTGCCCAGGGTGGGCAGCACATGGTTGGGCCCGGCAAAATAATCGCCCACGGGTTCGGGGCTGTACTGGCCCAGAAAGATCGCTCCTGCGTTGCGGATAAAAGGCAGAACATCCCAGGGATCGCGTGTGCAGATTTCCAGATGTTCAGGAGCCACCATGTTGGCCACCGCAATGGACGTCTTGAGGTCAGGCGTGAGGACGATGGCCCCCCAATCCTTGAGCGCACGGGAGGCGATTTCGGATCTCGGCAAACTGGGGCATTGCCGCTGCACTTCCAGCTGGAGATCATCGGCCAGCCGCCGCGAGTCGGTAACGCAGATGGCCGAGGCCAAGGGATCGTGTTCGGCCTGTGAGAGCATGTCAGCAGCGAGCCAGGCAGCTTGCGCTGAAGAATCGGCGAGGATCAGTACTTCGCTGGGACCGGCGACCATGTCAATGCCCACAGTGCCTTGCAGCAAGCGTTTGGCTGTGGCCACATAGATGTTGCCAGGTCCGGCAATGACATCCACAGCGGCCAGGCTCGGTGTGCCCAGCGCCATGGCCGCCACGGCCCAGGCTCCGCCCACGCGGTACACCTCGTCAATGTCCAGCAGATGCGCGGCAGCCAGTATATGTGGATTGATGCTGCCATTGCGCCTGGGCGGGGTGCAGACCACAAGACGACGCACACCCGCCATCTGGGCCGGTATGGCCGTCATGAGCAGGCTGGAGATAAGGGGCGTGTTGCCCCCCTTTCCGCCCGGCACATAGAGTCCAGCGGCATCGACGGGCAGAACCTGCTGGCCCAGGATGCTGCCGTCTGGACGGGTCAAAAACCAGGATTTCTCGCGCTGGGCCTCGTGAAACGCACGAATATTGGCCGCAGCTTCGGCAATGATCTCCCGGCTCTCCACGCTGACTTGGAAGGCAGCGCGGGCAATTTCTTGTTCGCTTACCCTTAGGGGCAGGTCAAAGTCAGGACAGTCGAATTGCCGTGTGTAGGCAATAAGCGCATCATCCTTTTGTTCACGGACGGCTGCAATAATCCTGGTAACGGCATCTTCCACGTCCTTGCCAGGATCGTGGCGCGCCCGAAGCCATTGAGATTGTTCGGGCCATTCTCCAGCATGTTGCAGCGTGAGCATGCGGCAGGTCATAGGGCAGTCCTTATCGCGAAAAAAGCTCTGTGGGCACATAAGGTTGAGACTGACGGGGTCGGGGTAAGCGCCGCAAGAGTTCTTCTGATGACGAAACGTAAACCAAGATGGAATGTTTTCCGTACAGGTATGGGAACGGCAAGGGGCTGCTTGCCCCGACAAGGGTTGCGTAATGCTAATCCACGGCTCTGGCAGCCCCCAGTATCTCCTCGATGCCGATGTTTTTGCCAAGTTCCGGCCAGCCCAGGGTGCGCCCCTCATCCATAAGAATCCAGTTGTCCTTTTGGGCCTGGGTGGCCTGGGCAAGCACGGGGAACGCCAGCAAGGGAGCAAAAACATGCCTTCCGTCGCTGAAATTGATTTCAAGAGTTTGTGCGCTGCAATGCACCTGATCTATGCTGGCAACGTGCAGGGTTTCCATATGGAAATCATGACGGTGCAACATTGCGGAAGATGCGGAGGAAGCAGCAGTAGAGGGAGCAGAAGAAGGAAAAGTAGACGACGTAGGACAGGATGTGGACATGTAGGTACTCCGTTTGCTATATGGCGTTTTTTGTGATGCAGCCTTTTGCCACTGACTTTGCTTTCTGTCAATCAGGAAACGCCTGTCTGGCCGTATTTTTCCGGGAAGATGAGGGCGCGTCACACAGAACGCGTTTTCGTGTTGCGAATTGACGTGCCCAGGGATTGAGCCACGGCCCACGCTGCGCGTTCAATATCTTCCAAGGTATGTGCGGCATTGAGGACAAGCCGCAATCGGGCTGCCCCACGGGCTACCGTAGGATAGCGGATGCAAGGCGCAAAGACACCATTGCGCAGCAGTCGATCCGCAACTTCTTCTGCCATCGCTTCATCACCGACGGGAATGGGCACAATGGGCGTAACACCAGGGGCAACGACGCCGTATGCCGCCAAGCTCTGGCGCAAGTGGGCCGTGTTGGCGCGTAGACGCACCAAACGTTCCGGGTGATGCAAGATGTAGCGCAGGGCAGCGCAGGCTGCGACCGCCGTTGCTGGCGTCTGTGCCGTGCTGAACACATGCGAACGCGCCGTGTGCCGAAGCATGTCGCAAACGTCACGCGAGGCGCAGATGGCCCCACCTTCGCAGGGAATGGCCTTACTGAGCGAGGCCATGACTAGGGGTACGTCCGTCTGAGTGAGGCCGAAGTGTTCTAGGCTGCCACGTCCAGTGTCCCCCAGAACACCTGTTGCGTGGGCGTCATCAACCATGAGTGTCAAACCGTGACTACGGGCCAGTTCGGCAAGTTCCGGCAGGGGGGCCAGGTCGCCATCCATGCTGAACACGGAATCCGTGACAATAAGACCACTACGCGGTTGGACGGCATGGATTTTGGCTCGCAAATCGTCTAGGTCGGCGTGAGCGTAGACAACCACCTGCGCTCGCGAGAGGCGGCAGCCGTCGATGATGCTAGCGTGGTTGCGTTCGTCGCTGAAAATGTGGTCTTGGGAGCAGCACAGGGTGGCCAAGGTACCCACGTTGGCCGCATAACCGCTGGAGAAGCTCAGGGCGGCCTCACTGCCCTTGAAGCGGGCCAGCTCTGCCTCGAGTTCCACATGCGCACGCAAAGTGCCCGAGACCAGACGGGAACCACTCGCACCCGTGCCCCACTCCTCAAGGGCTTGGGCTGCCGCATGCAGAATTTCAGGCTCCCTGCCCAGGCCTAGGTAGCTGTTGGAGCAGAACAGGAGTACAGGACGGCCATTGAGCAAAACTTCATGATCCGGCGCGGAGTCTATGACCCGCAGCTGGCGGTACAAGTGAGCGTCCTTGAGGGCTGTCAGGCGCTCTGCGGCGTCCATCAGCGCATGTCCACCAGGATAGGACGGCTTTCCAGCCAACGAATGCATGCACCCACATCTTCTTGCCTGCCACGGTAAAGGAAAATACGTCCCCCCCTAGGGGAATTGGGTTCCTTGATGTGTGGAATGCGTACATAGCCACGTTGGCAGGAAGCAAAATAGCCAGTGGTATAGTCCGGATCATCGGAGATGCACAGCTCGCCCACAATCCACGGACAATGGGCAACCTTAGAGGCAAGGCAGAGTGCTTCCAAAGCGTGTTCCTTGCGTTCGGCGCGGGGGCCAGGCCAGTCCATACAGGAAGCGCGTACGCCGCGCTCCTGATCCGGTTCCAGGCGGCGTAGGGTGTCCGCGTCCAGAAGGATGGCACCGCGCATGGCTGTAACGCCATAAAGTAGGGACAACACTGGGGCGGGTGAAAGTCCAATATGGCGGAGTTCCTCCGCAAGCCTGCTGCGAGCCTGGTTGGGGTTTTGCGTTTGTGCCACAGTGACGGGCAGGGGGGGGATGGTCTCGACACTTGCTTTAAGAGCTTGCACAGTGAAAATCAGTTCGTCGGGCGCACCCTTGGGATGGGAGAGGGCGCGTCGGGTCAAGGCCGCTATTGCTTCCACGACGGCGTCCTGTTGCACAAGACGCTCCGCTCCGGATATGTGCTGCGACCCCTGCCGAGCACGCATTTTGACGCTGTATGTCATGAGTAAGCGAAAGTGGAGCGGGGGCGCGATACGCCCCCGACAAGACTATCCTTGCTGTTCTGCTTGTGCGATTTGGGCTGCTATGTCCTCTGGCAGGACGACGCCTGCGGGCAATTTGATGTTACCCAGCGCAGATTTTAGCCCATTGAGAATCGCAGACGAAAAAACCTTGCTGAGCGGAAAAATCCATTCATCCCATTGCGCCTTGCGCGCTGCATAGGTGAAAAAATGGACGTTTTCTGCATCCTGATAATAGCGCATGATTTCCGGCGTTAATTCCCAGCCTGCGTCTGACTTGCGGTATTTGACGCTATGATAGCCGCTTTTGCGCTGCGTGATTTGCCAAGGTGTAGACATGGTGTACTGCATTATCTTTGCATCCTCGCCGATAAAGGTTGTACCATCGTGCATGGCAAGCAGCAAAGGACGCCGATGGGCGTGGCGCTGCACGGCTGCCGTTCCCGTTCCCAGCAGAATTGCCATGTATTTCCGCCTGAACCTGGCAGGCTAGGCACGTTGGCGTGTAGAGTAAACGCATCTGGCACGGGACGCAACACTTTCTCGGCATGTTTGTTCAATTAAGGCCAATTAAGGCGCAAGCGGGACACATTGACGATCAACGCTGGAGCGTCTATGTTTTTAGCGTGAACCAGGAAAAGGCTTTTCCTTCCGAACCAAGCCAAAGTGCCGTGCTTGCCCGCGCTGTCTTCCCCCGTGGCCTGGAGCAGCCAGACGGTTCTTTACGCTTTGGCCTGGATGCCCTGCTGCTGGCAGCCTTTGCCGCCAGGCATGCACCCATGCCGCAGGGCCGCAGTCTCTGGGTCGCTGACCTGGGCTGTGGCTGCGGTGCGGCTTTGCTGGCCTTGGCCCTGCAAGCCCCCTGTGTCTGCGGCCTGGGACTGGACAGGGAGGAGGAGCTTGTGCTGGCTGCCCGACGCAATGCCCTGCGTCTTGGGCTTGATGACCGACTGCACTTTGCCCTGGGGGATTTGGCTGACGTGGCGCGTTTGCGCAAAGTGATCCATCCCGTGTACGCAGCCTGCGCTTTGGGCAGGCTGGACGTGGCCCTGGCCAACCCGCCTTTTGACATCGCCGGGCGGTCTTCACCGCACACCCTGCGCGAAAAGGCCCTGCGCGTCGGCTCCTGCGGCGAAGCTGCCGTGAAGGTGTTTTGCCGTGCCGCCGCAGCACTCTTGCGGCATCACGGGCATTGTTTCTGTATTTGGCCGGCTTCGACCCTGCCACGACTCTGTGCAGCTCTGGATATGGCCGGTCTGGGCTTGCGTTATATGCTGCCCGTGCAGACTCGTCCGGGCCAGTCGGCCACGCGCGTTCTTGTGGCTGCTCGCAAGAATGCAGCGCACGACATGGAATTGCACGCGCCCTTACTCCTACACGGCCCAGGCCAAGGCTGGACCGCTGCGGCCCTGGAGTTTTGTCCACATCTTTTTTGAACAGCGTAAACGCCGCAGCCCAGGGCCAGCCTGCAACAAAACCTTAGATATCAGGAAGCATTGATGCGCTTCATCGCCGATCTACACATTCATTCCCGCTTTTCCCGGGCCACCAGCAAGGCGCTTACCCCACGGCATCTTGCCGCATGGGCACAGGCCAAGGGCATTCAGGTTTTGGGCACGGGCGACTTCACCCACCCCGCCTGGCGTGCCGAACTGGCGGAACAATTGGAACGCGACGAGGACAGTGGTCTGTACCACCTCAAGGGGCAGCCCGAAGAACTGGACTGTCTGGTCGGCAGAGACACTGGCCTGCCAGGAGCGGTCAGGCCGCTTTTTCTCTGGCAGACGGAAATCAGCTCCATCTACAAGCGCCACGGCAAGGTGCGCAAAATCCACAATCTCGTCTTCGTGCCCACGCTGGAGGATGCGCAACGCCTCTCCCAACGCCTGGCTGCCGTGGGCAACCTCCAGGCGGACGGTCGTCCCATCTTGGGCCTGGATTCGCGTGACCTTTTTGCCATGCTCTTGGACTGTGTGCCGGAAGCGGTTCTTATTCCGGCCCACGTTTGGACGCCGTGGTTTTCCCTCTTTGGCTCCAGATCCGGCTTTGACTCGCTGGAAGAATGCTACGGCGATCTTGCCGCTCAGATTTTCGCTCTGGAGACTGGCCTTTCTTCGGATCCAGAAATGAACCGGCTTGTGAGCAGCCTGGATAGCCTGGCGCTTGTCTCCAATTCTGACGCGCACTCGGGCGCCAATCTTGGTCGTGAAGCCAACCTTTTTATGGGCCAGCCCAGTTTTGACGGCATCTTCGCGGCCCTGCGCAGTGCCGCACGGCGACAGGCACAGGACGGCCTGGCCTGCCGTTTCCTCGGCACCATGGAATTTTATCCCGACGAAGGCAAATACCATCTGGACGGGCATAGGGCCTGCAAGGTCGTGCTGCAACCGCGCGAGGCCCTGGAGCTGGGCAATATCTGCCCTGTGTGCGGCAAGCCCCTGACTGTGGGGGTCTTGCACCGCGTACTGGAACTGGCCGACCGCTTGGAAGCGCCCCAACTCTTGCGCGAACCCCAGGCCAGGTATCTTATCCCCCTAGCGGAAGTGACAGCGGAGATTTTGGGCGTTGGTTTGGCATCGCGCAAGGTGCAAGAACAGTACGCCAGGCTGTTGCGTGAACTCGGTTCAGAGCTGGACATTCTTTGCCATCTGCCGGAAGCAGACATCCGTGCCTGCTGGGAACCCCTGGGCGAAGCCGTGGCCCGCATGCGTGCAGGGCAGGTCTGGCGCAAGGGGGGGTATGACGGAGAATACGGCAGCGTGCGCGTTTTCGCGCCCGATGAGCTGGCCCAGATGGCCGGGCTTGTTCTGCCAGGTCTGCGTGCGCCAAGGACACGACGCACGCCAAAGAAAGATGTGGTTCGTCCTGGATCGTCGACAGCAGGCACCACGGCCCTGCCTCTTGCCCGTACCCAAGAGCCTTCTGCGTCCACAGGGCAAGCGCCGAGGGCATCTGCGGCATTTTCTGCGGAACAGCAGCAAGCCCTGGACAGCGGGCCGGATCCGGTTCTGATCGTCGCCGGCCCAGGCGCGGGCAAGACGCGCGTGCTCGTAGGTCGCCTGCAGCGTCTGGTTCGCGAGGGCCTGGAACCGTCGCGGCTGCTGGCCGTGACATTTACCAGGCGCGCTGCCGGAGAAATACGCGAACGCCTGGCCTTGGCCTTCCCCGGGCGCGCAGCAGGGGCCTTGCCACAGTGCGACACCTTGCACGGCCTTGCCTGGCGCTGGCTCTGTGCGTCCTCCACCAAGCCCCCCCTGTTGTTGGGGGAAGAAACTGCGGAAAATCTTTTCTGTCTCTCCAACCCACAGCTGGCTTCTGCGGAAGCGCGACGCCTCTGGAAGGCATATGCCAAGACCCGCGAGCAGGGGCTGCCAAACCAGGCCGCCGACAATGATCTGGCCCTGGCAGCAGCCAACTATACGGCGCGCAAGAAAAGCGACGGCCTGATTCGCATGGATTATGCCGATCTCCTGGACTGGCTGCTGGCGCGGGCAGCGGCCTTGGAAGAGGGCCAGCGCCCCCTGCATCTGCTTGTGGACGAAGTACAGGATCTTTCCCCACTGCAACTGCGTATTGTGCGCACACTACTTCCTGCACATGGCCACGGCTTTTTTGGCATTGGTGACCCGGATCAGGCCATATACGGGTTTCGTGGGGTCAGCGGACAGAGCGAAGCCAGCCTGCGCGCCTGCTGGCCGAACCTCATTACCTTGCGCCTGGGCCGCAGCTACCGCGCCAGTCAAAAGGTGCTGGACATGGCGCACAGCCTTCTGGGCAATCAGGGCCAGGCCGGTTCGCTCGTGGCCGCACGGCCACTGTCGGCGCAACTGCGTTTCTTTTCCGCGCCGGACGCGCAAGCCGAAGCGCGCTGGGTGGCCCAAAGGGTGGGGGAACTTCTGGGCGCTACGTCCCACACCTTGCTCGACCACAGTACCGGGCCATTGGTCGGCAGCCTTGCGCCAGGCGACATTGCCGTGTTGGTGCGGCTGAAAGCCCAAATACCTCTCCTGCGCGACTGGCTGGAAAAGACGGGCATTCCCTGTGCGGCACCAGTGGAGGAATCCTTTCTCCAGGACAGAACCTGCGGTCGTCTCTTGACGCTGCTTGCAGCGCACAGTTCTGGGCCGCACAGGGGCACGTTTGCGGATGCGAGGGACGCAGCATTGGAGCTGACGTGTGGCCCCACGGATGGCGGTCTTCCAGCCTTGTGCGGCCTGCAAGCCTGGCTGCAGGCCCAGGATTGGGCAGGCGAGGAGTTCCTTGCCGGTCGGGCCTGGCGGGATTTTTGTACCCTGTGGCAGGAGTGTGCCTCCTGGACGCAGCTCTTCCAGCGTATTGCCTGGATGCGTGAGGAAGAAGCCGTGTGCGCCAAGGCAGAACGTGTGCAGCTTTTGACACTGCATGCATCCAAGGGGTTGGAATTTCAGGCTGTTTTTATTCCCGGCTTGGAGGATGGGCTGTTACCCCTGCGCAGAAGCGCGCTCTTCGGGCCAAAGCAGGCAGGAAAGAGATCGGAGGAATGCCTGAATGGGGCAGAGGAAAGCGAGGAAGAAGAGACACGTCTGCTCTATGTGGGCCTGACCAGGGCTGCCCGGGCTTTGTTTTTGAGTACGTGCGCAAGACGAACGCTTTTCGGCAGACAACTGACATTGCGGCCATCGCCCCTGCTGTCGCGCATTGAAGGCTTTTGTCAACACTGCACAACAAAGCGCGAGTCCCGCCAAATGTCGCTGTTCCGGCTTTGAGCGCAGCAAGAGAGGCGCAAGCGCGTCTACTCTTCCAGCCAGGAGTCGTCTTCCAACACGCTGTAACTGCGCACAATGAGGTACTGAACGCCGTCTTTCTCCTCCGGCATGCCGGTGGCTTCCACCGGTACGTTCACCATGTCGTCCAGGTCAACGCCTGCGCCTCGCGGAACAATGCGGTATTCCACATCGTCCTGCACTATGGCCACACGTGCTTGACGCGCATCCAGAGAAGGCGGAAGTACCGTGACATAGCCCTTGACGGTCATCAATGTCTTGTCCATATGCCCTGCCAGCGACTTTTTCAAAAATTTTGCAAGGCATAGCCTTTTTTGCAGGCTCATGCAAGCAACATCTGCATTGTCGGCCAGAAAGTTTTCAGTGGGTAGCGCTCTTTGCGCTAAAATGCTAGCACTGTCATATGTGGCAGGGACAAGCCCAAAGGATTCTTGCGATGCAGCGTTTCTTGCCAGGCACAGGAACGTTGTCAAACCTCAGGAGGCATTGGCCATGTTTTCCATCCTTGTCGTGGAAGACGACACGGCGCTCAATTGCATGCTCTGTGCCAGGCTGAAGCAGGCACAGTATCGGACATGTTCCGCTTTCGACGGAGAGGAGGCCCTTTCCCTACTGGAGCGTGAACACATTGACCTCGTGATCTGTGACGTCATGATGCCGCGCATGGATGGTTATACTTTGACTATGGCCCTACGTGAGGCGCAAAATTCCGTGCCAGTACTCATGATTACGGCCAAAAACCAAATGGAGGACATGGAGCGCGGCTTTCGGGTCGGCACGGATGACTACATGGTGAAACCCATTCGCTTGCGGGAATTGCTCTTGCGCGTGGAAGCCCTCCTGCGCCGCGCACAGCTCGTGAATAAAAAACGCCTCAGCATGCGGGGCACGACGCTTGACTATGAAGAACTGTCCGTTCGGACAGGGCAAAGCGTGGTCTATCTTCCACCCAAGGAATTCTACCTGCTATTCAAACTCTTGAACCACCCTGGCAAGATATTCACCCGTCAGGAGCTTTTGGATGAAATCTGGGGCATGAATGCAGATACGGACATCCGCAATGTCGACGCGCACGTCAAAAAGCTGCGCCGCAAATTCGGAGACAATCCTGATTTCTCCATTCAGACAGTGCGCGGTCTTGGTTACAAAGCCGTCTTCAACCAGGAGGGAAGGCCGTGAATGCCTTTTTGCAACGCTTGCGACGCGGAAACATCGTCTTACCCTTACGGCTCCATCTCGCGCTTGCCACTGTCTTGACCCTGACCGCTAGCAGCCTCGTGTCCCTAACGGTTCTGTTCATGCTTGACCAGATAACGGGCCTTGGCCGCGACCTCACCATGGCGCATGTCCTTTTCAGCGCATTGACCTTGCTCTTGAGCGGCATCGCTCTGGCGTGGGAGGCCGGGCGCTACATTCGTCCTGCCCAGGCCGTGGTGGATGCCGCCGCTCGCGTGGCGGCCGGAGATTTTAGCGTACGCATACCTCTGCCGCAGTGGAGCATAGGCATAGCCGAAGCCCGATCCCTCATCCAAAATTTCAACTGCATGACACAGGAACTGGAACGCATGGCGCGTGTGGAGAAGGATTTCACGAGCAATGTCTCTCATGAAATCAAAACCCCGCTTTCCTCCATCATCGGCTTTGCGGAAATCCTCATGGAGGACGGCATTGGCCCACAGGAACGGCAGCAGTATCTTGCCCTGATGCACAAGGAAGCCCAGCGCCTCTCCCGCCTTGCGGAAAACATCCTGCGTCTTTCCCGTCTGGATGCCCAGAACATCCTTACGCGGCGCGAGTGCATTGCCGTGGACGAGCAAATACGGCGCTGCCTCATTTTACTCTGGGAGAAGCACGCAGAAAAAAATATTGTCTTGGACATGCAGATGGAGCAAATGTCCATTGAAAGCGATCCCGATCTCCTGGAACAGCTGTGGCTCAATCTTCTTGAAAATGCCTTGAAGTACTCGCCTGCTGGGAAAACGCTGCATGTGTGCGCCAAGGCGACCGAGGAATCCATCTCCGTCAGCATACGGGACGAAGGCCAGGGCATTCCTGTCGATAAACAGCCCTACATCTGGGAAAGATTTTATCAATGCGAGGAATCCCACAAGGAACAAGGGCATGGATTGGGCTTGTCCATCGTGAAGAGCGTGACACAGGTTCTCGGAGGCGCAATTGCCTGTCACAGCGTTGTGGGACGCGGAACAGACATGCGCGTCACCTTGCCGAAATTTTTTCCGCAACGGTTCCAAAGGTCACATTGAGGTCAAAAACGTGCAGTAGTATCTGTAAAAAAGCGGGAGGATGCCATGAGTCTCCATGGAGCGACGAAAGGAACGAATCTGGAAAAAATTGCTGAAACTCTGGCCCTGGGCGAGGCCCACGGGGTGATGATGTATTATTCTCTGGCGCGTCTAGCCAAGGAACAGGGCTACGAGGATGTGGCAGCAGATTTCCTGGAAGCGGCCAACCAGGAGGCCGTGCATGCGGGATTTTACGCCACGCTAAATGGCAAGTATCCGCAGAATTTCTGGGGCATGGTGCGCGGCCTGCAAGCTGCGGAGGCGAGCGGCGAGACAAAGCTCTTGGGGCTGGCTGAAAAATTCCGTGCCGCAGGACTCGAGGAGGCTGCTGCGGAAATTGCCGTCTTTGCCAGGCAAGAAGGACATCACGGCGAATTGCTCCAAAAAATTCTCGAAACGCACAAGCCCGACTTGTTGCGTTCAGAAGGGCAAAAGGTTTATGTCTGCGCCTGCTGCGGCTACGAGTACGTTGGCAATCTGGACGATGAAGCGGAAGACTATGTCTGTCCCCTCTGCGGGCAGCCCAAACGCGTCTTTCGCCTGAAGGAAACGCAGGCCGCCCAATGAAATAACAGCGCAGGCCTGTGACGAAACATTTCAAGATCGTGTAAGGAGGCATATTGTGATTATCAAGGCTGTCAAACTGTATGAGAACGGTTTTTTAACCCAACCCCTGGTTATGGGCGGTGAAGAGGGCGAAGATCATTTTGACCCTACTGTGCGCTATCGCTCATCCTTGCAGAATTTCCTCATCGACACGGGCAAGGAAGTCATCCTCGTGGACACGGGCATGCCCAAGGAAACGCCGGATGCCGTGCCCGACGAACAGACCAAGGTCTATCTCGGCGCACGAATCAAGGACTATGTGTCCGCCCTGGCCGACCTGGGCTACACGCCGCAGCAGGTCACAAAGATCCTTGTGACGCATAAGCATGCCGACCACACGGGCGAGCTGCGCAGCTTCCCCAATGCGAAGATCTACATGGCTCCTGAGGAAGCCGACGACCTGAAGCTCCAGGGCGAAAATATCGTCCGCGTTACCTACAAGGACGGTTCCTATTACAATTTCAAGGCCCATGAGAAGATTGCCGATAATGTCTATTTCATTGAGGCCAAGGGGCACACCAAGGGCAATAGCATCATCATCGTCGAAGATGGTGGCCTGTTTTACATGATGCACGGCGATGTCACCTATTCGGATGAGGCCCTCTACGCCAACAAGTTGTCCATCGTTTACGAAGACAAGGATGCCGCCCGTGATACTTTAAACCAGGTGCGCACCTTTGTGAGCGAACATCCCACAGTGTACTGCTCCACCCACACACCCCTTGGCTATGAAAACCTGGAAGCCAGGCGCGTTGTCAATCTCAATGAACCGCCGGAAGTCATCCCGCCCGAACACATTGCAGTCAAGCAGGCCACGGGCAAGTATGTCTGTTCTGTCTGCGGCTATTGCTATGACCCGGAGAAAGGCGACCCGGAACACGGTATCGCCCCAGGCACCAGATTTGAAGACCTTCCCGACGACTGGAAGTGCCCACGCTGCCGTCAACCCAAGAACGCCTTCAACAAGGCATAGCGCGATGGGCATTTGGGGATGTCCTGTGATGTGACACGAACTCACGTATCAAGGAGGAAAGCATGACAATGCATAACTATGCCGAAAAATCCAAATTTGCCGACAAAATACGGCAAATGCACGCTGCGGAAACCAATGGGAGCGAGCTGTACTTCGTCCTCATTTACTTGGCTAGGGAAAAGGGCCTGCACGACCTCGCCGACGCCATGCTGAAAAATGCCTGTGAGGACGCCCTGCACGGCGGCATGTACGGCGCCATGCTGGGGAAGGGTAAGGAAAGCGAGGAGGAATTGTGGGCGCAGGCCGTCAGGATGTACAGATTAGAGGCATCTGCCAACGGCCACCTGCGCAGCCTGGCCGATGAAATTCGCGCCGCAGGCGAACCCGCCCTGGCCGACTGCGTGGAATCCACCATTGCCGAAGAGGATGAACATGCCGAGCGCATGAAGGCCGTATTTGAGGCCCACGGCATTGCCTATAACAAATGATCTTGTATGCATGGTGTGCGCAGGTCTCCTCTGCGCCCGCCACGCAGCCAATGAACACGGTTGGTTTGGAGGGAATATGCGGCCTAGCATAACGGTAGACAAGGAAAGGTGCGTTCATTGCGGCCTGTGCTTACAGGATTGCGTCTTGGGCATTCTTGCCTTTGATGCGGACGAACATCCGCACTATGTTCCAGGCGGGGAAAGCCAGTGTGTTGGCTGTCAGCATTGCATGGCCATTTGCCCCACGGGCGCCCTGTCCTTCGGAGAAAAAAATCCTCAAAATTCAACCCCCGTTGGCTATGGAAACAGTGACGACCTGCTGCAGCTCATCAAATCCCGACGCAGCGTCCGCCACTACAAAGAAGAAAACGTGCCTGAGGAAACCTTGCGCAAGCTGGCTGGCATGCTGCCCTATATTCCCACTGGCGGCAATGCGGACAATTTGTTTTTTTCCGTGATCGCCACCAGGGAAAAAATGGACGCATTGCGCAAAACAACCTATGCAAAAATTCAGGCAATGCCCAATCCGTCGGGATTTCAACTGGCCGCCCGTGAAGCCTTCCAGCAGGGGAAGGACATCATCTATCGCGGCGCACCGGCCATGATTTCTGTGGCCATTGACAGAACGAAAACCATCGCAGGCTGCGAAACGGCAGATCCCATCATCGCCTTGTCCTATTTTGAATTGTATGCCCAGAGCATGGGCTTGGGCACCCTCTGGTGCGACATGGCCGTCACCATAGCCAAGCAGGTTCCCGACGTTTACGCGCTTTTGGAAATACCCTCGCAGTACGAACTGAATTATACCATACTCTTTGGCCTGCCTGCAATTTCTTACGCACGAACCATACAGCCTGAGATGTTCAGCGTGAAGATGCTGCGCTAATGCCTACTGTCTGCGCAAGGATGTGAACTCCAGTAACTGAGCAGCAAAGGAGATCGAAATGACAGACGCGGAAATCATCACGGCCTTTCACGTCATGTGGGACAATTTCCCGGAACCCGTGACCATCACGCAAAGAAACCGGGAAATGGTTGCCGTCAACAAGGTGGGCGAGCAACTGGGCCTCAAGGCTGGCGTCAAATGTTCTTCCATTGGCAAGCCAGAAGACCACAAGGGCTGTCTGTGCAACAGGGCCATTGACACCCAGCAAACAGTGGCTGTCACCTATGAAGGCCCTATGGGTAAGACCTTTGGCTACTGGATGCCCATACCGGAAAAGCCCGAATGGGTTATCCATTTTGGCGTGGGCAGAACGTACACGTACGAAGAGTTCAAAAGATAGTCTCCTCTGGCAATGGCGCAGTCTCCAGTGGAGGCTGCGCTGCCATGTTGGCGTCTTGCGCATTTCGTCGCACGGCAAAACTCCCCCACAACGTGACGTGAACCAGGCGCAACACTCACGATCATCTGTGCTTGCCATGCTTGAGATATTGGCATACAATCTTTCCGCTTTGGTCATCTAGAATTTTTCTAGAGCATGGCGACGTCAACCAACATTGGTTAGCCCTCACTGCCGTGCCGACACGGCGCTTGCAAGGATTCCCCATGTTCACCGTGTTCACAATGTTCAGCAATCAATTCCGGACTTTGGCGCTTGGAATCGTTTTTCTGTGCGGCGCGGCGCTGTGCCTGGCCGCCTTGCCCAATGGCAGCTACGCTGCTCCGGAGGTGCCCCAGGACGGCGACCTGCAGGTTTGTTCGGCCATTCTCTTTGACTTGGACAGGGATCAGGTACTCTTTGAGCAAAATGCCGACGAGTATATCCCGCCGGCATCCCTGACCAAGATCATGTCCATGTTCCTGGCCTTGGATCAGATATCCGCCGGAATGCTCAAGCCGCAAGCCCTGACATGCGTCAGCAGTGAGGCTGCCAGCACAGGCGGTTCGCGCATGGGCCTGCGCGTCAACGAGAGCGTTTCTCTGGAGCGCCTGCTCATGGGCATGGCCGTTTCCTCGGGAAACGATGCCAGCGTGAGCGTGGCCGAAATGGTGGGCGGTTCGGTGCGAGCTTTTGTCCACATGATGAACGCCAAAGCGCGTCTTCTGGGCATGCGCCACACAATTTTCCTGAACCCCCACGGCTTGCCAGCCCTGGGCCAATGCACCACAGCGCGCGATATGTTGATTTTGGCCAGAGCCTATCTGCGCGCCCATCCCCAGGCCTTGCTCTATCACAATACCCACGTGCTGCGTCATGGCAATGTCCTGAGCTGGAACAAAAATCCCCTGCTGGGCCAGTATCCAGGGGCAGATGGTTTGAAAACGGGCTGGGTGCGCGCTTCAGGGTATAACCTCATTTTCACGGCAAAACGGGGCAACAAACGCCTGCTGGCGGTGATTCTCGGGGCGCCGGATTCGGAAATGCGCAGCATTGAGGCTTTTCGCATGCTTGACGCTGGCTTTCAGGTCTGCGCCGGCCAAGCGCCCAGCGTTGAACGCGCCCTGGACGGTCTGCCCCGAGAGAACTATCATCCGGATTTGCACATCACCGCCCGCGAGGCGCGTAGCCTGTACGGGTATGCTCCCTCGCGTCAGGTTGCGTACGCAAAGCACCCCAAAGGCAAGCGAGTGCGCAGTAAGGGCAAGGAACGGCGCAAGATGCAGATTCAGCAGGACAAGTCCGGAAGAAAAAAGAGCGTGGCGCGAACAGGTCGCCAGAAGAAGGGCCACGGACAGGCCGCCGGGCGTTCGTGGCGCAGGGCTGGATAGAGAGCTATTCCCCTCTGTCCAGCACACGCAGGGACACGGCCTCTGCGAGATGGCGGGGAGCAATGTCGGGGCTTTCTTCCATGTCGGCAATGGTGCGCGCCATACGCAACACGCGGGCACAGGCCCGGGCCGAAAGCGCGAGACGTGTGACTGCCGCTTCGAGGAGGGCATGGCCCTCAGCGTCCAGGGCACAATGCTGCTCCAGCAGGCTTCCCGAGAGTTCTGCATTGCAGCGTGGCCCTTGGGATCCGTAACGTGCGTGCTGTATGCTGCGAGCAAGCAGGACGCGTTCGCGCATGGCCGCCGATGCCGCACCACTGTCTGTGGCGCTGAAATCCGCATAGGACACGGCGGGCACTTCCACATGGACGTCAATGCGATCCAGGAGCGGGCCGGAGAGCCGCGCTCGGTAGCGGGCGCGCTGTTCCTGGCGGCATGTACACTGATGCGTCGGGTCTCCGTAATAGCCGCAGGGACAGGGGTTCATCGCGGCCACCAGCATGCAGCGTGCCGGGAAGGTCACGCTGTGCGATGCCCTGGCAATGACAGCCGTGCCACCCTCCAGCGGTTGGCGCAGTGCTTCCAGGGCGGACTTGCGGAATTCCGGCAGCTCGTCAAGAAAGAGTACGCCCCTGTGGGCAAAGCTGATTTCCCCCGGATGCGGCCAGGTGCCCCCGCCCACCAGGGCCACGTCGGAAATAGTGTGGTGTGGTGCCCGAAAGGGCCTGGTGCGTACAAGGCCACCTTCAGGAGGCAGTTTGCCAGCCACGCTGTAAATTTTCGTCACTTCCAGGGATTCCTCGAAGTCCAGAGGAGGCAGGATGGTAGGCAGACGTCGGGCCAGCATGGTCTTGCCGCTGCCAGGCGGTCCGATGAGCAGCACATTGTGCCCGCCGGCAGCCGCCACTTCCAGCGCACGCTTGGCCGCCTCCTGGCCCTTGACCTCGACAAAGTCAACGGCATGGGCGTTCGAGGATTGGGGACTGACGGCCATTTCTTCCAAGGGGGCGAGGTCTTCGGCCCCGCTCAAAAAGGCCATGCAGCGGCCCAAGTCTTCGGGCGCGTAGACTTTCAGGCCCCTGGCCATGACTGCCTCGGCCCCGTTGCCTGGGGGCACCACCAGTCCTGAAGCCTGGCGCTGCCTGGCCAGCAAGGCCAGGGGCAGTACGCCGCTGACCGGACGCAAGGCGCCATTGAGGGAGAGTTCGCCCGTCAGATAGAGACCATTGAGTCGTTCGGGGGCAATACAACCGCTGGCCGCCAGCAGGCCAATGGCCAGCGGTAGGTCGAAGCCGGCGCCGTTCTTGCGCCGCCAAGCCGGCGCCAAATTCACAGTGATGCGCGCCGCTGGCAGGTGAAAGCCGCAAGCCCGCAGGGCCGTAAGCACACGATCCTTTGCTTCGCGCACGGCTGCCTCGGCCAGACCGACCATGGTGAAGGCCGGCAGCCCCTGCCGAACATAGTCAACTTCCAGTTCTACGGGATAGGCATCAACGCCCTCCACGCCGCCACTGTACAGCCTGACGACCATGATCTATTCCACAGCGCGACCGATGCGTTTCCAGCGGATGTCGTTGAGTCCTGTCCAGGACCAGTAGATGCGCCAGGCCTTGGCGCGGATGGCGCTGCGGTTCACAAAGCCCCAGAAGCGGGAATCCATGGAATTGTCGCGGTTGTCGCCCATGACGAAATACTTGTCCGCTGGCACGGTGACTGGGCCGTAGTTGTCGCGCACGGGCTGGATGTGACCGGGTTCGGTAAAGCGAATATAGTCTTCCTTGACCGGGGCGCCGTTGCGGTAGAGTTGCTTGTTGCGCACTTCGATGATGTCCCCAGGGATGCCGATGATGCGCTTGATAAAGTCCGTGTCGGGATCATTGGGGTATTCAAAAATGATGATGTCGCCGCGCTGCGGATCTTCCCCGCGCCAGACGTAGGTATGCGTGAAAGGGATCTTTATCCCATAGGCGAACTTGCTGGCCAGCAGGTGGTCGCCCACGAGCAGGGTGTTCAGCATGGATTCGGAAGGGATTTTGAACGCCTGAATCACAAAGGTGCGTATGAACATGGCGAGGACGAGGGCCACAGCCAGGGCCTCGGCGTATTCTAACCATAGGGATTTGCGCGATCGGGACGATTTCAGGGAAATGGGCATGACACATCCTTGCACATAGGTGCTGTTGAAGATGCAGGTGGAATTTCGTCGCAGGCCAGCCTACCCCTCAAGGGTGCCATTGCCTTGGCCGTCCGTCAATGGCAATTTCGGCCAATGCGCGTAAATGATTGTTGCATTGTGTCGCGTGAACATGTACAAATAAATCCATGCGTCGTCTTTTGTTTCTCACTCCAGCCCAGTCCGTCACTGCGATTTTTCCCGCCCTGCGGGATGCCGGTCTTGAAATCGGCATTGCGGAAAATCTCAGCGGCGCCGAACACTTTATCCGTAAATCCGGGCCTGGTGTTATTTTTTCACGCCCCTCGCTGCCTGGCTATCGAGTGGAAGACCTCTTGGCCGCTGCTGCAGGCAAGGCCGAGTTCCCTCCCGTTATTGTTGTCACAGACAAGGGAACTTCGGAGGAAGCCGAACGCCTCCTTGGGCTTGGCGCCCGCGATTACTGGCTGGAACCCTTGAATGTGGAGCGCATCATGGCCGTGGCCAACGATGCGCGCAAGTCCGCCCCCATTCCGCCCGTCACAACCCTGGGGGGGCACAAGCCGCAGACAGCGACGCCGAGTGGCCCGCGCATCGTGGGACGACATCCGGCCATTGTCCGCGTCCTGCAATTGGCACGTCAGGTGGCCGGTTCCAAGGCCACAGTGCTGATTATGGGCGAATCGGGAACCGGCAAGGAAATGTTTGCGCGTTACCTGCATGCCATGAGCAGGCGGGCCGACAAGCCTTTTATTGCCGTCAACTGCGCTGCTCTCCCCGAACATTTGTTGGAAAGCGAGCTTTTTGGTCACGAAAAGGGGGCTTTTACCGGGGCTATCGCCCGCAAATTGGGCAAATTTGAAATGGCGGACGGCGGCACCATGCTGCTGGACGAAATTTCTGAGATGGATTTGGCCCTGCAGGCCAAGCTCTTGCGCGTCCTCCAGGAAGGCGAAATCGATCGCGTGGGCGGCACGGAGACCGTCAAGGTCAACGTGCGCGTCCTGGCCACCACCAACAGAAACCTCGAAGATTGGGTTAAGGAAGGGAAATTTCGTCAAGATTTGTATTTCCGCCTCAATGTTATTCCCCTGCGTCTGCCCTCCCTGCGTGAACGAGGCAACGACGTGCTGGAGCTGGCCCATTTTTTCATGGATATGTATGTGCGTGAATATCAGCTCCCATCCACGTCGCTTTCGCCACAGGCCGTGCAGTGGCTGCGTCAGCACGACTTCCCGGGGAACGTGCGCGAATTGCAAAATCTTATGGAACGCGCCGTCCTTTTGGCCAACGGGCAGCCCGTGGAACCCTGCCATTTTTTGCTTGAAGATGAGGAATGGCCATTGTTTGCCGAGGACGAGGCCGAGGAGGAAGTTCTGCCAAAGCTGCCAGCCTCCCCACATCCCTCGATAGGCGCTTCGTCTCCTGGTTCACCCCCTGACGTATCTTCTGCCAACCAGTCCAACCTGCGTCCCGCACCCGCTGCACGGGAACAGGCTTCGCTACCGGGATTCGAAGGTGGGGTAGCCCTGTCCGGGCCGGTCATTCCCCTGCACGAAATGGAACGCATTATGATTATCAAGGGCCTTGAGGCAACCTCTGGCAACCGCACACAAGCAGCTGAACTGCTGGGGATCTCTGTGCGCACGCTGCGCAACAAGCTCAACGAATACCGGGCAGCCGGCCATCCTGTGGACTGAAGGGGTGGAGGATGTCAAAGGCAGTGAGCGCCTTTTCCTTGCCACAGCCTGTTGGCCAGCTTGCGGTGCGGCGTCGGCATGGCCACGCTTGGCAGCTCCTGCGGAAGCATCCAGCGGAAAGCCTGAGCAGCCGTGAGTACGGGCGGCGTGGGCGGTGATTGCAGGTCGTTTGCGCCTGCGGCTAGGGCAAGGCCAAAACAGTGCAGGCGCAGCCTATAGCTGGTGTAGCCATGCCGAATAAGGCCATGTTTTGCCACAACGCGCACGCCCAGGCCGGTTTCTTCCAGAAATTCACGGACAATGGCCTGCTCCGGGCTTTCCCCTTCCTCCACGCTGCCGCCGGGAAATTCCCACAGATTGCCCCATACGTCGTTCTCGAGGCGTTTTTGCACGAAAACGCGCCCGGCAGACAAGAGTACGCCGCACACGGCGCTGACTGGAGTGATGCGTGCTTTTTTCCCTGGTACCGGACGTTGCAGCTCCAGGCCGAGGTGTCTGCTGATGCAGAAGCGGGCCAGGGGACATTCCGGGCAACGGGGCTTTTTGCGACAAACCAGAGCGCCCATTTCCATCATTGCCTGATTGTGTTCCCGCGTATGCCTTGGTGGAACCAAGCGTAAGGCCCAGGCGTGAATGAGGCCAGCCGTCGGCTCTTGCTTGACCGGACCGTCCACATTGAATAGGCGGGCCACGACCCGCTCTACATTGGCGTCCACACAGGGCAGACGCTCGCCAAAGGCAATACTGGCAATGGCGCCTGCCGTGTACGGACCCACACCAGGCAAAGCGCGGATATCCGCCAACTTCGACGGAAAACAGCCTCCATGCACGTCACGGATGCGTCTGGCGGCAGCCAGCACATGCCGTGCGCGAGAATAGTAGCCCAGACCTTCCCAGAGGCGTAGCACTGTTTCTTCGTCGGCAGCGGCCAGCGTGGCAATGTCCGGGAAACGTTCCATCCAGCGTTGGAAATAGGCGACGCCGCGTTCCATTTGCGTTTGCTGGAGCATGACTTCTGAAATCCAGACTTCGTAGGGCGTATAGCTTTTTCGCCAGGGCAAGGGACGTTGGTGTGTTGTAAACCAACTGAGCAAAGCCGCCTGCACCTGCGCTAGATGCGCATCGGGCGGGAAAAAGGCATTGCTCGTACTTGCGGGGAGTCCCGGCAGGCGCTGCTGCGCTTGGGCGCTTTGGGAGGGGGGGGCTGAAGAATGTGCCATGCAGCAACCATACCCTTACCAGAGGACATTGTCATCCAGAAATGCGCATCTCCTGGCATAGGGTGGGCTTTAGCAGGAATAGCTGTTGACGAGCGGCGGAGACGATGGCAAGTAGAGGCGAAACGCCTCCTCCAACAATACCGCCCCCGCAGATCCTTGTCGGGCAGTGTGGAGGTGTCAAACCCCAAGAGCGAGGAGCAGCCATGGCTGACAATCCCACGGTGCTGCTGGAGACCACATCCGGCGATATCCTGATAGAGCTTTTTGCCGACAAGGCCCCCAAGACAGTAGCAAACTTTATGCAATATGTCGACGACGGTTTTTACGCCAATACCATCTTTCACCGCGTCATTCCCGGCTTCATGATCCAGGGCGGCGGGCTTGGCGCGCGCATGGAGGAAAAGCCGACCAGGGAACCCGTGCCCAACGAGGCTGACAATGGCCTGAAAAATCTGCGTGGCACCCTGGCCATGGCCCGTACCCGTGATCCCCACAGCGGCACGGCCCAGTTTTACATCAATCTGGTTGATAACAGTTTTCTGGATTATAGCGCGCCCACTCCGGACGGTTGGGGGTATTGCGTCTTTGGCCAGGTGACGGACGGCATGGATGTGGTTGACAAAATTGCCAAGGGTAAAACACGAACCGTGGGCATATATGAAAATGTGCCGCTGGATATGGTTCTCATTACCGCAGTCAGCCGTTTTGCCTAGGTTGCCTATGTGCCTTTCCAGGCAGCGTAGACAGCAAAGCCAATCTCATGTAAAATACTCCTTCTACGTCTATTGCTTCGAGACGCCTAAGTTTTGTGAAGAGTACGGAAGGAGGCGGGCTTGTGATCAGTTTACGTGACGTCTGTAAAACGTACCGCGTAGGCAACCGGCGGCGGGTTGTTCTGGATCATGTGAACGTTGACTTTACGCCTGGCGTCAATGTGGGCATTTTAGGGCGTAACGGCGCTGGCAAGTCCTCGCTCATGCGCATCATTGGCGGTGCGGCCATGCCGGATTCGGGGCAGGTTGTGCGCACAAGCAGCGTATCTTGGCCCATTGGCTTTGCCGGCTGTTTTCATGGCAGTCTGACGGGTCGGGCCAACCTCCGATTCGTTTGCCGTATTTACAATGCGGATATCGACGAAGTGACAGCATTTGTGGAGGATTTCTCAGAACTTGGCGACTACATGGATGTCCCCATCAAGAGCTATTCCTCGGGCATGAAAGCCAAGTTGGCCTTTGGCTTGAGCATGGCCATTGGTTTTGATTTCTATCTTATTGACGAAGTTACGGCAGTGGGAGACAGCTCCTTTCGCGCTAAGAGCAAAAAAGTGTTCATGGAGCGAAAGGCGAAATCTACCCTGATTGTCGTTTCACATGGCGTCGGAACAATCAAAAGTTTGTGTGATGTTGCCGGTGTCCTCGACAATGGCAAAATTGTTTTCTATCACAACATCGACGATGCCGTAGCCGAGTATCAACGGATCTGCACCAAGGCGCCTGTGTTGCGCTTTATGTAACGTTCTGGAGTGCGATGGATGAAATTTTTTCTCTATATAACGTTGTCTGTCGTCTTGTGTTGTACTGCCTGTGCGCCAAGGCAGAGCAATAGAGATGTGCAGACGTCTGATCAAAATCCGGCGGCGCTGTCTCCCGACGGCGCCATGGCGCATTTCATTGGCACGGGTTTGGAGGGGGACACCTCAACCTTCGCGAATACACATTTGGGTTCAACGGTGACGGTCACGGTGGGCCATTCCTATGTCTCTGCCCTGGGCCAGCTCTGCAAGCGGGCGTACAGCCATGACGGCGGCATGCGTCGTTCTTTGGCAGCCTGTAAGGAGGAAGAAGGCGCGTGGACGCTGGCTCCGGATATTTTTGAATACGGAGCGTTCTAAGTGGCTGGCGAGCAGAACGCGACGAACACGGACGTTCCGCCAAAGGGTCAAAATAACGAAACTGCTGCGCAGGCTGACGCGTCCAGTCCCGCGCCCAAGGCTTCTCCGACCGCAGCCCAGGCGGCAAAGGCGACGTCCGATACGCAAGCCGCGTCGGCTTCCCCGTCCAAGGGGCAAGCGCAGAAGAGCGACACTGCTGCGCAGGCTAGCGCGTCCAGTCCCGCGCCCAAGGCTTCTCCGCCCGCTGCCCATGCGGCAAAGGCGACGCCCGATACGCAAGCCGCGCCGACTTCCCCGTCAAAGGGGCAAGCGCCGAAGAGCGACACTGCTGCGCAGGCTGGCGCGTCCAGTCCCGCGCCCAAGGCTTCTCCGACCGCTGCCCATGCGGCAAAGGCGACGCCCGATACGCAAGCCGCGCCGACTTCCCCGTCA
>JAFTCE010000167.1 GCA_017454855.1 Desulfovibrio sp.
CTTCCAAGCTGAGCGCGGCGGGAACGGCCGGCGCGGGCAAGGGCTTCAGCGTCAGCGCGGGCGTTATGAGAAAATGAACTGGGATCGCGCTCTGGGGCAGTACGTCAAGAGCAATCCCATTCACTGATTGCGGTTGTGCGTCAGAAAAAAAGCCATAACGAGAGAACCAAGGGCAAAGCAAACGACAAAGGCAATTCCATGTTCAAATGTCATTGTGCACTCCACATGCGAATAGTAAGCGTCACCAGGAAGCAGACAATGCCGCCAATGATGCCGCCAATGATATGTTCAAGCTGGAAGAAGCCCACGATAAAGCAGCCAATGCCAAGTTTTTCGTGCCAATCCGCAAGTGTTTTCAACAATGCCTGGCGCTGATTGTCGGTCATACATGCTCCATAAGATTTTCATATCTGGAGAAAACAAAAAGGACAAGCCCCATGCCCCGACAACTCTACTTCCGATCCCAGGCCGGCCCGGCCAGCGTCAATCTGCCCTAGATGCCCCACGTGGCGGCTTCGTGGGATTATCTTTCCCATGAAAGAACACCGTTAAACGGACGCAATTCAGACTACCACACGCTTCGTGGCAGAAATACGATTGTGTTTGTTGATCCTCTGACTGCCTAGGCGCTCTGAAAGCATTCCCCGGTTTCACGATCAATGGCGTTTATCTGCCATTTCCCGCAGGCGATCAATTTTTGCATCCACCGTTTTCCGTTTTTCAGGACGTTTTGCTCATCGTAGTCGATTTTAGGATCCCGGTATCCTTCCTTCTTCTCAAACACGATGTAGATAAGCCTTACTATTTTATGTACAATTGCTATCAGAGACCGTTTCGTGCCTTTTCGTATTCTCAGACTCTGATATTTTGATTGAAGTGTTGTGCCTTTGCTTCTCACAGCGGCATTAGCACATTCGCAAAGTATCCTTCGCAAATAGCAGTTCCCCTTGCGAATATGACCGTGCTTTCGTTTACCTGCTGATTCATTATTGCCAGGGCATACTCCTACCCATGATGCAAGGTGCGATGCAGTACGGAATGATGACAGATTATCTCCTCCAAGTTCAATGATTATCTGTACTGCTGACTGCTCATCAATCCCTGGAATGGTTTGAAGAAGCATAAGCGCATGTTCATGAAGGCCGATTACTTTCTCTGTAAGATGACGTTGAAGGCGTTCAGATTCACATTCTAAATAATGGATGTGGGCTGTAATCTCTTTCAATGTAAACAGATGTTCATCTGACAGTTCACCATCTAACGCTGAACGAAGATCTTTTTCACTCGCTTTCAATCGCTTCACATCCAGCGATGCCATGATCTCCTCTGGGCGTTTTCCTGTCATGAGTCCGTCTATCACACGCTGAGCGTTCACTCCTCCAAGACGTGAAAATACGAGATTCAAACGAAAACCGGCATCTGCAAGGACTTTGGCAAGCCTGTTTTTCTCACTGCTGAGCTGATTACGCAGCTTCAATAAATACCGAGAGGGAACACGCAGGTCTTGGTATTGTTTCGATGGAATGAATGAACGGTTGAAAACAGCCAGCCGCCCAACATGGGCTAACCATTCGGCATCACCAATATCAGTCTTCTTCCCTTCCATCTGTTTTACCTGCCTGGCGTTCACGACCGCAGCCTTTATCCCAGCCTTCTCAAGATGCGCATATGGCGACTTCCAGTATATCCCGGTGCTTTCCATAAGGACCAGATCTGGTGAATGCGATGCACACCAGGATGCCATTTGTCTGAGGTCGTTACGGAACGTCTTGAACGAGTTTTTCTCAACTCTCAGGGCATTTTTTTCCGTCCAGATCGCGCAGCAGACTATGACTCCCTGATGAACATCCAACCCAATCACCTTGTCATACTTGACCATTTCCATATACTGTCATCTCCTGAGGAGATCAGCAGGACATGGTCGAAAAATGCTGGCCAAAAAGACCGCTCATTTTCCCATGCGCGCTTTCAGCTGCAATCCGGGGTACTGTTCGTACCATGCACAGGCAAGTTAGGTATCGGGGATATCCCGCCAAAGATTATGACGCCCTTTCTGCTGATCTCTTCAGAATTTTCTTTCATTATCGGGGGCGTGGCAATCCTATGCCTCATGGGGAGTTAGGTTCGTTATCTATATCAACGTAGGTCAACGCCTCCTGAATCTCGTCCGGCAACAGAGATACGTCTTCAACCTTGTCGAGCTTTGACTGAAAATACTTTGTCCATTTCGGCTTGTCCGCAAGCGAGAGTGTAACATTGATTTCGCCTGTGCCCGTGCCCTGTTCGCTGCTTACGACAACTGCGTATCCCGCGTCTGCCAGCTTGACAACATCGCCCCTCTTGAAAAGCGCATCCATTGCGTCCCCTTGGTTGTACGGTTGTCCCATGGTATGCTTTGAGTGTGCCTTTCTTGTATCACAGGCCCCAAGTTTTTCAAGCAAAGCTTGATATATACAACATATTGAAATTGCACAATAAACAGTCAAATAATATGGCGACGCCCGCCGCTTCGCGCAGCAAAAAATAATGGCCCACAACTTCATTGCCAGACATTGCGCAAAAAAGGTTGCTCACGCAGAAATCAGCCCCCTGGACATGCACTCGTCGTAAATATCGTCAAAGATCAGGGGAAACTCTCTGTGCATGGCCTCAAGGGCCGGCAGCATCACCCTACGCATGTCCGGATGCGGCGCCCCCGTCGTGCCCAGGGCGCGCAGCTTGAAAATATGCCTCCATTCCCGCAGATTCGCCGTTACATAAATTTCCGCCGCTGTACATTGGGGCAGCACGGAACGGGCCTCTTGCGGCTTCCTGCCAAAGACCCGCGTCAGCGTCATATAGGCCCAGTTGGCGTAAGCCGCCGACAGGAACCAGACATCGAAAGCATTGACCATCAAGGGAACGTCCTCGGCGTGGCCTCGTTCACGATACAGCGGAAACGACACCGGCTTGAGCTCCTCTTCGGGATCAAAGTACAGTGGCTGGACAACATGGATGCTGTTGCCAAACTTGTCCTGGCTGTAATTGCAGTAGCGCGTGCTGCTCTGGGCATAGGCCGCCAGGCGATGGCGCACGAGCTCGTGGGTCACCCCCCTGTCCGTGTAAAAGTATGCCGTCACCGAGATGTGCTCGATCATGGCTTCATGACCTCTATCCAGGATGCCCCGCAGAAATTTGGCATAGCTGTCCTGGGTGATTCTGTCCTCGGATGTATAGCATGTGCGGGCTATGCGCTCCAGATGCTTCA
>JAFTCE010000168.1 GCA_017454855.1 Desulfovibrio sp.
TCCCCGAAGGGGCGAACCCCTTCGGGGATATATGGGAATCGTGCTGAACACAATCCTCAACCAGGTTAGCCGATGAGCTGCATGGCCATCTGCGGCATGCTGTTGGCCTGCGAGAGCATGGCAACGGCGGACTGGGTGAGAATTTGGTTGCGGACGAACTTGGTCATTTCCGTTGCCACGTCCACATCGGAAATGCGGGATTCCGCAGCCTGCAGGTTTTCAGACTGTGTGGTCAAATTGGAGATGGTGTTCTCTAGGCGGTTTTGCAACGCACCCAGGTTCGCACGAATCTTATCCTTGGAGACAACGGCATTGTTCAGTCCCACGAGAGCCCTCTGGGCAGCTGCCTGTGTCGACACCGTGTAGGCAAGAGAACCCGATCCGGCGGTGTTGCCCACACCCAGAGCAGAGGCAGTGGTGTCCTCAATCTGAATGTAGTAGTAGTCTTCTGCCGAGTCGTTCAAGTTGCCGAAGTGAATCTTCATCTTCCCTGTCGACGTCATGGCATTGCCGTCATGCACGCTGCTGGACAAATTGCCGTTGAGCAGATGGATACCGTTGAAGTCCGTGGCATTGGCGATTCGGGTGATTTCCGAAGCCATGGCCTGATACTCGGATTCGATCATCAGACGCTGCGTGGAATCGTAGGTACCCGTGGCGGCCTGCTCGGCCAATTCCTTCATGCGTACCAGCTTTTCATCGATGATACTCAGGGCACCATCAGCTGTCTGCAAGAGGGAAATAGCGTCGTTGGCGTTGCGCACGCCCTGTTGCAATGCGGCGATATCTGTGCGCATCAGTTCGCGGATGGCCAGACCGGCTGCATCGTCAGCGGCGCTGTTGATGCGCAGGCCCGTGGACAGGCGTTGGGTTGACTGTGCCAGATTGCTGTAGTGCGAGGTCAGAGTGTTGGCAACGTTTCCAGACATTGCATTGTTATTAATATACATGACATTCCTCCATGAATGTTCTGTCTGCCCGGCGGCGCACTATGCGCGTCCGCTTCCTTGCGGACTTCCGCCGCATTCCCCCGCCCTGGCGGGAGAGATTTTTCAATTTCCTTCCATGTGTTTTGGAAGGTTCCTTGACCGCTGGCTTTTGCTCCATGATTTCCGTGACTGCATGGGGCAATCTTGCCTGAAAACCTGTACCCTTCTTTAAGCAGGAATCGTGCCAGAAAAAATTGCCGCCTGTGTCAAAATGCCGTCCGACGTTGAAAATGCGAAAGGGGGGACAGAAAACATTCTGTCCCCCCTGGCATGTTCTGTGGGTTTCAGGCCATGCTTGACCTCGATCCCTTGTTACGGGAATCCCCTCCCCGCAATGTGCTTCTAGCGAATGAGCTGCATGGCCATCTGCGGCATGCTGTTGGCCTGTGAAAGCATGGCTACGGCAGATTGCGTGAGAATCTGATTGCGCACGAAGGTCGCCATTTCGCTGGCCACGTCCACATCGGAGATACGCGATTCAGCGGCCTGCATGTTTTCTGACTGCGTGGTCAGGTTGGAAATGGTGTTCTCCAGGCGGTTTTGCAAAGCGCCCAGGTTGGCCCGGATCTTATCCTTGGACACAACGGCGTGCTGCAGACCCTCAAGAGCCCTCTGTGCTGCTGCCTGCGTGGAAACGGTATATGCCTTCGAAGTGCTGTCGGCGGAGTTGCCCACGCCCAGGGCAGAGGCCGTGGAGCTGTCAATCTGGATGTAGTAGTAGTCCTCGACCGAGTCATTCATGTTGCCGAAGTGTATCTTCAGCTTGCCCGTGGGGGTCATGGACTCGCCATCATGCACAGAGCCGGACAGGTTGCCGTTGAGCAGATGGAGACCGTTGAAGTCCGTGGCATTGGCGATTCGGGTGATTTCCGAAGCCATGGCCTGATACTCGGATTCGATCATCAGACGCTGGGTGGAATCGTACGTACCCGTGGCAGCCTGCTCAGCCAGTTCCTTCATGCGGATCAGCTTTTCGTCGATGATGCCCAGGGCGCCGTCGGCGGTCTGCAGGAGGGAAATGGCGTCGTTGGCATTGCGCACACCTTGCTGTAATGCCGCAATATCTGTACGCATCAGTTCACGGATGCCCAGACCGGCAGCGTCGTCAGCGGCGCTGTTGATACGCAGACCCGTGGACAGACGCTGGGTTGACTGCGCCAGATTGGTGTAATGGGTTGTCAGATTGTTGGCAACGTTTCCAGACATTGAATTGTTGTTAATGTACATGACATTCCTCCATGAATGTTCTGTTACCTGGCGGCGCCATGTGCGCGCCCGCATCCTTGCGGACTACCGCCATGTATCCTCTCTCCTTGGGAACCTTGTCCTCCGCTGGGGAGATGTTCCTGTGGCGCAATGCGTTGGTCGCTTTTGTTCCTGCTTTGCGGGAGGCCGGCTAGGCTTCCGGCCCCCTGCACACTCACTGCGCGTTGTGGTCTTCGGACTCTCCCCAGTCCTCAACCAATTCCAGTCAAACTCCCCTCCCCACAGACCAGCCTTTGCTCTCTGGTTTTTACGCTCTCAAACGCAGACTGACTTTGGGTGCGGTGGGGCAAACAGCTTTGTGTAGCGTCATTTGCCTCTTGTTTAGTGTATCGGCTGTCCGAGGTGAAACCTTAGGGGAAAAACGGAAAAAATTTCCTTTTGCGGGGAAGAGGGGGAAGAATTTGCCGTAGCCCCCTGGATCAGGCGAAGATGATGAACAGGAGAGAACAAGCTCTGGTCAAGCTCGGACTTGGGCGAGCCTTTCCAAAGAACGCAGGCAGGAAACTGTGGTGCATACGACGAAAAAGGCGTAGATTGCAACGAACGCCAAGAATGGACACAACATTTTGCCGAAGGAGTGACGCGTGTACAATCCCCAATCCCTGCGAGCCGAGGAATTTATTGACCATGACGAGATCATGTCCACCCTGGAATTTGCCGACAAGCACTGCGGCGACGCCGCCTTTATTGACGGTATCCTGGACAAGGCCAGGCTGCGTAAAGGGCTTGACCATCGCGAGGCCGCGACATTGCTTTCCTGCACCTTGCCGGAAAAAACCGCAGCCCTATATGCCCTGGCCGAACAGATCAAAAAGGATTTTTACGGCAATCGCATCGTCCTCTTCGCGCCGCTCTATCTCTCCAATTATTGCGTCAATAGCTGTTTGTACTGTCCCTACCACAGGCAAAATCGGCACATGCCGCGCAAGAAACTTTCCCAAGAAGACATCGTTGCCGAAGTGACGGCCTTGCAGGACATGGGGCACAAGCGCTTGGCCATTGAAGCAGGCGAAGACCCAGCCATGAACCCCCTTGAGTACATTTTGGAATCTATCGCCACCATTTACTCCGTCCGCCATCGCAACGGATCCATACGCCGCGTTAACGTGAATATTGCGGCCACCACAGTGGAGGACTACCGCAAGCTCAAGGAAGCCCAGATCGGAACCTATATCCTCTTTCAGGAGACCTACCATAAGGAGAGCTACGCAAGACTGCACCCTGCCGGTCCCAAGCACGACTATGCCTGGCACACTGAGGCCATGGATCGGGCCATGCAGGGCGGCATTGATGACGTGGGCCTAGGCGTACTCTTCGGCTTGGAGTCCTGGCGCTACGAATTTACCGCTCTGCTCATGCATGCCGAACACCTGGAGGCCGTGCATGGCGTGGGACCGCACACCATCAGCGTACCCCGCGTGAAAAAAGCCGACGGCATCGACCCTGGCAGCTTTGACAACGGGCTTGACGATGACATTTTTGCCCGCATCTGCGCCTGCATCCGCCTTGCCGTGCCCTATACTGGCATGATCATCTCTACGCGGGAAAGCCAGGCCGTACGCGAGAAGGTCATCCGTTTGGGTGTGTCGCAAATCAGCGGGGCTTCGCGCACCAGCGTGGGGGGCTATGCCGATCCCACTCCGGAAGACGAGGATAGTGCCCAATTTGACGTCAGTGACCGTCGCAGCCTGGACGAAGTCGTTGCTTGGCTCATGGGTATGGATTTCATTCCCAGTTTTTGCACGGCCTGCTACCGCCAGGGCCGCACCGGGGACCGTTTCATGAGCCTGTGCAAGAGCGGGCAGATTCTCAACTGCTGTCACCCCAATGCCCTTATGACGCTCAAGGAATACCTGGAAGACTATGCCAGCCCTGACACGCGCGCCTTGGGCGAGGCGCTCATCGCTCGGGAGCTGGAAAAGGTGCCCAGCGCGCATGTGCGCGAGATTGCCCGCCGCAATATCGCTGCCATTGCCCAGGGCAAGAGGGATTTTCGGTTTTAGCGAGCAGCCGTTTCCGCAGTATCCGTGAACAAAAGGACGATTTCTCTGGCCTCCATGTCCGGATGGATGGGTTTGTGGGCCAGGCGGCAAAAATCCTCGGCGCTGTCCACATCCAGCTTGAGTTCGGGATGGCGTAGCCAAGATTCCTTGGGATCAAAGGTGCCAATACGGAAGCGCTCTTGATTGTCCCAGATGTAGTTGCAGCAATGTTCGCGCTGGTCGGGACAAGTGGCCATGTGGGCCATGTGTTCCAGCAGTTCGCGGGAGAAAATTTCAGCACCGAGACCGTCAGGCCAAAGATTATTACGGGGAATGTGGTTATAGGCGTAATCCCAGATTCCTTGGGCAAAAAACTCCACCAAGCGGTCAATGGCCGCCCCCCAGATAAGGGGATTGTCGGCGCAGACGCGCACGATCCAATCAGCCTCTGTTGCCGCTGCTGCCAGACGGTAGCGCTCCAGCACGTCATTCTCCGGCCCGGCCAGGCAGGAAATGTGGCGGCGGTGCAGGTGTTCGGCCAGCACAGTGTCCAATGGCGTGTCGGGCACGGCCACGAGGATGGCGTCCAGCTTGGCAGCCCTGGCCAGACGATCCGTGACCCAGTCGATAATGGGTGTGTGGCGCAGGCAGAGCAGGGATTTCAGGGGCAGGCGGCTGGAACCCAGCCGTGCCTGGACAATGGCCACAACCTTGGGATGTGCGGGCATGGAGCCTCCTTCTTATTCCTGCAGAATGTCCTGGATCATGCCCACCACGCGCGCCTTGTTGTGCGTGAAGTCCAGGCTGTTTTGCCGTTCCCAGAACCGGCGGCGGCGGGCATTGTTGCACATGGCCAGAAAGACGTTGCGTATCTTGAGATCGCTGACCTTGTCCATAAGGCCCACAAAGGCAAAGCCATTGCGCGGTCTTGCAAACGTATGTCGGGCTTCGCGCTCGTGCGTGGCCAGAACCATGGCCGGAATGCGCATGTGGGCCAGCTCATACACGGTGCGTCCGGCGGAACAGATGGCCAGGTCAGCCCCCTCCATCATGCGGCTCATGACATTGGTGGCCCAGGCAAAGGTCACAAGCGGGTTATTCAGACGGCGAATGTGGTCTTCCATGGCCTGTCTGTGGGCATAGCCTGGTCCGACCACAAGTCTGATGCTCATCTGCGCTCCCCGAGCCAGGGGTTCCACGATGTCCAGCACGCGTCGGGAGCAGTCGCGCTGATCCGTGCCGCCAAAGGTGATGAGCAGGGTTTTGGGTTCTGGGCGGAAGGGATTGCGCACGGCATTGAGAAACTCATCGCGCAGGCAGAAATAGGCCGAACCGCAGCACAGGCCTGCGCTGGCGGGTGTGTCCTCGTACAGGGCGTTGATGACCAGCCTGGCCTTGGCCGCACCTGATCCCTCATCCTCGAAGTTGACGCAGCGTACGCCCGCCAGGGCCTGCATGTAGCCCACATCCGTGTTGAGAATATCGTTGATGACAAGATCCGGGCGTTGCGCCAAAACGGTTGCGGCCAAGTCTTCCTCACCCTGGCGCGTGATGGGATAGTCGCGCTCGGCGATGCGCTCTACGGCCAGCTCGCTTTCTCGGGTGCAGACAAAGCTCACCTTGTGGCTCGTGATTTCGTGCGCCAGCATGAGCGCACGATAGACGTGGCCCATGCCAATGGCAGGCCAGCCGGCCACGACAAAGACCACATGCCTTTGGGCCAGAAGGCGCTCGCAGATCCACCAGTCCTGATAGCCTTGAATTTCCAAAGCCCTGTCCCCGAGAAACCAAGGCACGACGCGGCCATGTACCAGGGGTCGTGCGGCGTCCGCGAGATGTTGCAGGCGCACGATGAGCAGCGCCCGGCTTTCCACAACGAGGGTTTTTTCCTCCAGGCGGCTGTTCTCGGTGGAATCCAACAGACCGCCGTAGCCGGCATCGCGCAGGCTCCACAGACGTTGGCGCAGCTTGCGCACGGTGACAAGACCGTCAGCACCGGTGTGGCAGTAGTGCTTCCAGGCGTCTTCCACGTCCACCCAGGTGAGCAGGGGGCAGGAGGCGCGCAGGATAAGGCAGTGCGCATATTCTGCGGCCAACTCGGCCAGCAATCCGCGCATTTCCGCCACAATGTCCAAGCCGACGAAACGCAAATCCTTGTTCCAGCGCACGCGCACATGGGCCCTTTCGGCCATGAGGGAAATTTCCTGGCTGTCGGTAAGAACCACAATGTGCTGTCCGGCAAGCACACTGCGGGCCGTGTTCAGGGCGCGTTCCATAAGGGTCACCCCGGCCAGCTTTTTGACGAGCTGATCCGGGATGACGGCGTTTTTCTTGATGGCGGGTATGACAATGCAGCGTTCTGGCATGTCGGCTCCGTACACTCCATAGTGCCTGCGCAGACTCAGCGCAGGCTGGCGAGAACCTCGCGTGTGCTTTGGAGCATGTAGTCCAGGTCTTCCTCGCGCAGCCAGTGCTGGAAGGGAAAGGAGATCATGCTGTCAAAGAAGGTGTCGGCATTGGGACAGTCCGCCTTGTCCAGGCCGAGGCGGCGATAGTAATCATAGCGGTTGAGGGGAATGTACTGCACCACACACTTGATACCCTTGTCGTCGTGCATGCGGCGCAGGAAGCGATCGCGCTGTTCTGGCCCGGTGACCATGCGCGCTGCAAGCAAATGGTAATTGTGGCGGCGCGTGGCGACGCGGTGGAATTCCAGTTCGGGAACATCAGCCAGGGCGTCTATGAAGCGCAGGGCGCGGGCGCGTTTCTCATCATTGATCGTGTCGATGCGCTCCAGGAGCTTGGCCCCCAGGGCACACTCCACTTCGCCCAGGCAGTAGTTGTTGGGCTGGAGGAAATCCCCGTCCAGGATGGGCATGTCCACATTGCCCATGGCCGGCTTCCAGTAATCGGGCCGCTCAAAGGCATAGGCGCAATGACCATTGTGGCGCAGGGCGGGAATGAGCGCCGCCATGCGCGGATCGCGCACATAGAGCATCCCCCCCTCGCCCAGGGTGGTGAGATTCTTGTGCGAGTGGAAGGAAAAAATGGCCATGTCCCCAAAACTGCCCGATTTTTGGCCGTCCAGCTCGGCGCCAATGGACTGCGCAGCATCCTCGATGAGAATGAGACCGCGCTGACGGCAGAGTTCTGCAATGGCGGGCATGTCAGCCACATAGCCGTAGAGGTGGACGACCACCACGGCGCGGGTGCGCGGCGTTAGAACTTTGGCAATGCTTTCTGCGCTGACCACACGCGTTTGCAGATCCATGTCGGCCCAAACCAGGCTGGCCCCCTTCTTGACCTAGGGGTAGGCCGAGGCCGTGAAGGTGTGCGCGGGCATGACCACTTCGTCGCCGGGTTTGAAACGGCAGAGCTGTGCGGACATTTCCAGCGCGGAAACGCCGTTCATGGTCGCAAAGCAGCTCCCCTGGGCAACGCCCTCGTAGGCGGCGAATTTTTGTTCAAAGGCAGCCAGGTAGCGGCCCTGGGTCAGGGGGTCGGCATTGCGCATGGCCTCCACGACCACGGCGATTTCCTCTTCTGTATAGCGAATGGCGCGACCGCTGAAATTGATTCTGCACTCCATGAGAACTCCTTGGGAAAGCGACTGGCTGCGTACGGAGCAGTCCTGGCCTTACATGCGTTCGAAGCGTGAACGCACGTTTTCCTTGGTGAGAATGTTGCGGAAATTCGGACCCAGGCGGTTGGAAAGCGGTTTTTCATGCACGATGCTCGCCTCGTACAGGGCCTGGAATTGAGCGTCGTCAAGGCCCTGGCAGATGCCCTTGGGCAGGACAATGCCCTGACGATCCATCATGGTCAAAAACTCCGCATGCTGTTCGGGATAGATGTCTTCCAGCACGCTCAGGGCATGGCAGTTGGCCACACCATGGTGCATATGCAAGACCATGCTCAAGCCCGCCGAAAGAGGATGGACAACGCCCACAAAACCTGCGGCCATGCCGCCCAGGAAGGAGGCGATCATGAGTTTTTCGCGGTTTTCATCGGCCATCATGTCCGCAGAGAGAAAGACTTCCTTGCAGAGGTCAATGGCCTTGTGGGCCAGTGCGTCCACAACCACGTTGCGGTACGAGCCGGTAATGCTCTCGAAGCAGTGCATGTAGGTGTCTATGCCGGTATAAAAATACTGTTGACGCGGCACGCTGGCAGTGAGTTCCGGATCCAGGAGAACCTGATCAAACATGGTGAAATCACTGTTCATGCCCAGCTTGAGATTCTTGGCTTCATTGCAGACAATGCCCGTGCGCGATGTCTCCGAACCCGTGCCTGAGAGCGTGGGCACGGCGATCTTGTACGGCGCTGGATGTTGCACCAGTTCCCAGCCCTGGTAGTCTTCGGCCCTGCCGGGGTTGGTCAGCAAATTGGCCACGCATTTGCAGGTATCCAGGGTGCTGCCACCGCCAAAAGCCAACAGGGCGCAGGGCAGGGCACCAGCCAAAAATTCCTTGACCTGGGCGCAATAGCCGTCCACGCTGACCGTGGTAGGTTCTTCAGTGGTATCCACATAGACCACATAATCTCTGTCTTCCACGGGCAGACGTGCGGCTAAGGATCCGTCCTTGAACACGTGATCGAGGAAGAAAATGGCCGGGCCTTTTTCTGTCGCACGCCGTGCGGCCAACAAATCGCCCAGCTGGGCAAGGCTGCCCTTGCCGATCATATAGTAGCCCACATTTTTCGCATTGCGATACATGGCGTCTCCCTTGCGGAATCAGTGTGCGTTGCTGGTCTGCTGCCAGGCCAGCACGGTATTGGACAAAAGCATGGCGATGGTCATGGGACCCACGCCGCCGGGCACAGGCGTTATGGCGCTGGCTTTCTCGGACACGCCGACAAAGTCCGCATCCCCGCAGAGGCCCTGCGGTGTACGGTTGATGCCGATGTCAATGACCACGGCCCCGGGGGCCACCATGTCTGCCGTGATGCAGCGCGGTCGGCCTAGGGCCAAAAAGAGGAAATCCGCCTGTCGGCATTGCCGCGCCAAGTCGGGCGTACGCGAATGACAGAGCGTGACCGTGGCATCGCCATAGAGTCCTGGACGGGCCAGAAGCAGGGCCAAGGGTTTGCCCACGATGTTGGAGCGGCCCACAACCACGGCCTGCTTGCCACGCGTGGGCAGTTCGTAACGTCGGAGGAGTTCCACGACGCCGGCTGGCGTACAGGGCACAGGGCCTGGCAGGCCCAAGGCCAGACGGCCCATGTTCACGGGGTGGAAGCCGTCCACGTCCTTGGCCGGGGCAATGGCTTCGAGACATGCCTGGGCATCCAGGCCAGCAGGCAGGGGCAATTGCAGTAAGATGCCGTCCACTGCCGGATCGCTATTGCATGCGGCAATACAGCGCAGCAGAGCTTCCTGCGTGGTTTGCGCAGGCAGATGGTGGGGGAAGGAACAAATCCCGACCTCGGCGCAGGCGCGTTCCTTGTTGCGTACATAGACCTGCGAAGCCGGATCGTCGCCCACAAGGATGACCGCCAGCCCCGGCGGCCTGTGGCCGAGCTTTTGTTCCGTGGCCACGCGATCTGTCAGTTCTGCCCGAATGTCGGCGGCGATCTTCTTTCCGTCTATGAGCATGCTGCCCCCTGGAGCGTGCTGCCGTGTCGGCAGGAAAATGCAAACGACCGTCGCCCCGAGAAGATCATGGGTACGGCGGTCGTTTGCGTTTGTTGCCTACGCCGTCAGGTTTGACGACGCGGGGCAGGTTTTAGTCCTCATTGCCGGAGAAATAATAGTCCAGGAGAACCGGACCGAAGAAGTCCGCATCGTCGCCCAGCTCTTCTTCAATGCGCAGGAGCTGATTGTACTTGGCCATGCGCTCGGAGCGGCACAGAGAGCCTGTCTTGATCTGGCCGGAATTGACGCCCACGGCCAGGTCGGCAATGAAGCTGTCTTCGGTTTCGCCGGAGCGGTGGGAAACAACCGTGCTGTAAGCGGCTTCCTTGGCCATCTCGATGGTGTCCAGGGTTTCCGTCACAGTGCCGATCTGGTTGAGCTTGATGAGAATGGCATTGCCCACGCCCTGGTCGATGCCTTCGGAGAGGATGGCCGGGTTGGTGACGAAAACGTCGTCGCCCACGAGCTGCACATGGCCGCCCAGATTTTCGGTAAGAATTTTCCAGCCGTCCCAGTCGCCTTCGGCCATGCCGTCCTCAATGGAAATGAGGGGGTACTTCTGCGTGAATTCCGCCAGCCATTGGGCCATTTCGGCATTGTTCAGACTCTTGTTTTCGCTGGCCACCACATAGTTGCCGTTTTTGTAGAACTCGCTGGAGGCCACGTCGATGGCCAGGGCCACTTCCTGGCCGGGATTGTAGCCAGCTTCTTCAATGGCCTTGAGGATGTAGCTGAAGGCTTCGTCGTGATTGTTGAGATTGGGGGCAAAGCCGCCTTCGTCGCCCACGCTGGTCACATGTCCGTCCTTTTTGAGGATTTTCGCCAGCATGTGGAAAATCTCCGCGCCCATGCGCAGGGCGTCGCGGAAGGTCTCGGCGCCCAGGGGCATGATCATGAATTCCTGAATGTCCAGATTGTTGGGGGCATGTGCGCCGCCGTTGATGATGTTCATCATGGGCACGGGCAAAACCTTGGCATTGGCGCCGCCCAGGTAATTGTACAGCGGAATGCCCAGGAAACGGGACGCTGCCCTGGCGCAGGCCATGGACACGCCCAGCATGGCATTGGCGCCGAGACGGGTCTTATTGTCCGTGCCGTCGAGATCGATGAGCATATTGTCGATGCGCACCTGGCGCAGCACGTCCATGCCTTCCACGGCCTTGGCAATCTCGGTGTTCACATTATCTACGGCCTTGGTCACGCCCTTGCCATTGTAGCGCGAGGCATCGCCGTCGCGCATTTCCAGGGCTTCCCGGCTTCCCGTGGACGCTCCTGAGGGCACGGCCGCACGGGCGCTAATGCCGGACTCCAACGTCACTTCCACTTCCACAGTGGGATTGCCGCGAGAATCCAGAATTTCACGGCCATAGACGGAAGAAATGGTGCTCATGATCTACACTCCTTTTGCCCTTGCGGGCTTGTTTTCGTATGCCGAACGCACAACCGTTGCTCTTCGGGCCGGGCAATTTCGCGCCCGTCCTTGTGTTCATAGTACAAACGGCGCAAGCCCTCAAGCAGCAGCGAGGGAAGAACCGCATCAAAGACTGTGCTGACGCTGGCAATGGTCGGGGCAAAACCGCCCGTACCTAGGATGTTGACCGGCTCCGGGAGCTGTTTCCTGAGACGTTGGGTCAGACCTTCCACCATGCATGCAAAGCCATAGATTAAGCCATGACGGATGCTTGTGACCGTATCGCGACCTGGCATAAGATTTTCGCCGCCTGCGTCCAGATCAATCCTGGGCAGCTTGGCCGCCTGGCGCGCAAGGGCGTCCAAGGCCGTGGCCGGACCTGGAAAGATCAGGCCGCCCTCGTAGGCGTTTCGGGCCACGCAGTCAATGGTCATGGCCGTGCCGAAATCCACCACCAGCAGGGAAGGCGTCTCAGGATAGAGACGTCGCGCTGCAAAGGCGCCCACAAGGCGGTCAGCGCCCACTTCCTGCGGGCGCGCATAGCGATTTTCCAGGGGCACGAAAAGTTCTTTGCCCACGCGCACGAGGGGACAGCCCAGATAGCGGGCCACACTCGTCCGCAAGAGTGGGTCAAAATCCGGAACCACAGAGGAGGCCGCGCAGGCCGCAATCTGGATCGGCTGCACACCAGCATGGGCCAAAAGGCGCAGCAAGGAAAGGCCGAAATCATCGGACGTCTGCCCAGCCTGGGTGCGCAAGGCATAGGAAGTCAGGACGCTGTTTTCGTTGGCCAGGCCGATCTTGACCGACGTATTGCCAATGTCAAAAAGCAGGATGCGCGGCTGCATAAAGAGCCTCCCAAGCACAGTCCAAATATAAATAATACACCATTTAGCTGGCATAAGCAAGAGCGTTTATGCCCCAAATCAGGGATTTGGCAGGGCGCCGAGGAACATTGCATCACATAAGTGCGTATGGCCTAGGCAGTGGTGCAGCTTCTTGCACCGTGGGCTAGGGGGATTGTCAACAGACGTTTTTTGGGGGATTATGCGCCTCAGGTGGGTAAGCGTCGGTGTTTCGCCTTGTGCAAGGCAAAATTGTGCTGCACACTGGCATATGCCTTGCAAAAAGAGAAATACCTGCCCCAATTCTTTGCACAGAATTGGCACGGTTCTGCACGCTCTTTCAGAAAACAACGGGGGCTTCCATGAAGAAAAAACTTCTTGCTCTTTTGGTTGCTGCTGCCCTGGGCTGCTATGGGCTTGGCGGGCTTGCCCTTGCCGCTTCGTACGGTTCTGGGCATCCGCCGCACATGCACGGCCCTGGTGGTTCGCATGGCCCGCGCCATTTTGACGGACGTCATGGCCCCGATGGCCGCCACGGCCCGCATGGCTTTGAAGGTCGGCATGGGCCTGATGGACGACATGGCCAGCATGGCTACGATGGCCGTCACGGGCATGAGGGACGGCGTGGCCCGCATGGAGCGCACGATTTTGAAGGGCGGCGCGGTCACGACAATGGGCACAGCCAGCGCGGATTTGATGGGCGGCGCGGTTACGATGGCCGTAACGGCTTTGATGGCCGCCGTGGCCATGAAGGTATGCGCGGACCGCGACATAACGATGGCTATGCCCCAAATAGGAGGTACGGGGGTTCATGGTAAGGTGCGGGCATTTCCATCCGCAGCCCATTCCTGTCACGCGCTGTAGATGGAAACAGAATACTGTTTATGTGTGATCTAAAAACAATTTTTGTCACCCTTTGAGTACAACTGCTGCACCCATACTGTTGCTGCCTCACCACGCTGACCAGAGTAGTTCAAGAGATTGGCCTAGCGATGTGGGCAGCGACAGCATGGGTAATTTTCCTACGTTAGAGTTCCTTCGGGAAATTTTTTACAAAATTTGCTATTGCATCAAGCAATGAATTCCCCATAACCTTCGTAACGCTTGATGGTATTTGGGAATACTTTTCTCGAAGTTGATCAAAGAAGTCTTTGTTCTGAACAAGCTTGAGGAAATCTGGATTTTCAAGCAATATTATTTCTGTCGCCCTTGGTAATCCACCAATGAGGTCTTTAAGCTCAACAGTATCATAGATATCCTTAGCTAGGTCCGCAATTTCATTTGCAATCTCACTTAGTTTTTCTTCACGTTCTTGAGGAGTTGCTTTTGGATCTTCTAATATATGATTATATTGACCTATATACATGGACATATGTTCCATGCCTTTATATGTAGCTTTAGAAAAAACTTCATAACAATCCATAAATGGTTCATTCCATGTATCAAAATCTTTAAAATTTGTATCGAGCATAAGTGATGAAAACCAATGTTTTTTTACTTCATCAGTGAGGTTATTGTTCTTTTTGTTTATTATAGTAGAAAAAGCATCAATACGTTCTTGTAAATTTATTATGTTTTGAGCAACTAACTTGCGTAGTTCAACAACTGACATCTCACCTCTCAATATATCACCAACATGTTGTTTGACAATATTGCTTATATCATATTGAGGATATTGTTTGATAAACTCGTCCTTAGTTATAAATGTAAAATTGTCGAAAATCTTATCAAATTCTATTTGATAACCAGAATAACTCGACGGTGAATTGAAGTTGTTGATGAAATTTTCCCTAAATTCATTTATATTTAACCTAAAATTTATAGTATCGAATTCAGAGGTATTTAGTAATTCATTGATCAATGTATCCCTCAATATCTTGTCAAAATTATTGTCGCTAGACTTAAAGTAATCACTCCTCGGTATATACCTAATGCGCTCCTTGATGAGATCAATTTTTGAAGAGTAATGCCCTGTTGAATGTTCA
>JAFTCE010000169.1 GCA_017454855.1 Desulfovibrio sp.
ATCGTGGTAGCGTCTTTGGCTGAATACGCGGCGACGCTCCATTGATGCGCTGTTCTGGCGTTGCGCGGCGTAGGTATTCCACGCGGCTGCCTGCTGCGCAAGGTGCGCATGTGCGCAAGGGCCTGGCCCTAAATTTCAACGCGGGAGATTTCTTATGGATCAGTATGAACTGGATTTGCTGGAAAAATATTCTGCCACTGATCCGGACTTGAAGTCCCTTTGGGAAGATCACGTTCTTTACAGTAAACAGGTTGACAAATTGGCCACCAAGGCATTTCGTACCCCCACCGAAGAACAGACGCTCAAGCAGCTGAAAAAGCAGAAGCTTGAGGTCAAGACCCAGCTTATGGAAATGCTGGATCGTCTGAAAACTCAATAGCCCGGTTGGCAAGGAGCAGTTATGGAATGCACCGGCGCGCAGATTCTCCTGGAATCGTTGCAAAAAGAGGGCGTAGACGTGCTGTTCGGATATCCGGGCGGAGCGGTTATTACCATTTATGACGCATTGCCGAGTTTTCCTAAGCTGCGTCATATACATGTCCGACACGAGCAGGGGGCTGTGCATGCGGCTGACGGCTATGCCCGTGCCTCGGGCAAGGTGGGCGTATGCTTGGTGACCTCTGGGCCTGGGGCCACCAATACTGTCACGGGCATTGCCACAGCCTATTGCGATTCCATACCGCTGGTTGTCTTCACGGGACAGGTGCCTACCCATCTTATTGGCAACGATGCCTTTCAGGAAGTGGACATCGTGGGCATTACTCGTCCCTGCACCAAGCACAATTTCCTGGTCAAGGATGTGAACAAGCTGGCCGTGACCATACGCCAGGCATTCTATCTGGCCAGGTCAGGTCGGCCTGGACCTGTGCTGGTCGATTTGCCCAGTGACATTATGGTGGCCAAAACGGAGTTCGTCTGGCCTGATGACATCTCCATGCGCAGCTACAATCCCACCTACAAGCCCAATCTCAATCAGTTGCGGCGCGCTGTGGAGGAGCTGGCCCAGGCGGAACGTCCCGTCCTGCTTGGGGGCGGCGGTGTCATCATGGCCAATGCCGCCGAGTCCTTGACGACCCTGGCCCGCAAGCTGCACATCCCTGTTACCTGTACACTCATGGGCTTGGGTGGATTTCCGGGCACGGATCCCCTGTGGTTGGGCATGGTGGGTATGCATGGCACCTATGCTGCCAACATGGCCATCAACAATGCCGACGTCCTTCTGTGTGTGGGTGCGCGCTTTGACGATCGGGTCACCGGCAAACTCGCGGCTTTTGCCCCCAAGGCGCGTATTGTGCATATTGATATTGATCCCACATCTATCCGCAAGAATGTGGAGGTGCAGGTGCCCGTTGTGGGGGACTGTCGGCTGGCTCTAGAGGGCATGCTGGAAATATGCGCAGCCAGGCTGGCGGACAAGGATTGGCAGGGCATGCATGCTTCCTGGTTGGCCGCCGTGGACGCCTGGAAGAAGGACAAGCCCTTGAGCTATCAGCAGGGAGAGGCCATCAAGCCGCAGGAGGTGGTGGAGGCGCTGTACGACATCACGCAAGGCGATGCCATTGTCACCACCGAGGTTGGGCAGCATCAGATGTGGGTGGCACAGTTCTTCGCCTTTACCAGGCCGCGCACACTGCTGACCAGCGGCGGACTTGGCACCATGGGGTACGGTTTTCCGGCGGCCATGGGCGCACAGATTGCCCTGCCCGGGAAAAAGGTCATTGCCGTGGCTGGCGACGGTTCCCTGCTGATGAATATCCAGGAGTTGACAACCATTGTTGCCAATAAGCTGCCCGTCAAGGTTGTCATCCTCAACAACCGCTATCTGGGCATGGTGCGGCAGTGGCAGGAGCTTTTTTACAAGCGTAACTACAGTTCCACCGACATGGATGCCCAGCCGGATTTCGTGAAACTCGCAGAGGCCTTTGGGGCCGAGGGATACCGCATTGCAGATCCCGCGCAATTGCGGCCCATGCTGGAAAAAGCCCTGGCTTCGCCCAATCCTGCCATTATTGACGTCGTCGTAGAGCGGGAGGAAAACGTGTATCCCATGGTGCCCGCAGGCGCGGCCCTGGACGAAATGCTGCTGGTGTAAGGGAGGGCGGTTATGCAACGACATGTGCTTTCCGTGCTGGTGGAAAACGAACCCGGTGTACTCTCTCGGGTGGCAGGGCTGTTCAGCGGACGCGGTTTCAATATCCACTCGCTCAATGTGGCTCCTGCCCTGGAAGAGGGCGTTTCGCACATGACCATTACCACAGACTGTGACAGCCTGATTTTGGAGCAGATCATGAAACAGCTCCACAAGCTGGTCTCGGTCATCAAGGTGGTGGATTATACAGACATACCCGCCGTTTCTCGCGAGATGATGTTTGTCAAGGTGCAGGCCGAGGGTGTCATGCGCGGCGAGCTGCTGCGCACGTGCGAAATATTCCGCTGCAAGGTGGTTGACGTGAGTCTCAACGAAATGACCATTGAGGCCACTGGCGACCATGAAAAAATAGAAGCTATTCTCAGCTTGTTGCAACGTTTCGGCATCAAGGAAATTGCCAGAACAGGGGCGGTCGCCATGCGCCGTTCCATGAAGATGGAGTGAAGGAGAGAGATTCCATGAAAGTGTACTATGACAAGGATGCGGATATTACCTGCCTGAAAGATAAGACAGTGGCCATCATCGGCTATGGCAGCCAGGGTCATGCCCATGCTCAGAATTTGCGCGATTCCGGTGTGAAGGTCGTGGTAGGCCAGCGTCCCGGCGGCGTCAATTACGACCTGGCCAAGGAACACGGGTTTTCCCCTGTTTCAGCTGCCGAGGCTGCCAAAGAGGGGGATTTGATCATGATCCTCCTGCCCGACGAAGTACAGGCCGCTGTCTATGAGCAGGATATCAAGCCCAATCTGACGCCAGGCAAGGCCCTGCTTTTTGCCCACGGCTTCAATATTCATTTCAGCCAGATTCGCCCGCCCAAGGATGTGGACGTCTTCCTGATTGCGCCCAAGGGTCCAGGGCATCTGGTGCGACGCACCTATACCGAGGGCGGGGGCGTACCCTGCCTGGTAGCTATTGAGCAAGATGCCACCGGCAAGGCCCTGGAAACAGCCCTGGCCTATGCCAAGGGCATTGGCGGAACCCGCGCCGGCGTGATCGAAACAACCTTCCGTGAAGAGACGGAAACAGACCTCTTTGGCGAACAGGCCGTACTCTGCGGCGGCATTTCAGCCCTCATCAAGGCCGGTTTCGAGACCTTGGTCGAAGCCGGCTATCAGCCGGAGATGGCCTATTTCGAGTGCATGCATGAAATGAAGCTCATTGTGGATTTGATGTATGAGGGCGGACTTTCGCGTATGCGCTATTCCATCAGCAATACTGCGGAATACGGCGATTATGTCACCGGGCCACGCTTGATTACGGATGCGGTGAAGAAGGAAATGAAGGCCGTACTCAAGGACATCCAGAGCGGTAAGTTCGCCCGTGAATTTATCCTAGAGGCGCGCGCTAAGTATCCCATGTTCCTGACAACGCGCCGCAATGAGTCCAATCACCAGATTGAGCAGGTGGGCAAGACCTTGCGTGACATGATGCCCTGGCTGAAGAACAAGAAATTGTCCTGATGACGGTGCAGGGGCAGAATATTTGCCAATATTTATAGAAGATGCCTCCCGCAGTGTTTGTGCCGACGCGGGAGGCATCTTGCTGCTTGCTTTGGCAAGCACGGCCTTACAGGGAGAAGAATTTTAGCGTCGGCACAGCCGGGATCATGCCTGCTGCGGCCAGTTTTTCGTAAAAGAGGTTGAGACCGCGCAATTCCTCCTTGCCCAGGCGGTAGGTCAGTCCACGGGTATAGTAGACGGTCAGTTCCTCCCGCGACAGGGGGCAGCCGTAGCCGGTAAGATCAAGAATGACGTCCATGTGGGCCAGCCCCCAGTCCCGACCGCGGCGCAGCAGAGCGCCGGGATCGTCGTGGAACAGCCCTTGGCGTACGGCTTGCCGACTGACCACCCACAGGCCAAAGATAAAGGGCAGGCTGGTCCATTCCCGCCAGGCTTCGGCCAGATCCAGGCAATAGGGGTATTCCTGATGCCGACGCAGGCGCAGAGCCTCGTCGCCTATGGCCAGAAAGGCTTTGGGCGGATTGGGGCTGTGCAGTGCCTGCGTAACTGCCCCGGTCACATAACGCACATTGAGCTGATGGCGTTCACGCATGAGCAGGCGTAGCAGGGCCACGGAAGTGTGCGATTCCCCGCTGATGAGAATCTCTTGTCCGTCCAGCTCTTCAAGGGGGCATCTGGACAGGAGCAGTACGCTCATGACCGGGCCATGGGAGCCGATGGAGAGATCCTCCACCAGTTCATAGCGCTCCGGGCGGCAGGCATATTCGAAGCAGGAGCAGGAAGACACATGCAGTTCGCCGCGGGCCATCATGGTATTGAGCAGGGCAGGGGGGCCGGAAACCAGCTCGTAATTGTGCGCCAGAATGCCCGCTTCCAGAGGGTGGTAAATGGGCAGGACATTTAAATAGCTGATGCGGCCCATGCGCAGCGTTGCGGGGCGGGAAGTGTCCATGATGCGCCTCACACTTCAGGTTGCGGGTTGACGGGCCGGTAATCCATACTGCGCTGTAACGGTGTGAAGCCGGCCGCACGGATGACCTTGTGGATGTCGCTGCGCGACATGTGGAAGGATACGCCTGCGGCTGCCACGACATTTTCCTCAATCATCAGGGAGCCAAAATCGTTGGCGCCATAAAACAAGGCGAGTTGCGCCACTTGTGGACCCATGGTGACCCACGAAGCCTGAATATTGTCCACATTGTCCAAAACCAATCTGGCCACGGCCAGAAGTCGTAAATAGGCAGGGGCAGGCAGGGGGGCCACTGAGATGCGCGTGTGCGCTGGCTGAAAAGTCCAGGGGATGAAGGCCGTAAAGCCGTGCGTACGATCCTGAAGCTCACGTATGGCGAAAAGGTGATCCAGCCTATGCCGGGGTTCTTCTTCATGGCCGAACATCATGGTGGCCGTGGTGCGCATGCCCAGATGATGGGCTTCTTCCATGACCTGAAGCCACTGCTCGGCTGTACATTTGTTGGGGGAAACTTTGGCGCGGACACTTGTTTCGAGAATTTCCGCGCCGCCGCCGGGCACGGAGTGCAGACCGGCATCCTTGAGACGTCGGAGTACCTCAGTGACGCTCAAGCCGAATTTGCGTGACCAGAAAAAAATTTCTGGCGGGGAGAAGGCGTGGATGTGCAGGCTAGGCCATGTTGCGCGCATCCAGCGCAGCAAGTCTTCGTACCATTCTAGGGGCAGGTCAGGATGGTGTCCCCCCTGGAGCAGAATTTGTGTGCCGCCAAGGGCCAGGGTTTCATCGATTTTGCGCGCCATTTCATCTCTGCTGATGACATAGCCTCCGGCTTGGCCTGGCGCGCGGAAAAAGGCGCAGAAGCGACAGCCGCAAACACAGATATTCGAGTAGTTGATGTTGCGGTCGCCCACGTAGGTGACTACCGGTTCTGGATGCAGGCGAAGGCGCACCGTGTGGGCCAGATGGGCCAGGGTATGCAGGTCGGCCCTGAAGTAGAGCGCTTCAGCAGCAATGCGGTCAAGCCGCTGGCCGTCCATGATCCTGGCTGCGGCTGCGCGCAGTACGGGGTCGTCGGTCTGGGAGTCGAAGGGGCTGTGTGCCGGAGCAAAGGGGTTCACTGAAGCGCCTCCGCAGGGTTGAGCTTGGAAAAGGTGGCGTTGCGGCGCACGGGCGTGAAGCCGGATGCGCGGATGACGTGTTCCAGATCTGCAATGGTCATGCCCTGAGCTGAACCGGCGCCAGCCATGTGTCCGATGCGTTCTTCGATGATAGTGCCATCCAGATCGTCCGCCCCGTACCACAGGGCCGTTGGCGCCAATTTCTGGCCCAGCATGACCCAGTAGGCCTTGATGTGCGGGATATTGTCGAGCAGGAGGCGCGCTACGGCGATAGTGCGGAGTTGATCCAGACCACGCTGCGGACCGATTTTGTCTTCCGGCAACTTGAGACGACTATTTTCGGTCAAAAATGGCAGGGGAATGAAACAGGTGAAGCCGCCGCTTTTGTCCTGCTGTTCTCGAAGGCGGCAGAGGTGGTCAACCCTCTGTTCGAACGTTTCCAGATGGCCGAAAAGCATGGTGCAGTTGGTGACAATGCCCAGGCTGTGGGCTTCGCCAGAGATGCGCAGCCATGTGTCGGCGTCGGCCTTGGCCGGGCAAATCTGGCGACGCAGTGTTGCGTCGAAAATCTCCGCGCCCCCGCCTGGCATCATGACTAATCCCGCTTTTTGCAGGCGCTTCAGCACGTCCAAAGTACTGATGCCTTCCAGGGCGGCAAAATGGGCGATTTCCACAGGGGTAAATGCTTTGAGCGCAATATCCGGTCGCCAGGCGCGCACGGCGGTCAACATGTCCTCAAACCAGGCCAAGCGACGCGAAGGGTGGCAACCGCCCACAATATGCACTTCGTCCAGATGCCGACAGGTTGCTTCGGCTTGGCGCAGGCGGGACAGAATGTCGTCGATGCTGAGGACAAAGGCCCCGGCTTCGTCTTCTCTGTCGCGGCGGAAGGCGCAGAACGTGCAGCCGTTGACGCAAACGTTGGTATAGTTGATCTGCCGGTTGACCACATAGAATGCCTGTTGACCGTGGCGGCGGCAACGGTCGTGCATGGCCAAGGCGCCCACGGCGGTGCAGTCCGGGCAGTGAAAGAGCGTAAGTCCGTCTTCCGGATCCAGGCGTTGGCCTGAAAGGACCTTTTCTCTGATGGACGAAAGGCCAAGAGCGGCGTAATATGCTGAATCCAACATGGCGCATCCCTGTATGGTTGCAGGCTGAAAGTCGTTCACAGACTACGCCGTGACGCCCTGGACTGTCAATGCGAGGAACATCATGCCCGATACTGCTGTTCAAACTCTTTCCCTTGGCCTTTCTCCTTGTCCCAATGACACCTATATTTTTCATGCCCTGTTGCACGGCCTGGTGCCAGCCCCGGTGCCTGTTCAGCCGCACATCGCCGATGTGGAGGAGCTGAATGAGCTGGCCTGCGCAAGGCAGCTCCATGTGACCAAGATGTCAGTGGGGGCCACGCCGCAGATTATGCGCGACTACGCCCTGCTGTCCTCCGGAGCGGCGCTGGGCTGGGGTTGCGGCCCCTTGTTGGTTGGCCGTAGGGCCTTGCGCCCGGCTGATTGGCGCAGGGCCACAGTGGCCGTGCCCGGCCTGATGACCACGGCCAACCAGCTCTTGACCCTGCACGGCGGATTTGACGGGCCGCGCAGGGAAATGCTGTTTAGCGACGTCATGCCCGCCGTGGCCCGTGGCGAGGTGGATCTCGGTCTGGTCATCCATGAGGGGCGTTTTACCTATGAGCGTCTGGGGCTGGTGAAGTTGCTGGATCTGGGCCAGTGGTGGGAAGCCGAATTTCACCTGCCCCTACCCCTGGGGGCCATTGCTGTGCGTCGCGATGTCCCCCTGGATCTGGCCAGAAACATGCAAGAAGCCATTGCCGCAAGCCTTGCCCATGCCAATGCCCATCCCGAAGATTCGCGGGAATTCATCCGCGAACATGCGCAAGAGATGGAAGAAAGCGTTACCTGCGCGCACATCAAAACCTTTGTGACGGACTATAGCCTTGATCTCGGATCAGCCGGGAGAGACGCCATCGACGTGCTGGTGCGGCGTACCGCCCAGGCAGCCGGATTGGCCGTGCCGGAACAAGGATTGTTCCTGCGCTGACAGCAGGATTCCGCTGTCTCTGTGTGTAAGAATGTATTGCCTTTTTGCCTTTCCTGCTTCAAACTAGGGTTCCCCGGCTGGGCGAACTCAGCCTGTGGAGAACGTGTGCGACCTGGGGGAATAGGGGGATGTTGGTGTGCAGCCGTAACCTGCCCCACAGGGGAAAATTGCAAGTGAAGATCGAAGCGAAGATACCATAACCTGCGTCCAAACGTCAGCCGCAGAAGGAGAGCGCCGTGTTGTTTAATACCAAGATGGAAACCTTGCCACGTGAAGAAATGGAAGCTCTACAGCTGCGTCGTTTGCGTGACGTATGCACTCGTGTTTATGCCAACGTGCCCTTTTACCGAAAACGTTTTGACGAAGTCGGCATCACGCCCGCTGACATCAGATCCCTGGCCGACATCAAATTGCTCCCCTTTACGGAAAAACAAGATTTACGGAACAACTATCCCTTTGGCTTGCTGGCCGTGCCACGTGACCAAATGGCTCGTCTGCATGCGTCAAGTGGAACGACCGGCAAAGCTGTCGTGATGGGCTACACTCGCCGCGACCTGGACAACTGGGCGGAACTTGTGGCCCGCAGCCTTGTGGCCGCTGGCGTCTCCAGTTCCGACATGGTTCACATTGCCTATGGCTATGGGTTATTTACTGGTGGTTTGGGCCTGCATGACGGCGTAGAACGCCTTGGCGCTACGGTCGTCCCCGCATCGGGGGGCGCCACGAAGCGCCAGGCAGCCCTCATGCGTGATTTTGCTGCGACGGTCTTATGCTGTACTCCTTCCTATGCGTTGCATCTCTGGGAAGCCGGACAGGAAATGGGCATTGATTTCCGCGACTTGCCCTTGCGCGTAGGAGTTTTTGGCGCAGAGCCATGGACGGAAGCCATGCGCCACGACATGGAAGTCAAGATGGGCATCGCGGCCATGAACATCTACGGCCTTTCGGAAATCATGGGGCCGGGCGTTGCCATAGAATGCGCCGACGCCAAATGTGGCATGCATTTATGGGAAGACATGGTCTATCCGGAAATTATCGACCCTGTCACTGGAGAACAGCAGCCCGCAGGTGAGTTGGGTGAATTGGTGCTGACTACGCTGACCAAGGAAGGCGTACCCTTGCTGCGCTACCGCACACGCGATCTTACCAGCCTTGACTACACGCCTTGCCAATGTGGACGAACGCATGTGCGTATTGCGCGTTTGCAAGGACGAAGCGACGATATGCTCATTATTCGTGGAGTCAACGTATTCCCCCAGCAAATTGAGGGACTTATTGTTGAAACTCCAGGTCTTTCGCCCAACTATCAAATTATTGTGGAACGCGAACGCAATCTCGACACCTTGGAAGTGCGCGTTGAGATGGCCGAAAATCTTTTTGCCGACGAAATTCGCAAACTACAAAGTTTGGAGCGCAAACTGCAAAAATCCATCAAGGAATTCCTGGGCGTCACTGCCAAAGTTCGCCTTATGGAACCGCGTTCCATACAACGCTCTGAGGGCAAAGCGCAACGTATTGTTGACAACCGGCCTAAAGAATAAGCGCATAGTGTTGCAGCTAGGGCTTGATAAAAAAATCAAAGACCGCCAACGCAGGGCGTGTCATTGTTCCCGCAGGCGTGTTCGTGTGGAGGTTTACTATGGATAGGAGAATGGACGAACAGGAGCTGCTGGATTCCTTTGAGGATGCGTTGAAGGCTTGTCATATTCATGCCTGCTATCAGCCACAAATCAACCATCGCACGGGAAGAATGGTGGGGGCAGAGGCCCTGATGCGCTGGCGGAATCCGGAATATGGCCTGCAATATCCTGCGGATTTCATCCCTGTACTCGAAAAAAACGATCTGATTTACCGTGCGGATGTGCATCTTTTTGAAACGGTATGCCGTTTTCAGCGGCGATGCCTTGACAAGGGCATTGCCTTGGTTCCCATTTCCGTCAATGTGTCGCGCTACGATATTTACCGTCATGATTATGTGCAGGCCATTGAGGATATTCGCCGTAAATACGACATTCCCGTACGCCAGCTACGACTTGAAATCACCGAATCCTCGGCCATAGCCGGCATGAAGCTCATGACGCAAACCATCGCCACACTGCATGACCTTGGCTATGTCGTAGAAATGGACGATTTTGGCAGCGGCTATTCTTCATTGAACATCTTGAAAGACCTGGATGTGGACATCATCAAGCTGGATATGGAGTTTCTGCGTGGAGAGATTGGCGGACGCGGCGGCATTATTATCAACAGTGTGGTGCAAATGGCCAAATGGCTGGGCATGCCGCTCATCGTAGAAGGTGTGGAAACCGTGGAACAGGCCGATTACATGCGCAGTATTGGCTGTGATTACATTCAGGGCTATCTTTATGCCAAACCGCTTGCCGAAGATGCCTTCCTGCAGGAAGTCGAAAAAATCGAACACGAACCGCTCACACCGGCTATGAAGCTGCGCACGGCCATCAATGCCGGGGTATTTTGGGATCCCAATTCCATGGAAACGCTGATTTTCAGCAATTTTGTGGGTGCTGCCGCCCTCTTTACCTATGACGAGAACGGCAAGGTGGAATTCCTGCGCGTCAATGCCAAGTATTTGCAGGCCATGGGCATGAACAATTCTGAGCAGGACATCATTGCGGCCAATTTCTGGGATGGCTTTGACGAATATAACCGGGCTGTGTACGAAAAAACCTTGCGCCAGGCCATTGCCTCTGGCGACGAAGAAAGCTGTGAGACGTGGAGAGACATTCACTCGGCCTGCTGCGGGGATGATCGTATTTGCATCCGAAGTCATCTCCGCGTCATCGGTTCGACAGGCACCCAGTATCTCGTCTATGTTATGGTGCAGAACATCACTGCCGAAAAGAAAAATTATCAGCTTCTTTCAGAGAGTGAAAGGCGTTTTCGTTTCGCCAGCGAGCAGGCCAACGTCTACGCCTGGGAATATACCATTGCAAACCATCAGATGCGGCCCTGCTTCCGCTGCATGCGTGATCTGAACCTGCCGCCGCTGTTGGAAAACTACCCCGAACCCGCCATAGATGCGGGCATTTTCCCGCCGGACTATGCCGACATGTATCGGGATTGGCATCGGCAGATAGAGCAGGGTGTGCCGCACCTTGAGGCCATTATCCCCCTGACCGTGGGCAGGATACCCTTTCACGTCAGGTATACGACGGAGTTCGATGAAAACGGTAGACCGCTCAAGGCCTATGGCTCGGCGACCCTGGTTGTGGATCGCGGTGCGTCGGGAGCAACTGGCGGGGATGGTGCAGGGCAGTAGTACTTGCCCATGGAGCAGATTCAGGTGACCGTGCTAGGAGTGTAGCAACCAGAAGCAAACGAGTCCCGTCAGCGCCATGCTGAGCAACTGCAGGGTTAGGAGGGCGGCAAGTCGGCGTCCTGTGCTTCTGTGGTCTGCTGCCAGGCTTTCCCGCAAGTCGTCGAAACGGGCGGCAATGTCCTGCTTCAGACCTGCGTTCGCTGCCATTAGACCGTCCGTGGATGCATGGAGCAGACTCCTGCCTTCCTGGAGTACTGCTTCCACTTTGGCGTCCAGGGTTTTGTCCAAATCCTTGGCCAAGTTGGTGGTGGCCTGGAGCGCACTGAAGGCGGTATCCTTGGTAGACGTGAGTTCGTTGCGAGCGGTCTTGAGGTCTTGCGTGATGCCATCGATGCCTTCTTCCAGTTTGTTGCCCAGAGTCTGTGTCGCTTCTCTGATGGCAGCGTTCGTGCCTGCGAGTTCCTCAATGGCTGAGTCTACCTGGCGCAGTGTGGTCGTGACGCGTTGTTCTACAAGGCGTGTGGATGTCTGCTGTCCTGTCGTTACATCTCTGATGACATCGGCAATGAGTGCTGATATGTGCGCAAGTGCGTCGGCATAGGCTTGCAACCTGTCTTGGAGTGCGTCGCAGGCCGCCGTTGTGGTCTTGACCATTTCTGCAGCGGAGTTGACGTCCGCGAGGCTTTTTTCGAGATGGGCAAGGGACTGAAAAAGATCGGATTCCTGCATGGGCTGTTCTCCGGTTATGTCTTCAAAAAGCGTTGGATGATGATGCCAACTTTTTCCGTGTGCAAGGCTGCTTCGGCAGATAGAGTCCAGGCGTCAAGAAGGCGTAGGCTCTCTGCGTCGGCGACGTTGCGTCCGTCCGGTCCCAGTTCATGGCGGAACCAGGCCATGTCCGCGTAAAAGGTAGCTGGATTGTCGCAACGGCGGTAAAATTCGCTGTAGCCATTGTGGTAGCTGCGCTGCAGCTCGGCGCGCAAAACGGCGTCCTTGGCGGCGTTGAGATAGAGGAGGCAGAAGACATTGAGCAGGTCGAGCGCGGGATTGGCATCCGTGAGCGCACGGCGCAGCAGGCGTACCGCTCCCTGCAAGTGCTTGATGTTGTCCTTGGGACTGCCTTCGGCGTTCATGTTGTCATCAATGACATGAACATACTTGCGCACAATGGCAAATGAGCAGTTTTTCCCCTGCGCTGTGTCTGTGGTGAGCGAAAAGTCTTCGCCGTTGGGCGCGATGCAGGCTTGTCTGGCAAATTTTGAGGTAAAATAATAGTACAGGAAATCTTTGAGC
>JAFTCE010000170.1 GCA_017454855.1 Desulfovibrio sp.
CTGAATTATATGGTGCCGAGGGGTAGAATCGAACTGCCGACACAGGGATTTTCAGTCCCTTGCTCTACCAACTGAGCTACCTCGGCTTGAAATTATTTCTATCACTTCGTGAACAGAAATACCTATACTCGCTTGTTTCCATTTTGGCAAGAATTATTTTTCATCAAAAATACCTTAGTAGTTTGAAACCTCCCCCTTCAGGGGGAAAAATGCTATTGACGGACGGCGAAGCCGACGGCACCCTTTCCCCCCTTCCTTCAGGGAGGGGCAATCTGCGCGGCTCCTATCCGCCGGTGCCGGAGTCAGTCGGCGGATGGAGCCGACTATGGATTGAAACATCTATTCGATCACGGGGAGCGTCAGGCTGCCTGCCGAGAGTCGTCTTGCTTCTGCCTGGCAAGTGACGTACAATGACCTCATGAGAAGCGCGATCCTTCTGGTGGCCTATGGCATTGGCAGCGACCAGGGGCGGCACGCTCTGCGATCCTTTGATGCCCTGGTGCGCCAGCGCTGGCCGGGCTTGCCCGTACGCTGGGCCTTTACGTCGTTAGTGCTGCGGGAGCGCATGGCGCGCACACGTCTGAAAAGCGATTCCGTATTCAAGGCGGTATCAAGACTGGCTTTGGAGCGTTTTGCCTGTGTGGCCGTACAGCCTCTGCAAACCATTCCCGGCCAGGAGTATGGAGCTGTGTGCGCTGCCGTGCGCGAGGCAGCCGTTCAGGGGGGCTTGCGCACAGGCGTGGGGGCACCGCTCCTGCAAACGGGAGACGACATCCGCGCAACCGCAGCAGCCCTGGTGCGCCATGTGCCTGTAGAGCGCCGTCCGGAGGAAGACGTGATCTTCATGGGCCACGGGACGCGGCATGACGCCGTTGCGCGCTATGCCGATCTGGCTTTGGCCGTGCATCAGCTAGACGCACACGTTCATGTGGGTGCCATGAACGGGGCCGTCATGTTGGACGGCATTTTGCCCGTTCTGGATTCCCCGCGCGTCTGGCTTGCCCCCTTGCTCTCGGTGGTGGGGCGGCATACGCTGGAGGACATGGCCGGTCAGGGGAGGCAAAGCTGGCGCGGACGCATAGAGGCGGCAGGCCACCAATGCTTGCCTGTGTTCGTCGGCATTGCGGAATATGCCGGTGTGGCAGAAATCTGGTTACGGCATCTGGAGGATGTCGTGCAATCCATGACTGGATGAGGTGACGGAATGCGAAAACTGTTGACAGTGATGCTGGCCTGCGCTTTGGCGCTGGGGGGCTGTGGAGCGGCTCAGACAACGGACACGTCGGACGGCGCGGGGCTTTTCTCCGGTCGCGGCGATGCCAATATCTTCAATCCGTTCATGCGCGATTCCTTGCCCAATGTGCGTCAGTCCACATCGGAAGGCAAGGCCATGGTGCGCTCCATGGGCGGCGGGACGCCCACCATTGCAGGTGAGGCAGGGCACAGGCCGCAATGGAAGCGAGAAGCATACCCTGTGTTCTACGGCAGTCCCACGGCGCCGCATGAGGTTTTGGTGCTGCTTGATTTCGCCAAGCCGTCCAGTGAACAGGTCTGGAAGTCCGTGGCAGAGGCAAGCCGATCCCTAGCGCCGCAAGAGGCCAAAATTGCCGTCTTCGCTAACAGTAGGGAATACTACGGTACCGACCTCATGGGTTTGGGCATCTGGATTTCCTATTCGCGTCCGAACCAGGTCATGGACTACATGTCCTACGCGCTTTCCGCCTGGAACAGGGCCAAAGAGGTTCAAAAGGCCAGCGGTCGTGTACGTCCCTTCAACAATGAGTACGACGCCGTGACCACTGTGGGCGAACTGCCCATTCACTATACCTACATGACAACACGCCTGCGGCCGCCGGTTCCGGTCAATCAGGAACTGGCCGTCACCAGATACTGCTACGACGCGGGCAACGTGAATCTGTATCAGGCCGAGCAGATTGCGCAATACTTTGGGGTCAAGTCTCTGCCAGCCGTCATCGTGGACGGCAGGCATTTGTCGTCGGTGACGGCGGCTGGCATCCTCGATGCACTGAAATAGCACATTTTGCCTTGAAAAGGCTCTGGCCCGGTGTCCCTGCGGCAGCGCATGGGCAAGCCAGCCTTGGTTCCGGGCCGTGGGCCAACATCAGCACCTCAACCCTGTGGCGGCAAGCCGTTGTCGACACTGCGTAAGGCAAAAAAACACCTCAGGCATGAGGTAAGAATCTCAACCCTGCGGCGGCAAGCCGCTGTCCCATGACCACAAAAGACATTCGCTCCTTGCTGGCGGAAGACAAGGCGACCATTGGCACCTGGCTGCAACTGCCTTCCCCCGATGTGGCTGAAATCATGGCCCGCGCTGGCTATGACTGGGTAGCCGTAGATATGGAACACGGGTCCTTTGGCCCTACCGGGCTGGTTGATATTTTTCGGGCCATCGAATGCGGCGGCGCGGCGCCCTTTGCCCGTCTCGCCGAGGCCAGTAAGACGCAGATCAAAATCGCCTTGGAGGCCGGAGCGCAGGGGCTGATTTTCCCCATGGTGGAAAGTCGCGAGCAACTGGATCGCGCCATTGATCTGTCAACCTATCCCGGGCAGGATTTCTGGCGCGCAACAGGCACAACGGCACACGAATATCGCGGTGTGGGCTATAATCGCGCCAATGAGTTCGGCAAGCGTTTTGAGGACTATGTGGAAAAATGTGCGCCTGATATTTTTCTGGTGGCCCAGATAGAGCATATTCGGGCCGTGGAACGCCTGGATGCCATTCTTGCACATCCCAGGCTGGACGCTATTATGGTGGGGCCTTATGATCTTTCCGGATCCATGGGCTTGACCGCGCAGTTTGACCATCCTGATTTTCAGGCCGTCCTGCGGCAGATCAACGAAGCCTGCGCCCGCAACAATGCCTGCATGGGCCTGCATATCGTCAAGCCCGACAAGGCGGAGCTGGAGCGGCAGATTGCCGCTGGCAGCCGGTTCATTGCCTATGGTATTGATTCCGTCTTTTTGTGGGCAGCCTGTGAACGGCCCCGGCAGGGAGAATGACGGTGAACATAACGGTATTTGGTGGAGCCGGGTTTCTTGGTTCGCATATTTGTGACAAATTGTCCCAGGCAGGTCATGCGGTCACTGTAGCGGATCTGCATCCTTCGCCTTGGCTGCGCGAGGATCAGCGCATGCTTGTGGGCGATATTCTGGATGAGAAGACAGTGGGCCGCGCCGTGGCCGACGCGGATGTGGTTTTCAATTATGCGGGCATTGCCGACATCGGGGAAGCCAACGAGCGTCCCGTAGACTCAGCGCGCATCAATGTCCTGGGCAATGTCATGCTGCTGGAAGCCTGCCGCAAGGCCGGTGTGCGGCGCTATGTCTTTGCCAGCTCGCTCTATGTGTATGGCAAGTCCGGTGGATTTTACCGTTGCAGCAAGCAGGCCTGCGAACTGTACATTGAGAATTACCAGGCCATGCACGGTCTGCCCTACACCATATTGCGCTATGGTTCCCTGTACGGGCCACGTTCTGACACGCGCAATGCCATCCACCGTTTCGTGCATGAGGCCCTGACCACCGGCACGATCACCTATTACGGCGCGCCCACTGCCCTGCGCGAGTATGTTCATGTGGATGATGCTTCTGCGGCCACGCTGGCCGTGCTGGGGCCGGAGTTTGCCAACCAGAATATTATCATTTCCGGCAACCAACCCATGCGCGTGGGGGATTTATTCAAAATGATCGGCGAGATGCTGGGCAAGGAGCTGGAGATCAGGTTCCAGAACGACCCGAACAGCGGGCATTATCAGATAACGCCCTATGCCTTCATGCCACGAGTTGGGCGCAAGCTTGTGCCGCCGCTCACCGTAGATCTGGGGCAGGGCATCCTGCGCGTCATGGAAGAGGAACACAAGGCTCTGCATCCCGAACTGGCCACGGAGGGCGGATATCTTGTGCCCACGGACGACTAGGGGGAAACAGCCCGTCCGACAAGCGCATCTCTCCCCTGTGAGGGGGGGGCAAACCATTAAGGAATTTGTAATGAACATCATTGCCATCATTCCCGCGCGCATGGGTTCCAGCCGCTATCCTGGCAAGCCCCTTGCGCTTATCCACGGTATCCCCATGGTGGGGCATGTGGCCCTGCGCACGGCCATGAGTGCGACGCTCTCGGCCACCTATGTGGCCACCTGCGACGACATCATTGCAAGGTATTGCCGCGATGCCGGACTTGCCTGCGTCATGACGGGCGATCACCATGTGCGCTGCTCCACGCGCACTGCCGAGGCATTGCTCAAGGTAGAGGCGGAAACAGGCCAAAAGGCCGATATTGTGGTCATGGTTCAGGGCGACGAACCCATGGTGCGACCGGAGATGATCGATGCCGCTGTATCTCCCATGCTGGAGGACGCTTCCATCAATGTGGTCAACCTCATGGCCGACATGGATACCCTGGAAGAGTTTGAAGACCCCAACGAGGTCAAGGTGGTAGTGGATCGCAATAACAACGCCCTCTATTTTTCACGCGAACCCATACCTTCGCGAAAAAAGGGTTCGGACAGGGTGCCCATGCGCAAACAGGTCTGTGTCATTCCTTTCCGTCGTGATTATCTGCTCCGTTTCAATGAGATGGAGGAAAGCCCTCTGGAAATCTATGAATCCGTGGACATGATGCGCATTTTGGAATACGGCGAAAAGGTGCGCATGGTTCCCACCACGGCCCGCACCTGGAGCGTGGACACGCCGGAAGATCTGGCCCGTGTCGCTCGCCTGATGGAGGGTGATGATCTGATGCTGCAGTACGGCAAATAGCATGCGCCGTGATCCACACATGTCGGGTCCAGCGCTGCGCGTCCGCCTGCTCGCCGCTCTGGAAGAACTCTGGATTGCCCTCTTCGCCTGGATGCCCACGCCCCTGGGCATGGGATTGCGGCTTCTAGCCTGGCGTTGGCTGTTTCGGCAGTGCGGATCTGTGCGTTTTGGCACGGGCCTAAGCCTTGTGGGCTGCAGGGGGATGCAGCTTGGCAACGGTGTGCGTCTGGGCAGGGGTTGCGTGGTGACGGCCACGAACGGGGAGTTGGTTTTGGGCGACAACGTAGCCATCTCGCCCTTTGCGCATGTGGGTGCGGATGCCGGACGCATTGAAATCGGCAGGCAGACGGCCATAGGGCCGGGCACTGTCATCCGCGCTGCCAACCATCGCATCGCAAGACAGGATATCCCCATGATGCAGCAGGGCCATGTGCCCGGGCGGATTGTCATTGAGGAAGACGTCTGGATAGGCGCCAACTGCGTCATTACGCCGGACGTGCGCATTGGCCGCGGGGCCGTTGTGGGCGCAGGTGCCGTGGTGACGCGCAATGTGGCACCGTGTAGCATTGTGGGCGGTGTGCCCGCCAAGCTCATTGCCATGCGCGGGGAACATTGACAGCCGCGCAACCTTTGTCAGGCGGCCATTCGGCGTACTGGCCTGCGCGGAGAATAGGACTGGAAAATGGCGCTGCAATGCCTTGTTTTTGATTGCGACGGTGTCATCCTGGACAGCGTTCCGGTGAAGACGCGCGCCTTTGCCCGTGTAGCTGAACCCTTCGGCGCTGAAGCCAGGGATCGTCTGCTCATGTACCACAAAATCCACGGGGGCGTCAGCCGGTATCAAAAGTTTGCCTGGCTGTACGAACATGTCTTGGGCAGAACCATCACGCCGGAAGAATCGCGCAGGATGGGAGCATTATTTGCCGAGTATGTCTGGGAGGAATTGCGGGTTTGCCCGCTCATCCCCGGCATTCAGGAAGTTCTTGACGGCTGGCGCGGCAGGCTGCCGCTCTTCGTCTGCTCCGGTGCGCCGCAGGAGGAATTGGTTTCCGTGCTGCAGCTGCGCGGACTGGATGGCTATTTTTCAGGAATCTACGGTTCCCCGCCGGCCAAGGCGGCAGTGCTTGCGCGCATCGTGCGTGAGCAGGGGCTGGATCCCGCCGATGTCCTCATGGTTGGCGACGCGCCCACGGATCGCGATGCTGCGGAAGACGTGGGTACGCAGTTTTACGGGGTTGGATCTATACTTCAGGGCGGCGATATTCCCTGGGGGCAGGATCTTACGGGCCTCAATGCCTGGATAGGGGCGCGGGCGTGAGTCCAATGCGCGTGTCCCCTGTGGAAAGCAAGGAGGCTCTGCTTGCGCAAAAAATTTTGGCTGACAGCGGTTTTGCTCTGCGGCTTGACAGCTGGCGCCTGCGATAATAGCGGCGATGAAGCGCCTTCTGCCGACGTCAGCGCGCCAGGGAAGAAGGTCGAAACCGCGCCCCCCACGCCTGCTGCGACGCCGCAAGCTGCCCCGGCAAGAGAGAAGGAGAGCCTTCCACCGCTTGCGCCTGCAGCTCTGGAAAGGGCAGACAGGCTAGTTGCCTTTGCCAATGCCGCGTCCCTGGCTTTGTCCTCGGGCAAATACGCCCAGGCGGATGTGCTGGCAGCTTTTGTGGAATATTATTTGTCGGAATGGCAGCTGGCCAAGCGTCCGAAGATTGACGCTCGGGCTGACGCGGCCCTCGCCGACGGCCTTGTGCCGCCTGCGGGCCTGTTTACGGCGGAAGAGGTAAAACACCTGGCCGCCCATGCTCAGGCCATGGACAAGGCCATTGCCGACATGCGCACGGCCTATGGCGAATTGGAAACCTATGTTCTGGATGCCAACATCCGCGACGAGGGGGCCAGGGGTCGCAAGCTGGGCGCACGCATCCTTAAGGATCACGCTGCATACAAGGCGGCACGACAGGCTTGGCTGGACATTGTGGAAGGGCTGTCCGCGCCTGCGGAGCAAACCTTGCTGCGCGATCACCCCCTGCGACGCCAGATCGTGGCCGCTGAAAGCATGTTCGCCGTACACAGCAAGGTAAACGCCCTGCTCGCCCATGCTGGGGGCCAGTCCAGCGCTCTTGCGTCCCTGCGGCAGGAGCTGCAAACCCTCATTGCCGAGGCCCAAAAACCACCGTTCCGGGCTTCTCCGACAGTGGAGCGGCTTTACCGGCAATTTCTCCGGGAAATGTCAGGCTATGCCCTAGAGCTAACGCGCGGCCTGGCCGAAGGCTTTCACAATGAGGTGCGCATGGAATTGAACAGGGCAGTACTGGCCAGCCGCAGCGCGTACAATGCCTTCGTGCGCGGTGCTAACGAGCGGGGGCGGTAGTGCAGTCGCCAGTTTTCTGCATCCCTGACGGAAAGATGACGGAAACCTTGCTATTCATTCTATCACGCTGAAATTACAGCATAATTATATTTGGCAAGGTCCTTGCATAGAATATGGCACAAGAGATACTAATTCCACCTGAGGGGAGGTTGCCATGTTTTTTTTGCTCGGAGGCCAAGACAGAAAGAAGCGTAAGGGTGAGAAGCAGGCTGGATCGAACGGTGCAACCGAGAAGGTGCGTGAGATATTTCTCGCCGGGCGTTTTCCCGTGGTGACGACGCATACGGTTGAGGGGCGTCATATTGCCAAGGTGCTGGGGCTTGTGTGCTGTCGAGGATATGATTCAGAAGAGGCATTTTTTGGCATGGCGGGTCGAGCCATGAACAAAGGTGCGCAGGCCATTGTGGGCTATAGTGAGAACGTGGCCTTTCATCCTGATGGCAGCAAATATTTTTCCTGCTTTGGCACGGCTGTCATGTTCGATTATGATCCATCCGATCCGGACGCCATGCCGCTCGTCTTGCAGCATAGGTTCAAAACACAGGGACAGAGCGGTCTGAACGACATGATTTAGCGCAGGTTCTGCAATCCCTTATGTCGACACGGCCCTTACGGCATTTGCAACGCCGCAAGGGCCGTGTCGGCGTTATGCCTCCTCACTTTTGCTGCGCAAAAAAATTCAGTCATTTGAAATACCTGATGCAGCAGGTTGCTCTGCTTTCAGGGCGTTAAACTGGTCAAGTGTGTAAGCCTGTGGCTGCGAGAATTTGTTCTTGAGGTACACCAAGACCTAGCAATGAAAGCGCCATGCGGTGACGTTCGTTGTTTGCGCCTACACGAATTCCCGTATTGAAATAATCGGCCATGTCATTCAAGGCCCGTTCACGGGCATCGGCTTCCATGCGGTAGGCATCATTACCACTTATTTTGCGCAAGGTCTCCAAGGCTTTTGCAATAAAGATGCTTTTTTCGGCTGCCTGCATAAATTCCTCCTCGGTTTTGCTGCGCAAAAAATTAAAAGGCCGGTGCATGATTTCTACGCTTCTGCATTGTACGCTCATCCTTGCGACATGCTCAAGCTATCATACATGTCCAACTTTTGGGGAGAACCTCATCCCACACTGAAGTCCTTTCTAAGGCATGTGTGAACAGGGGCTGGCCATCTGCGGAAAAAAGATTTTTGCATTTGGAACGTCATTGTGCTATGGACTGTAGTGCTTAGTGTGTTGCGTTGTTTAACCTGCCTTGGACAAGAACCGTCGTTTTTCCTCACGACGTTGACAATATGGAGTGCGGATGCGTATCTGTTGTAGACTATGTGTCGTCATTTTGGCTTGCTTCCTCATTTTGAGTTGCTCAGCAAAAAAAAAGCAACGGCGGATAGATGACAGCCTATGGGCGAAAGCGGTTCCAACTGTTCCCTATACAGAAACCGAAGCCAATGAGCGTTTTCGTCGATCTTTTGAGATGATTATGGACACTGACGAGGAGGATGACGATTTTACTACGGCTGTCCGTAAAACAGAGGGGTATGCTCCTCTGCGTGCCAATCGTCCAGAGGTCAACAACCGCTTATTGCGTCGTGCGCATGCCGCCATTGGAACCCCCTATGTGCTGGGAGGGACAGAACCTGGCGGATTTGACTGTTCTGGTCTTGTTTGCTGGGCCTATAGAAGTGTAGGGGTGAAGCTGCCGCGTACGGCGCGTGAACAGTCCGTTGTCGGGAGGCGCATCAAGAATGTGGCAGAGATGCAGGCTGGCGACATCGTTGCCTTCCGACATCCCCGCAGGGGATATCATACAGGTATCTACGTCGGTAATGGCAAATTCATACACAGTCCGCACAAACGTGCCCGCGTACGGATTAACTCACTCAGTGATCCGTACTTCAGCAACACCTTTCTCGGGGCGCGGCGGATCAATGTAAACGCGTCCGAAAATTTGGTTGCTCAGGCCGAAAATCGACTGCGCGACTATACCGAGGAAAAGGTCGTGCGGGAGCTGTCTCGCAAGCAAAAAGCTGCGCGTAAAGCTGATGACAGCAACGCCAGGAATGAAAAACGCGATAAGCGTTCTAAGCGTGACAGCGAGCGTGCCCGCAAGTCACGGCATCAGGAGCGTCAAGAGCGCGTCGTGGCCAGTCATGACAGGCGTTCATCTCGCCATGCTGCGCAGCACAAAGAACGAGCGTCACGTGAAAAGGCGCGCAGTGACAAGACAGACCGTCGGCGTAAAGGGACATTGACGGCTCAGGTCGAACAAAAACGCGATGCACGTTCTTCACGCAGCGATGTCCGCAGGCAGAGATCAGACCGTCAAGAGACAGAGCGAAGAAACCGATCCGATCGCAAGGCTGATAAACGTCAGGCAACCTCAAGAGATCGAGACAGGAAGAATAGCCCGGCCAAGGTTTCGGAAAGAAAATCAGACAGAAAACATCAGGCGAAGGACGCCAAGAACGCTGGCAAGACCAAGTCGAACAGTTCTTCCAAAAAGCAAAAGTCGAAATCTTAGCAGTAGCGGCAAAGGTCTTTGCTTGCAGCGCGCATCGTTGCTGCGCGGGTGTTTCTTGTCAAACCTATGATCAGCAATCAGAAAATAGCCAGAAATTGGAGATAGTGCATAAAGTGCAAACCGTGCGTGGAAGGCTTGCTCCCAGCCCTACGGGGTATCTGCATCTGGGCAATGCATGGGCTTTCTTCCTGGCCTGGCTTGCCGTGCGGGTTCAAGGCGGTGAACTTGTCTTACGCATTGAGGATATTGACCAGCAGCGTTCCCGTACAAGCTACATTAAAGCCATAGTTGAAGACTTGCAATGGCTTGGGCTTGACTGGGATTTTGGTTTGGGCGCGGCTGGTTCGCTAGACGGAGAATGTGGGGCTGGATACTGTGCGCAGAGCCTTCGCAGCCATCTTTACGTCCAGGCAATGGCTCAACTTGAGCAAAGGGGACTGCTCTATCAATGTTTTTGCTCACGCAATGAATTACGTAACATTGCCGCTGCGCCGCATATTGATGACATAGGTGTCCCTTATCCAGGTACCTGCCGCCAGCTAACGTCTGCGCAGCGGGAGATATTTCTAGCGCAAGGACGCCGTCCAAGCATTCGCTTGCGTTGTCCGGAAGGCAATATCTCATTTATCGACGCAGTGCAGGGATCGCGGTGCGTGACCCTGGCAGACTGTGGAGGGGATTTTGTTGTGCAACGCTCTGACGGTGTTGTGGCCTATCAGCTTGCAGTATCTGTTGATGATGGACACATGGGGGTGACACAGGTGCTGCGGGGCAGAGATATCCTGTCTTCCACACCTCGGCAGATTGCCTTGCTGCAGCTTTTGGGGTACGATCTTCCCGAATATGCTCATGTGCCATTGCTTCTGGATGCTGCAGGACAAAGGCTTGCCAAAAGGCACAAATCACTTTCCTTGCGCGCACTGCGCCAGTCCGGGGCACAAGCACGGGATGTCATTGGCCTCCTCGGTTATCTAGCCGGCATAAATCCTCGTGGACAAGCCGCTACGCCAGGGGAGTTGATGCCCCACTTCAGCCTGACGCTTCTGCCACGCAAGGATATACGACTGACAACCAAATTGTTGCGCGCACATGATCTTTCAGGATAAATATGTCCAGAAACAAACGAGCCGGGGAATGCATGACTACGCCTGAATTGAGCCAAGAGTTTTTGAATGAAATTTTCCCGCCAGAACGCACGGATGCTTTTTTTGATGCCCTTTTTGGTGGGGCAGAAGAGGGAGCCTATGACATTGTTCTTGTCCTGCGTGATGTGAACCCGCAAAATGTACATTTGGCCTTTGAATTGCGGCAACGTCCTGGAAAATGTCTTGTTTGTAATCTCACCTACGGACTTCCACAGGTATTTCAGCGGCATCCTATTCTTGATGTAGCCGGCGTGGTTCGGGCCGTGGCGGAACGTTTGGGCTGGTCGGCAGCAGTGTCCTGGACGTTGGGGGCCACAGAAGAAATCAGTCACGAAGTGCATGCCATTCCGCTGATATTACAAAAAGCATGAGTCCGTCACGCAGAGGTGCATTCGTTTTTGACCTCAGACGTTGATAAGAGCTGTCTGGCATGGCGTTGAGGGATAAAAATTACCCTGTCGCAACTCCCACAAGCATGAAAGATACTGCTGCTGAAATTATCGCAAATCATGTGCATACAGGCACAAAACTGCATGAGGTATTCTTTCAAAGTCAAGGCGATGTCCTACAAAAAATGGCATTACGCTTTGCCCGCTGTCTTGCCCAGGGAGGCAAGATACTGCTTTGTGGCAATGGAGGAGATGCCGCTTGTGCGCAATATATGGCGACAGCGTTTGTGCATCAATGTCATTTGAATCGACCGGCATTGCCCGCGCTGGCGCTGGCTTCCAATATAGTATCCCTGACGGCTATTGGAAATGACCAGGGCTTTAGTCAGATTTTTGCCCGACAAGTAGAAGCATTGGGTAATCAGGGAGATATACTGTTTGGCATATCCGCGCAAAAAAATTGCGTCAATGTGCAGATGGCTCTCATAACAGCCCAACGCAGGGGGCTTGTCACGGCATCTCTAGCCTGTGAAGGGGCTGATGTCTCTTCATGTTGCGATATGGCCATCCAAGCGCCAGATGCGGACGTCTTGCTTGTTCGGGAGCTTCACCTTGTAGCCGGACATATCTTATGCCGCCTGACAGATTATTATCTTTTTGTCAATGTTACCGCTCTGTAATGCCTTGCTTTTCCGTGCGTCACTGCCAGCTCATGCTCGGCAGTCTTGGTTTTGCCCTTGAGCAACCCCGAGAAGGAAGCAAGGTATTGACGAGAAATGTATGCCGTTTTCTTTAACCTGCACGGCGGAGGTGCAAAAATGCCCATTTATGAATATAGCTGCAAAAATTGTGGTCAAGATTTTGAAGAACTCATTTTCGACGACATGACGCCTGCGTGTCCGCACTGCGGCTCGACGGATACGCACAAGCTTGTTTCCTGCTGCGCAAGATATCAACGCAACGTTTCAGGCAATGACTCTGCATCCACATCTTCAGGCGCTTCTACTGGAGGCTGTGCAGGATGTTCCGGCGGCCATTGCGCGACTTGCGGGCACTAGGCTCGACGACCATGCTGCGTATGCGTGACACTTGTACTATAGCAACGCGTGGAAGCAAACTGGCCCTGTGGCAAGCAGAATATATCAGAGGGCTGTTGCGCTCTCTTTGTCCAAGGTGCAGGGTCAATTTGCAGGTCATCAAGACCAAGGGTGATATTATTCAAGATGTTGCTCTGTCTAAGGTCGGTGGCAAAGGCTTGTTTGTCAAGGAAATAGAAGAGGCATTGCTTAACGGTAGTGCGGATCTGGCCGTGCATAGCATCAAGGATGTGCCTATGCAGCTTCCTACTGGACTGTTGCTAGGCTGCATCCCCAAACGTGACACACCTGCGGATTGCCTGCTTTCTTGCGCCTATCCCGATCTTGACAGTCTGCCCTTGGGCGCGCATGTGGGAACAAGCAGTTTGCGACGGCAAGCACAGCTCAAGGCGCTGCGGCCAGACTTGCATATTTCCAGTCTGCGCGGCAATGTGGATACGCGTCTACGCAAATTGCAAGAAGGCGCATATGACGCCATTGTCCTGGCTGCGGTCGGATTGAAGCGTCTTGCATTGCATGCCCCGTTTGCAAGCCAGCTGGATACGCAAGTATTTCTTCCGGCTGTGGGTCAGGGCGCCATTGGTATTGAATGCCGCGAGGACGATTATGAATTGTTTACCATATTGTCCCAGCTAGAAGATACGCCTACCCGCGTCTGCATTGAAGCCGAGCGCGCTTTTTCTCGGGCACTGGACGGAGGATGCCAGGTACCGATTGCCGGATATGCAGTGCTTTGCGATGACGAAACACTGCAACTGCATGGTTTGGTGGCAGAACTCGATGGCAGTTGTATCATCCGCGACAGCGTTAAGGGGCATGCGTCCTTGGCGCATCAACTGGGGGTGGATCTTGCAAAAAGTCTTCTTTCCAGAGGTGGACGCACTATTCTGGACAGACTCAACCAACAGTAAGCTACGAGATTATGCCATCCGTTGCCCCTCTTCCCGCATCACGGCTGCATGCCAGCTTTGATCCTGCACGCATACCGTGGGAAAACAGCCACCAGATACCCTTGCCACGCCCAGGACGTCCCAATCCATTTCAACCCAGAGCAATGCAAGCGCTTGAACTTGCACTGCACATCAATGCGCAAGGATACAATATCTATCTTTCCGGCGAGGCCAATCTTGGTAGAAGCCACATGCTCCTGAATTATCTACGTCCAAAGGCTCAGAGAATATCCACGCCTGATGATATTGTCTATGTGCATAATTTTGCAGACCCGGATCATCCGCGTCTTTTGTCTCTGCCTGCCGGCATGGGGAAAAAGTTGAAGCAATACCTGCACAACGTGTTGCAACACATTCGTCGAGAATTCCCTAGACGTTTTGAGGCAGATGCCTTTATGAAACGCCGTGCGAAGCTCGTGGGCAAATTCCAGTCTGTTCGGCTGAGATTGTTGAACAAGATGAACTCCGTGGCAGTTGACAAAGGATTCAGCCTGGACATGGACGAGAATGGCGCTCTGACGCTCTATCCGCTGCAAGAAGGCAAACGCTTGAGCGAAGAAGAATTTGACCGCTTGGACAGTGGTGTACGCTTGAATTTGAAGCGTAGGGGAGAGACGCTTGTCCAATCCATGTCCGGTTTCATGCAACAGTTGAACAAGGCAGAAGAAACCTTACAGAACGAACAGCGCGGTCTTGAGCGCGAAACCATGGGCCAGATACTGGAAGCAGCTCTGGACAATGCCATGCACAGAATGCTCAAGGCATGTCCCAATGCGGCTTTGGAATTAAGCAACTATTTTAGAGAATTGCGCGAAGACATCATTAAAAATACGGATGCCTTTGTCCCCTATGATGCAGCTACGGCGGCATCGATCAACGAGCAATGTGCTGGACAATCTGAGGATGTCTTGTCCCACTATGAGGTAAATCTGTTCGTGGACAACAGTGAACTCCAGGGGGCTCCTCTTGTTGTGGAAGATAATCCCACAGCTGCCAACCTGTTGGGTTGTGTGGAGCGAGAATCAGAAATGGGGGCGCTTGTCACGGACTTTACCCTTATTCGTGCCGGGAGTCTGCACAAGGCCAATGGGGGCTTTCTCGTCCTGCACATTGACGACCTGTTGCAACACCCCAATGCCTGGGAAGGACTGTTGCGCGCTTTGCGTTCCAACCAAGCCCGCATCGAAGATCACGGCGAAGGTTCCGATGCAGCAATTCGCACCAAGGGCATTGTTCCGGCCCCTCTGCCCCTGCAAGTTAAGGTTGTCCTTATTGGCAATGACGAAATTTATGAAACACTGCTTGCAAATGATGACAGGTTCTCCAAGCTATTCCGGATTAAGGCGCATATGGCCGACACCACAAAACGCGACGCAGCCTCTGTTCGAGCTTACCTTGGCCATATAGCTGTCATCATACAAGAAACGAAACTTCCAGCCTTTGACCGAACGGCGCTTGCCTGGCTTGTTGACCTTGGCTCGCATCTCTGTGAAGATCAGCGTCGTCTCTCTCTCTGCTTTCCGCTCTTGCGGGAAATGATGATTGAAGCAGCAGCCCTTGCCCGAATGCAAAACAAGGAAACGATAGATGCCTCAATACTGGAAGATGCCTATGCCGCACGCACATATCGTGCAAACCTTGTAGAAGAACTGTACATGGAAGAATACGATCGTCAGATGATCAAAATACAGACTTCGGGGGCTGCCATAGGCCAAGTCAATGGACTTTCCGTAACAGAACACGGTGATTTTGCCTTTGGATTGCCACACCGCATCTCCTGCACCGTAGGCGTGGGACAGGAGGGTATCATTGATCTAGAGCGAGAGGCCGAACTTGGTGGACCCATACACACTAAGGCCATGATGATCCTCAAAAGTTATCTGACAGATTTGTTTGCACGAAAGAAACCACTGATGCTTTCAGGTTCGCTCCATTTCGAACAAAGTTATGCCGGCATTGAAGGCGACAGTGCGTCTGGCGCAGAGCTGGCAGCCTTGCTTTCGGCTCTCGCTGATGTCCCCCTGCGTCTCGATCTGGCCTTTACCGGGGCGGTCAGTCAAACTGGACAAATCATGGCTGTGGGGGGGGTCACGCGAAAAATTGAAGGTTTTTATAAAGTTTGCGCCCGTCAGGGGCTTACGGGAACGCAGGGGGTTATCATACCGTATGACAATGTAGATCACCTGATGCTTGCGCCAGATGTGTTGGATGCTGTGGACGCGGAACGATTCTTTGTGTACCCAGTGCGAAGGATAGAAGAGGCGTTGACACTGCTCACTGGATATGCTTCTGGGCGCAGGTTGAAAGACGGATCATTTACAAAAAACAGTCTTTACGAACGCGTCAATCGCAGATTGGAAATGTTGGGCAATTATGCCCAAAATGCCTTTCGTCTCACTCGGAAGCGTTTGCCCAAGTCTTGAGAGTTCGCTGCAATTTAGTCTATATACATAATCAATGACATACTTTTAAATCAACGATACGCAAAACTACAGAAAGTAAATATACATGGGGCAGCCGTAGACAAGCTTTTTGTGTGCTTGCGAGTCTGTTGTAAAATGTATATCATAGCCAAAAAAGCGAGGTCATCATGAAGGAGCTTTCTATCGAGCCTATGAGTGCCGTGGAGAATACCTTGTCCATGTTGGGCCGGAAATATGTTTCCAATGGAGAGTTGAATGCTCCGGAAACATTGATGGCTTGCACCGCCGCTGCCGAGAAGCTGAGATCCTATTATGGGCCTGATTTACGTGAGATAGATTTGCGTGGAATAGAACTGCCTGAAAGTGTCAAGGGTTTGTTGACTGATTATGCGAGCTGATATCTTTTGGGGTTCTGGTGTGAAATGTCGTTGCATGTGAGGCTATTGTGAACGAAACCATTGATGATTTGACAGTTCAGTTTGAAGAAAATGGCCAGGTTATCGTGAATGAACTGGATAAGGTTGTATTGAGCAGGGGGGCATGGACGACAATTTTGTTTCGTTATCAGCAGTGGCAACCGGAAAAAGACAGCTTTGGACCTGACATGTTTGTCATACGTCGCTATAAAAAAAGCGGTGGTGAATATCGTCAGCAATCCAAGTTCAATATTTCCAGCGTGGATCAGGCACGCAAAATTGTGGAGGCCCTCAGCGCTTGGATTTCGTAGGCATGTCAAGAATGGATGCTGCCTACGTCGCAGGGGTCATTCATTGCCATCCTTGTCAGTACCGCTTGCAGCGTCTTCTTTGTCGCTTTTTTCAGTATAAACATAGTGTAGCAAACATGCGAGAGCGGCGACGGCCAGGGAAAATATGCGCACGTTCCAAACAGAATCGCTGAGTGTTGCTATGCCGACGGCAAAGCAGAGTAAAACGAGCGCAAAAAAGATGAGCAGGCGTTTGGGAGTGAGTTTTTTTGCTTTTTTGAAAAGCCACTGTGGAATTCCTGTAAATTTGTATAGCAAGAAGGGGACGACCACAAAAAGAACGATAACATCATAAAGGCCCATATCCATTTTGAGTCTCCTGAAAAAAGCTACATGGGTTGGCCAAAATATTTCTTTGCATATGTTGTTTTTATCAGCTTTGCAATGCTTTCTTTGTACGCCTTTGCGCCAAATATTTCTAATTTATGCTGTGATGCTGGTTGGTTGCGGGCAAAAGCTGTGGTGTAGGCAGCAAAATTTGCACGATTCTGCGAGAACAAGTTCTGGTCGGCGTCCCTTGTGTGTTCCAAGTCATCCGTCAGCACATGAAGCTGCGGCATCCTGTTGAGAGGTAGGCATGGAAAAAGAATATCTGCTTGTACCTGTTGATGCAAAAGCCAGTCTCCTTTTGGACTTTGGGGCTGCGGGCATTCGTCCCGTGCTGCATGCCATAGAAGAAGCATTGACGTGGATCCGTGATGTCAAAAAAACTGCCAGTTATAACGTCATTTCCATGCTAAACAACGGCTTGCGTATGACGGTGACAATCAGAGCGTCACTGATGGAACATAATGCCAATCAGGAAAATGTCTATTACGGTTCCATGGAAAGTCTTAGTGAACACTGCGGGGTCAAGCCCAAATCAGGATGGACGCAGGTTTTGAACGACGAAAATAATGGTTTTACGCTCCTGCCCAATGGCAGTGTTCGTCTGACGGCCTTCGTGCCCCAGGCGGCTGGCGGCGGTGCGCCGCTTTCAGCGGAAATTCCCGCTGGTTTCTTTGTCAACATACAGAAGTACATTGATGGCAAGTGATCAGCCCTATTATTGGGTTGCATTTCCCGCAAACTATAAAACAGATGGATGAAGGGATTTTCATGTCTACGACTGTGCAAGAGCTGGATGACCTTATTGAAAGCGTACGTTTGGCGCAACTCGCCTATGCCACATATACGCAGGAACAAGTGGATGATATCTTTCATCATGCTGCGGCACGGGCCACAGCGCAGCGTATCCGTCTCGCGAAGCTTGCTGTGGAAGAAACGGGCATGGGCATTCTTGAAGACAAGGTCATCAAAAACCATTTTTCTTCCGAATATATTTACAATCAATACAAAGGGGTGAAAACCTGTGGCGTCATTGAAGACGACCAGGTCAACGGTTACAGGCGGATTGCCGCTCCCTTGGGGCTTGTAGCTGGCGTCATCCCCACGACCAACCCGACATCCACAGCCATTTTTAAAGCCCTGCTTTGCCTGAAAACCCGCAATGGCATTATTTTTTCTCCACATCCACGTGCCAATAACTGCACGCGGGAGGCGGTTATGCTCATCAGCGCTGCGGCTGTGGAGGCTGGCGCTCCTGAAAACATCATAGCCTGCCTTGACAAACCGAATCTGGAAGTCACCCAACGTCTTATGAGCCATCCCCGCATTAATCTCATTCTGGCCACGGGAGGGCCGGGCATGGTGCGCGCTGCTTACAGCTCTGGAACACCAGCAATAGGCGTTGGCGCAGGCAATACGCCGGTTGTCATTGACAACACGGCAGATATCAAAATGGCCGTCAATTCCATCCTTATGAGCAAGACCTTTGACAATGGCCTTATCTGTGCTTCGGAGCAAACTGTCATTGTGGAGGCGAGTGTGGCCGATGCCGTCCGCGAGGAATTTCTCAACCGCGGCGGATGGTTCGCGGATGGTGCGGACAGCGCAGCGCTGGCCAACGTAATCTTTGTGCATGGCAAGCTGAACAATGAGATTGTGGGACAGTCTGCTGTACGCATCGCTGACATGGCTGGCCTTTCTGTACCCAAGGATACAAAGATTCTTTTGGCAGAGCGGGATGGCGTGGCTGCTGAAGATCCTTTTGCACATGAAAAACTGTCTCCGGTGCTGGGATTTTATAGGGCGTCGGATTTTGCTGCGGCCTTAGATATGGCGCAACATCTGGTGGAACTCGGGGGTGCAGGTCATACGTCAGTCCTTTATACTAGAGAAAATAATGAGGAACATGTGCGGGCTTTTGAAATGCGGATGCCGACCGGTCGAGTGCTGGTCAACATGCCGGCTTCACAGGGCGCCATAGGCGATGTGTATAATTTTCGGGTAGCTCCGTCACTGACATTGGGCTGCGGTAGCTGGGGAGGTAATTCTGTCAGTGAGAATATTGGTGTAAAGCATCTTATGAATGTCAAAACCGTGGCCTGCCGCCGTGAGAATATGCTTTGGTATCGCGTACCGCCGAAGGTATACTTCAAGCTGGGAGCGCTCAATGAGGCGTTGGGTGAATTCAGCGACAGACATCGGGCCTGCATTGTTACCGACACGACCATGGAACAGCTAGGGCATGTGCGCAAGGTCACAGACGTGCTGGAAAAAATGGGCTTGCAAGTGCGCGTTTTTTCCGGTGTCAAGCCCGATCCGGATATCGCCACGGCCCGCGAAGCCTTGCGTCTGGTCAATGCTTTTCAACCGGATCTCTTTGTGGCTCTTGGCGGCGGCTCGCCCATGGACGCAGCCAAAATTATCTGGCTTTTGTATGAAGCGCCGAATATCAAGTTCGAAGACATTTCCCTTCGTTTTATGGATATCCGCAAACGGGTTGTTTCCTTTCCGGATTTGGGCAAGAAGGCTTGCATGGTGGCCATCCCCACCACTTCTGGGACAGGGTCGGAAGTAACCCCATTTGCCGTCATCACGGATAGTGAAACCGGCGTTAAATACCCGGTTACAGATTATGCTTTGACGCCCGACATGGCCATCGTTGACCCGGAATTTGTCCTGGATATGCCGAAATCACTTATTGCCAATGCTGGCCTGGACGTGTTGACCCATGCTGTGGAGGCATATACGTCTACCTTGGCCACCAATTTTACCGATGGTCAGGCATTGGAGGCCATCCGTTTGACTTTCAAATATCTGCGGCGTTCGTACGAGGGCGGCGAGAATCGTCTTGTGCCACGTGAAAAGATGCACTATGCAGCCACCATGGCGGGCATGGCCTTTGCCAATGCCTTTCTTGGCGTATGTCACTCTCTTGCGCATGCCTTGGGATCCTACCTGCATGTACCCCACGGTTTGGCCAATGCGCTCATGCTCTCTTATGTCATTGAATATAATGCCACCGACAAGCCTACCAAGCAGGGTATGCTGCCGCAGTACAAATATCCTTGGGTCAAGGGCCGTTACGCACGCATTGCGGACATGCTCCATTTGGCAGACGATATCAAGGGCGATGGAGCAGAAGAACGCTGGCAAAAGACGGCTCGACTGGTACAGGCCATTGAGAAGCTCAAAAAAGATGTAGGCATACCGGTCAGCATACGCGATGTTGGCATTGCCGAAGCTGATTTTCTTGAAAAATTGGATGATATGTCCGAACAGGCTTTTGACGATCAATGTACGGGTTCCAATCCCCGTTATCCACTGATTGGAGAATTGAAGGAATTATACCGCAAGGCATTTTATGGCGAACCTTTGCATTCTCTAGCCGTTTAAACCTGTCATGCGTGCGGCGCTGTATCCTTGCCAAAGGCATAGCTCGCCCATGTGTGTGGCGCATGACTATGCAAAAAGGAGAAAATGGCATGGACTCCATAGGATGAGCGTGCTATAAAGCCCGTGCTTGAAGGGCAAACTTGTCTTGGCTGCACTTGCCCCGGACAAAAACTGTCAAGGCATGTCGCAGGCCAAAAAAGTACGGCGTGAGATTGGATGTTCCAACAAGAGGAGTATTGCATGAGTCAGGACAGTTCTGGAGTTGTTGTTGATCGTGCCAAATCCCAATGGTCCGATTTATGGAAAAAAGAGGATTATTGGGCTATTTGGATCGGCTTTTTTCTTCTCCTAGTGGGCATGTACTATGTGTTCAGTGGCAGGGAGGAGCTGGCAACCCAAAATGCTCCGTATGTGGCTACCATGCAGGCGGAAATGCAAAAAACATCGGCCTTCAAAACCATTGAATGGCACGAGGCATCTGCCGCAGCTAAAAAAGTTCAAGCAGTGAACCTGCCTGGCGTCAAGAGCTTGCTTGGATACCTTAAAACGCCTGCACGCTGGCAATCCAGCCCACTGGAGGCATTAGTGCTTTCCAAGGAAGAAGCAGCGAGGCGCAACGAGGCCGTAAAGCCTGCCATTGACAAGGCAAAGGCTGCAGAGGCCAGTGCATTGCAGACTGCCCGTTCCGCGCAAGATGCTGCGGCGGCTGCCATGTACAAAGACGACCAACTCAATAAGGCAGCAGCCGAGGCCATTGCCAAGTGGCAAAAAGCCAAGGGAGAAACGAGCAACGCCAAGAAAAAGGAAGTCAAACCTTTCAACCTTATACCCACGCTCATCGGGTCTGGCATTGTTTTGGGATTGTTATGCACCATCGGCGCTATTTTCATGGGCTTTAATGCGGTCAAGTTTTTTCTTGCCTTTCAGGGAGTCTTCTGGCTGTGTGTGCTGGCCAACCTTTTGGGCAATCAGGTGACCATGCGTAAGTACGGGCTGAATGCCGAAATTTGGGGTATTATTATCGGCATGGTCGTAGCCAACACCGTTGGTACCCCCAAGTGGCTCAAATATGGTGCGCAAGTTGAATATTACATTAAAATAGGCTTGGTTCTGCTAGGAGCAACCGTACTCTTCCACAAGATTATGGCCATTGGAATTCCTGGCATCTTTGTCGCTTGGGTTGTCACACCAATCGTCCTTGTCTGCACGTACATCTTCGGTCAGAAGGTTTTGAAAATTCCCTCTAAAACATTGAATATAACCATTTCAGCTGACATGTCCGTATGTGGCACATCAGCGGCTATCGCAACGGCGGCTGCCTGCCGGGCCAAGAAAGAAGAGCTTACTGTTTCTCTGGGCCTTTCCATGGTATTTACGGCAATCATGATGGTTGTCATGCCTCTGGTCATACGCGCGTTGCATATGCCTGAAGTGCTGGGTGGCGCCTGGATTGGTGGTACCGTAGATGCGACTGGAGCTGTTGCGGCTGCTGGCGCTTTTGTAGGTCCCAAGGCAATGCAAGTGGCAGCTACTGTCAAGATGATTCAAAATGTGCTTATTGGCGTTACGGCCTTCTGCGTAGCAGTATACTTCTCAACCAAGGTTGAGGCGCAAGCAGGAGAAAAGGTTGGGGCCATGGAAATCTGGCATCGGTTCCCCAAATTCGTCCTGGGTTTCCTCGCTGCATCCATTTTCTTCTCTTGGCTCAGCACGAGCATCGGTTCCGATATGGCCCGTATTCTTGTGGATAATGGAACAAACAAAGTTGCTGGCTCTTTGCGAGGATGGTTTTTTGTTCTCGCCTTCATTTCCATAGGATTGACTACCAATTTCCGTGAGCTTGCGAAATATTTTAAGGGCGGCAAGCCTGTTATCCTGTATGTGTGCGGTCAGAGCTTCAATATTCTTCTGACACTTCTCATGGCCTGGATTATGTTCTATAAGGTATTTCCGGAGATTACCGCAAAGATATAACAATTGACTTCTGTGGAATGCTGACCGCTGCAGTCTATGGGCTGCGGCGGTTTTTTCCGTGTGGCGGAGTGCGGATGGGGGTATCCTTAGAAAGCGCTGCCTTCGCGTCCGATGGGGCAAGCATGATGCGGTGACGGTGAAGAAGTTGCGTACTAATTCCGAAACTCCTATAAAAGCGCCAAAAAAATCTTGACAGAAGCGGAAAGAAAGGGTAAAAGACTATCTTGTGTTAAGCGGGAGTAACTCAGTGGTAGAGTGCAACCTTGCCAAGGTTGAAGTCGCGGGTTCAAATCCCGTCTCCCGCTCCATAATGTTGGCGGCATAGCCAAGTGGTAAGGCAGAGGTCTGCAAAACCTCCATCTCCAGTTCAAATCTGGATGCCGCCTCCACAACGTTGAGTTTGAATTGCTACAGATTTTCTCTGCGGGGGTAACTCAGTGGTAGAGTGCAACCTTGCCAAGGTTGAAGTCGCGGGTTCAAATCCCGTCTCCCGCTCCACATACGCGGGAGTAACTCAGCGGTAGAGTGTCAGC
>JAFTCE010000171.1 GCA_017454855.1 Desulfovibrio sp.
AGGAGCTTCATTGAGATGGTACGCTTCATATGGGAAAAAATAGTGTGTAACAACTTGGCAGTCAAGGAAAAACTTTGGAGGCGGCGCTTCCTCCTCGGCATGAATGCCGAGGTTTCCGCGCCGAATATTTGATGAAGTTGACAGTGATAGCGTTACCATTGTCGATGTGCTACATGCCGCCCGTCAACATCCTTCTGCATGACGCCATGCCTCTACCTGAAAGCAAATGTGGCGTTCCATTTCAAATCCGAAAGGATTGTCCCAAAATCCTCCTATGATTTCTGTATCGTCGTATTCTTCGCCAGTTCGAATAAAGACGTGCTGGCGATAACCTTACAACCAGTGTCAACGCTTAGATTGAGGAGAGCTGTACTTGCATCGCACGAGGTGGGAGGGCTTCTGAAACGTGCGCAAAAATCTTGGCCCTACCCCCTTCTAACACATTTCGCAGGTGATTTGCCCTGCTCTCCATCTGTGTCCCATCTACGGTTGTCTTCCGCCTTCAGCGCAACACAAGCTGCGCAATGCCGAGCAGGACGACGGATTGCAGGGCAGCGGCGAGGTCATCGAGCATGACGCCCATGCCATTCTGCCACTGCGGTGCCGTGTCGAAATAGCGCGCTGGCTGAAATTTCACGATGTCAAAGAACCTGAACGTAGCGAAAGCTGCCATTTGCCAGGCCAGGGCATGGGGCACAGTCAACTGCACAATCCAGATGGCGAAGACCTCGTCAATGACGATGGAGCTGTGATCGTGTACCTGGATATCCTGACCTGTGATTTCGCAGGCTTTGGCCCCTGCAAAAAAGGTCACAAGGATAATGCAGCACCAGGCCGCAAGGCTCACGACGTCTTTTAAGGCGTAAAAAAGCAGCCAGCCAGCCAGCGTGCCCCAGGTGCCGGAAGCTGGCCGCAAGACACCGGCCCCAAAAAAGGTCGCCAGCATATGCCAGCCAGAGGAAAACGCAAAGGCCAAGCTCATGGGGTGAAGTTTAGAGGGGCTGCTGGAGGAGTATTTGTCAAGCATGGGCTACCTCAGTTGGCAACAAGCTGCACGACGATAAGACGAACGCCTTCTGCAGTGTCCAGAAGAATTTTTTTGCCTTCGACGTTTCAAATGGAATCTTGTGAAAAAAGATGATCCTGATAACATATGCTACGCAAATCTAAAAAATCGAGATAACTGACCGTGAATACCACAGAAATCATGGAATTAGGTCTTGGTCTTGCAAAACCTTGGACTGTTGTCTACCAGCAGTTGGAAATACAGCATTCTCCAGGCGTTTTACGTCTTGGCATAGCAGCCGAACGCGCTGCTTTAACCTTTGTCCTGTTTGCGGTAAGATGAAGTTCGCCGTCTTGAAAATAAAGAACATAAACTGCCGAAAGGCTGCCGTTGGCCAGTACTCAAGAATAGGGAAAGTAAACGCACGGAAGAACAAGAAGCTGCCTTAAAAGAATTGGAAGCACGTGGCATGGCGACGGCGACAGCGTTTCGAGTCAAAGAACTTCTCAGAGGGGTGAAGGATGGCGATACCAAACGTACGGCACGTTGGCGATTCACCCATTTGATCAGATATCCCAGGGAACTTATAGGAACAAACAAGCTGCTTGAACCTGTTCGCAAGTCTCTGCAAACATGCGAAACCCACATGCCCCGCATATTGCGGCGTTGGGAATCATTGCCGACGAATGCACACATGGAATCCCTCAACAGTCTCTTTCAAGCAGCTCGTTTGCGATCCAAAGGATATCGTAACGTCCATATTTCATCACGATAATCTAACTCATCGCCGCACCAATCAGCGAATTATTGACGTCATGACCTAATTCCACTTGCTACGTCGATGAGCAACTTTTTTCAATGCGACTTCAATGCGTTGGCCTTTTTGCAAATTAATCATGACAAGCTCCTCTGCGCTACTTGCTTCGCGCCTTCGTGCCCAAAAATCTGGCAATTTCTCCAATCCACAACACTAACGACGTGCCAAGAATGATGCAAATCCAGTCGGAAAACTTGAGCGGCACCACGTTGAAAAATTCCTGGCCCACATTGACAATCACTATTTGGCCCAGGAGAATGATGGCGGCAATGACGATAAACCCACCGCAATTCTTGAAGTGGAAGGCCGAAGTGCCCGTGTCAAAGGCGCGGGCATTGAACATGTTCCAGAATTGCAGCATGACGAAGATGGTGAAGAAGAGACTCAACTCATAGGGCGAAAGGCCGTCAGCCTGGCCGATGGGGGCACGAAACACGTCCAGCATGGAATTCACGCTGCTGTGTTCGAAGAGCCAGACAAGACCAATGAGGAAAAGGAAAAACGCGCCGCCCACGCCGACAATGCGCCAGGTCATGGGCCTGTTGATAATAAAGCTCGTGCGGCTGCGCGGCTTTTCGCGCATGACATCCTCGGAAGGCGGCAGAGAGGCCAAAGCCATGGCCGCAAAGGTATCCATGATCAGGTTGACCCAAAGCATCTGCGTCACGGTCAAGGGTGATTCCGTACCCATGAAGGCGCCCGCCAGGACGGTAAAGCAGGCGGCCACATTGACCGTCATTTGGAATAAAATGAAGCGCTGAATATTCTTATACAGGGAACGGCCCCACATGACGGCCCGGCCAATGCTGGCAAAAGAGTTGTCGATAATGGTGATGTCCGAGGCTTCCTTGGCCACGGACGTGCCCGAACCCATGGACAGCCCCACATGCGCGGCCTTGAGCGCGGGCGCATCGTTGGTGCCGTCGCCAGTAACCGCGACGACCTCATTCTTGGCCTGCAATGCCTTGACCAGACGCTCCTTGTCCATGGGCCGCGCTCTGGCGATAATTTTCAAACCCTGCACACGGTTTTGGATTTCCTCGTCGGACAGGGCCATGAACTCCTGACCGGTGATGAGTTCTTCTGGCGGCATGTCCGCCTGACAAAGCCCGATTTGGCGGCCTATTTCCCTGGCAGTACCTGGGGTGTCGCCCGTGACAATCTTGACCTGAATCCCAGCGGTGTAGCATTCCTTGACAGCATCCGGGACATCGGGCCGCACCGGGTCGGAAATCGCGGCCACGCCCAGGAAGGTCAGGTTGTCGGCGACGACTATGCCCTCCTGAATGGGCTTTTCCCCTGGCTGGAGTATCTGGCAGGCAAAGCCCAGGGTGCGCATGGCCTGATTCTGATAGGCGCGCAGCCGCTCCTTGATGCTCTCGCGGCTGGTGTTGGCTGCGACATCCTTGCACATCTGAAGCACGATTTCCGGCGCGCCCTTGACCAGCAAAAGCTGTTCGCCAGAAGAGGTTGCCACCACCGTGGCCATGTACTTGCGTTCCGTGGAAAAGGGCAATTCGTCCACCAGCGTGACACTTTTACGCACGCTCCTGTAGTCAATGCCCTGTTTGTGCAGCCAGAGCAGCAGGGCCGCTTCCGTGGGGTTGCCAACGCTGGCAGGCTTTGCCGTATTTGAAAAATCAATTTCCGCTGTGGAATTGCAGGCCAGACTTTGCTGGATGCGCTGGCCGACAGCGGAGTCGTATGCGCCGTCAAAACCGTAAAATTCCGCGTCTTCCACGGACATTTGATTTTGGGTCAGGGTGCCCGTCTTGTCCGTGCAGATGACGGTCACTGCGCCCATGGTCTCGCAGGCGTGCATTTTGCGCACAAGATTGTTCGTTTTAAGCATACGCCGCATGCTGTAGGCCAGGCTCAGCGTTACGGCCATGGGCAGTCCTTCCGGCACGGCGACCACCACTAGTGTCACTGCAATCATGACGGTCTGCAGAAGGTAGGCAATAAAATCCACGAACACAAAGGGATTTCCGGCCATGAAATACATAATCAAGCGGCCCACAACAATCAGGGCGGCAAAACCATAACTTGCCTTGGTGATGACATTGCCAAGGCCGTCGAGTTGTTCGTTCAACGGTGTCTTGACGCTGTCGTCTATCTGCGCGGCCACAAAGACCTTGCCGTTTTCTGTCTTGTCGCCGACGGCGAATACGCGGGCCACGCCGTGACCTTCCATGACCTTTGTGCCGCGCAGAACATGATTGGAAGGAAAGGTCGCGTCGGGATCAAATTGCGCGGCATCCGTCGTCTTTGTGCAGACAGGCTCGCCAGTGAGCGAAGACTCGTCGATGCTCAAGGAAACGGCTTCGAGCAGTTCCGCATCCGCAGGGATCTCTTCGCCCGTGGAGAGCAGGAGGATATCGCCCACAACCACATCTTTTTTGGCTATGGCGCACGGTGAGCCATTTCTGATGACATGTACCTCTTCGTCATCGTTGACCTGATTAAGGATGGAGAATTCCTTGTTGGCTTTCAGCTCAAAGAGAAAGCCAAGGCCCGTGGCCAGTAAAATTGCAATGAAAATGCCCACGGGTTCAAAAAATACAGAGGCTGTCTTGTTCAGCCCCCAAAATTCATAGCAGGAAATGCCCACGGAGAGCGTGCCCGCCACAAGCAGGATGAGAATCAAGGGGTCGTCAAATTTTTCCAGATACTGTTTCCATAAAGGGTCTTTGGCCGGGGGCGTGAGGATGTTGACGCCGTGCTGTTTTCTGCTGGCAAGGACTTCTTGCTCTGTCAAGCCGTGATACGCTGTTTCCATCGTTGCATCCTGGATTATTGGTTGTAGACGGGGAGAACATACCAACAAAAATATGTTTCGACAAGCCGTAACTCGGAGATAATCCGACTTTCAAGACTCAAGTCGTCATCCTGCAAGATTTTTCTTGACATCAGTAACAAGACGGGTAATGATATGTCTGAAAAAGGAGAAACATATGAAACTTGCCGAAGCCTTGCAGGAGCGCGCCGATGTGCAAAAGCGCCTGAGTCAACTCATGGTACGCTTGCGCAGCAATGCGCAAGTACAGGAAGGCGAAGAACCTGCGGAACATCCCAACGATCTTTTGCGAGAACTGAACGAGCTTATAACTCGCCTGGAAGAACTCATAATCCGCATCAACAAGACCAATGCGGCGACATTGGACGGCACGGAATCTCTCACAGCGCTCATTGCAAGGCGCGACTGCCTGAGCAGGAAAATCTCCATGTTGCGCGAATTTCTGGAAGAAGCAAGTCATCTGGCTAGCCGTGCTACGCACTCGGAAATCAAAATCAAGAGTACGGTCTCGGTGTCGGAACAGCGTAAAGAACTCGACAAATTGGCGCAGGAACTCCGGCAGACGGACACGCGCATCCAGAAGTGCAACTGGCTGACGGAATTGCTCTAACTTCTTCGGCGTAGCGGGAACGGGCGAGTATCACCCTTACTTGTGGGGGCACACACAGGGAGTCCTCTGCAAGGGCGAATCCCTTGAGATCTGTGCTGCGGAGCGAGGCACCGGCTCGAAGGCCAATATTGTTACGCTCAGCATTGTTACAAAGGCATTGTTATTGCCCATTGTCACTACCAGATACTGACGTTCTTGCGAGGGTGGGTTGCGGGAAAGTGAAGAAGGACAGAACATCAACGCTCAGATGCGTCCACTCCTTGACACAGGGGAATGAGGTCGCCATAGCCTTCCTTGGACATGGATTCCAGGGGTATAAAACGCAAAGCAGCGCTGTTGATGCAGTAGCGTAAACCTCCGGCGGCTTTGGGACCATCGTCAAAGACATGCCCTAGGTGGGCGTTACCAACGCGGCTGCGAACTTCTGTGCGCACCATGCCATGACTTGCGTCCTGCCTCATACGCAACACGCTAGGATCAATGGGCCTGGTGAAGCTCGGCCAGCCCGTGCCGGAATCAAATTTGTCACTGGATGCAAAGAGCGGTTCGCCGCTCGTCACGTCCACATAGATGCCTGCAAGTTTGTTGTCCCAATAGGCATTGTGGAAAGGACGTTCCGTTGCAGCCTGCTGGGTGACGGCATAGGCCATGGCATCGAGGTTCCTACGCAGTGTGGCATCGTCGGGTCGGCTGTATTTGGCAGGATCAATGCGCCCGACTTCCTTAGGCAGATCGCGCAAACTGTCAAAATTGATATGGCAATAGCCGCCGGGATGCTTTTTCAGATAGTCCTGATGGTATTCCTCAGCAGGGAAAAATTTCCGCAGGGGCAGCAGCTCCACGGCTACCTTGCCCTGGCATCTCGTCTGGACATCGGCCAGAACAGCGGCGAGTACGGCCCTGTCTGCAGCACGGACATAGTACATGCCCGTGCGGTACTGGCTGCCCACGTCATTGCCCTGCCTGTTGACGCTGACGGGATCGATGATTTTGAAAAACTGTACGGCCAGGGTTTTGAGCCTTACACGACGCGGGTCATAGCGCACACGCACAGTCTCGGCATGACCTGTCCTGCCGCTACAAACTTGCTCATAGCTTGGATTGTCCGTCTTGCCGTTGGCGTAGCCGGAAACAACGTCCATAACTCCAGGGATGCGGGAAAAATACTCCTCCACGCCCCAGAAACACCCGCCAGCAAAAAAGATTTCACGCATTTCGGCTACAGCTACCGCACGTGTGCCCATGACAAGCATCGCAACTCCCAGAAACACTACCCACAATCTCGGCATGTCTCACCACTCTTTGCGGACATACGATGGCCATTGTCCTCTGGACAAGAGCGCGAGGCGCAACCTGAATCAATTCACGGGCAAGGCTTGCGGTTGCGCCTGAACCAAAGAGTCAAAAGCGTCATTGGACTGCGCCACAGGCTGGCGTGCGCTGCCGAGCAAGACATGCGCCGGTCGACACCAGGCCCGACTGTGGCAGACGCCCAGGACAGGTAAGGCCACAAGTATCTGCTGTGGCTTGACATGCTCCATATATTCGGAGAGCGTGACAAAACGTCGACAGCCGCTGGCCCGTAACTGCGAGACAATGCGTGGAAAATCGTTGACAGTGCGTTCATGGATGTCGTGAAAGAGAAAGACCCCATGCCTGTTCTCCACGAGCTGAAAGGGGGGAAGCTGGGCGTAGCTCCGAGGCAGTCGCTTCCAGTCCCTGGAGTCATGCGACCAGATGGCGATTTCCATGCCGTATTCCCTGGCAACTTGCGCCACATAGGGCGTATAGCTGCCGTAGGGCGGTCGAAAGAAGACCGGTTGCGCGCCCAGACTTCGCAGTACGGCATCGGTGGCAGCAATCTCTCTCTTGATCCTCTCCCCGCTAGACCGCCCCAAATTGGGATGCGACCAGCTATGGCTGGCCACTTCATGGCCCTCGGCCAGCTGACGGTGGATAATGCCAGGCATACGCTGGGCATTTTCGCCCAGGACAAAGAATGTGGCCTTGACGTTTTCAGCGGCCATCATGTCCAGTAAATGGCTGGTATACCTGGAAGGGCCATCGTCAAAGGTCAGGGCGCAGAGTCCTGGTTCGTCCATTGCTCGGAGAAAATCATTGCCCGAATAGGCCATGCAGCCCGTAGCCGAGATCAGGAGCAGGGAAAAAATCAGCGAACATATTTTCATAGCTGTCTCTTTTGCGCACGGTTCTAGGCCATAACGCAAAACCGTTTTGCGCCAAAGGGACTCTCTACTCCTTTGTCCCTTCCCATGCAAGGATATTTCTGCGTAATGCCTGCCCAAAAGCCAAGGGTTTAGCTGTCGGCCAGGTTCGCCGCAGCATCCAGGCCCAAAGACTGGCGCAGAAAAGAAAGATCCGGTGGCGTATAGCCGAGTTCCTCGGCATGCCGCTTCTCACGCTCTTCAATATCGCGTACCAGGGCAATGACGCGCTCGCGCCAATCCTTCGATTTCACGGCGCGCAGGGGGGACTGATTGTCCAGTTCGGCCACGGGTTGATGCAGCCATTGGGTGTACTCGTCCCGCAGCAGAATTTCCCGCGCCGCTTTCTTGATCTCGGTGGGGAATGCGGACGAAGCGAGATCCGATTCATCGGGCGTGGTCAGCCTCCTCAGCATCCTTTCGCGGATGGTCTCCGTCAAGCGTTCGGAAAAGGTGATCAGAGGCCCTGCAAGCTTTTCAATCATCTTGCGCGCCAGGTCGCCGGCCCCCAAGGAAATGGAATACACCCCCAGCTCGTCCTCTTTGCGACCAAGTCTCGCGAGCAGTTTGTCGCCATCCTCATGGCGTTCCACCCAATCCCATCGCTGATCCCCGTATGCCTTGATATCCGCACATTCGCCCAGAGCGCGGATCAGCGCTTTCCAATCCGACACGGTGAACACGTCTACGGTATGCACGATATTTTCCTTGGTACGCGCATCGCGTACCTGCGGCAGCATTTGTAGGGCAAAGGTGATAATCCAATTATGCACGATGGGCAGATCCACGATTTCAAAAAGTGACTGCTTTTCTTCATTCAGCACATTGGCTTTGAGGGCCTTGGAAATTTCGGCGCAGAGTTTGAGTCCATCCTCTTCCGTAAAAGGATACAGCCCTCTGGCCACATAGGCTTTTCCATCCCTGTGCAACAGACGAATGCCAATGATTTCTTTTGGCAAAAAAGGAAAAACAATGGGGGTTATAGCCCTGATGGGGCTGTCGTCGCCGCTCAGCATGTCCTTGAGCAAGACATCGTCCGGATTGACCTCCAAAATCTGATACAGGGAAAGGGGCACGCCAACGAGATCTTCCAGGTATTCCCTGCCCTCGCGTTCCATTACCGGACCACCTTCCTCAAAAAGGCACTTCCCAATTTTCTCTGCCCTACCATTGACCATCATGTAGCCATCAGCAATGAGCCATTCGTAACAATACAAGGTCAGGGCATGTGCGGACTCTTCGGCTATGCCGTAAACCTTCTGCAAAAGGTCATCGAAGTTGCCATGAAATATCCTGGCCTGCAGGGCCGTGGATTCCGGGTCGTTCAATTGTATCCATGCGGCTGCTTGCTTCAGTGTTGACATGACGACAAAATTTTGATTGGCCGTTCGTATCTCTTTTTTCAGGCAGCAATTCTTGTATTTTTTTCCGCTCCCGCAAATGCAGGGATCATTTCTTCCAATCTTGATCATAACGTCCTCTTTGATGTCAATGCCACTTTCAGTCGTGCCGCGCTACCAAGAAGGTAGCGTAGCCCTTCAGGGCTACGCGTCCTGCGCTTGGGCGGGGTTTGAACCCCGCCCAAGCTACCGCCCCGGTCGGATACCCCGCCCTTCATGGCGGGGTCGGGGCTATTCCGGCCTAAAGGCCGGGGTCTCAAACCACAAAGGAACAGTTGATGAAGCGCGTTCCTTACATGAAACAGCAAACAGTCAAGCATTCTACCTCGCCGCACATAGGATCTATCACGAACAGCCTTGAAGTGCAAAGAAAAACAGCCCTAAGAGTATTCCCGGATCAGGGTCGTTCCGTTTTATAGAAAAAATAGATATTCTTTAATGAGAGCAATTTCCAACTTTTTTGGTAGCTATTCACACTTCAAACAACGAAATATGCTAATAAAATTTTTTCATCGCTGGCATTATCCAGAAATCCTTCAATATACCCATGTGCGTGTTCTGGGCTTCTGTTTTCATACTTAGCGGCTGTAAGTTCGTCACTGGTTGTACCTATAGCTGACGCGAGAACGGTTGATGTGAGCGCACTTTTGAGGGTCTTTCCCTACCCTATGAAATCGACCCAATCCGAGTTGCTAAAACCAGCCTCGTTCAACTCTCGGTATTTGCCGTCAAGCACCTTGACGGTTCACGATGCATCGAGGAGTCGTCTCCTCTCCTGCACGTTGGAGACATGAAAGAAGGGCCGTTCTTCGCATGGAGCAGCCCTTTCTTGAAAAAAAATGCAGGAACTCAGGATTCCTTTCTCTTGAAAACTTGAAATAGAGTCAGGCCAGCGAGTGCATCAGCGGCGTCGGAAACACTCGCCAATATTTCCTGATCAGTCCAGCCAAGCACTTTTATTGCATTGAATGCATTTTCATCAACAGCCTCTGGTGACTGTACAGATTCGACGGCGAATTTGACCAATGCGTTTTCCCGATCAGAAAATTTTCCGCATGCAACGCTCTTTCCCAGTTCATCAAGGTCTTCATGCGTAAAGCCTATTGCCAATAGACCGTTTCCATTGAACTTTATGCAATAGTCAGCATGCATACGAACAGCCATGACAAACCGTATTGATGCAGAAACTGCTGATGGAATTATTTTGCCCAAAGCACCAATTTTGAGTGACTGCAAATTCGCTTCAGCGAGTTCAGGAACAATGCTCTTGACTAGTAGCGGTCCTGGAATTTGCCCGGGAAAAATGTCATAGATTTCCTTCATTACGCCGACTGCATTCTCACGATCTACATGATCAATGTAAAACATTACATCCTCCTTTTTTCATGTGTGAATCCTTTCTTCCATCCGGCACAGGAGCGTTCCCGTTGAAGTTTCGCTGCCTTCATTACATCCATCATAACGGATTTCAGCAGCCGTGAAGAGCGGGCCAGCTTGGTAGATTCGCAAAGAGCCTCCGTCATGAAAAGTCTAAACGGAGATGACCCTATTATCAAGAACCGGGGCGCTGTAATCTGGTGATGGAGGTGCTCAGAATCACCGGCGAAATGGGCAATCAGGCCGCCTCAACCACCACTGCTCCTGCGACACCAACCCTGTTTCGCCTGCGACACTTTTCCAAAAATCATCCAACCGTATGGATGTTGCGTTAATGGCTGCTGAACGCCGATAAACTGGCATTTGCCGACATCTGCTAAAACGGCATATCACCATTTTTCCCAACCAAGAAGGTAGCGTAGCCCTTCAGGGCTACGCGTCCTGCGCTTGGGCGGGGTTTGGATCCCGCCCAAGCTACCGCCCCGGTCGGATACCCCGCCCTTCATGGCGGGGTCGGGGTTCTTCCGGCCTAAAGGCCGGGGTCTCAAACCACAAAGGAACAGTTGATGAAAGGAACGGAATAACCCTGATTCCCGGACAGCGCATGGTTGCCCTGTGCGCTCTGGAGACTATGGCCTATATTAAAATTGGGCACAATTTTTGCTAAAAAGAAAATAGAGATTTTTTTTGGAGGTTCCAGCGCATGTCCATCACAATCAACCACAACGCCCTTGCCGCCAACAGCGCGACCAACCTCAATGCCCAATACGGCAAGCTGATGCAGTCCACACGACGTCTGAGTACCGGGCTGCGTATCAGCTCAGCCGCAGACGATGCCGCAGGGCTGGCCATCCGCGAGCTGCAACGTACGGACATCGCCGCCTTGCAGCAGGGCATCAGGAATACCAATGACGCCATTTCCTTGCTGCAGACCGCCGACAGCGCCCTGGCCATCATTGATGAAAAATTGCTGCGCATGAAGGAGCTGGCAGAACAGGCGGCTACGGGGACTTATGATTCCACGCAGCGACTCATGATCTATTCGGAGTTTCAGGCCATGGGTTCTGAAATCGACAGGATTGCCCATAGCTGCGATTTCAACGGCGTCCATTTGCTCAACGGCAATCTCAGCGGACAGCACAATGGCGCTTCCCTTGCGGCATCAGGAAGAATGAAGGTGCATTTTGGTACGGGCAATGATGCAGCCGAAGACTATTACTACATTGACATCCAGGACTGCTCCTGTGCTTCGATCTTTCCCCCGGACGAAAGAAACATTGCCCACTTTTCGCATATTGCCATTGACTGGCCAGGCGCAACCATTGAAGACGGCAAATACCATTTCAGCGTCACGGGACAACTTGCCAATGACTGGGCCACTGGGCTGGACGCCTATGTCATCCCCAGCGGGTTGAAGAACATCACTATTACATCCTCAGGCTATACCGGCGGGGCGCACAAGCCCCATGTGAACTTATTTTCCGAGGACGGCACGCAGCTGACGGGGTATTCCCCAGATAATCCAAGCTACAGGTCAAGTTACTGGAACAACAAGACCGGCCCCCAGATTGTCCAGGGCGAAGGCTTTGCGGCCAATGCCGTGTACGACGGCTCGCGCATTGTCACCCGGGCAGGACAAAGCGTCACCTATGGCGGTCTGACCGTGACCATGGTCACGGGAATCAATGAAACATTCACAGCTCAAGAAATCATCACGATTGATGAAGTGCAGGACAGCCTGGTCTTTCTCATCGGCGGGCACGCCAATGGTTATTGCAACAAGTACGATTTGTCCATTACCTGCGAGGTGCCCATGTCCAACGAAGTGCAGTACACTTCGGGTATTCCGCCCATGAATACGCAGGAAGACGCCCAAAAGGCATTGGAAAAGATTGACATCGCCATTGCCAGCAAGGACGCGATCCGTGCGCACCTGGGCGCACTGCAAAACCGCTTTGAAAACACCATGTCCAACCTCGCTACCCAGGCAACAAATCTGCAAGCTGCAGAATCCAGAATTTCCGATGCCGACGTGGCTTCGGAAATGACGCGCTTTGTGCGCAATCAAATCATTACCCAGTCCGCCATTGCCATGTTGGCGCAGGCCAATTCCATGCCGCGCATGGCCCTGCAGCTCATTTCCTGAGCAAACATATCCATACGCGCCTATTCCGCCATCGGGACACTGAACAGGAGTTTATTTTTCAGGGGAGAAGTGTGGTTTTCCGATTGATACGACAAAACCAGCTCTTTTGCAGCCAGCGAGCAAATGCATTTCGCAGGGCATCCCCAAATTCGGGACAACGCAGGCCTACCCGCCAAGGAGCTGCATGGCCATCTGTGGCAATGAGTTGGCCTGGGAGAGCATGGCCACCGCTGATTGGGTGAGGATTTGGTTGCGCACGAACTGCGTCATCTCCGTGGCCACATCCACGTCGGAAATACGGGATTCGGCGGCCTGGAGATTTTCTGCCTGTGTCGTAAGATTGCTGATGGTGTTTTCCAGACGGTTTTGCTGTGCGCCCAGATGCGCCCGGATGGCGTCCTTGCTGGCAATGGCGATGTCAATCTTCTCCAGGGCCTTTTGCGCATCTTCCTGCGTAGTTATGGACGGAATGCCCGAAGTGTACTGCACTTCATTGGACACGGGCACCTCGCAGGTAATGGACAAGTCGTACTTGTTGCAATAGTCATTGGCATGCCCGCCAATAAGAAAGACGAGGCTGTCCTGCACTTCATCAATGGTGATGATTTCTTGGTCAGTGAATGTTTCATTGATCCCCGTAATCATGGTCACGGTGAGACCACCGTAGGTGACGCTTTGGCCAGCCTGGGTAACAATGCGCGAGCCGTCGTACACGGCATGGGCAGCAAATCCCTCGCCTTGGACAATCTCAGCGCCGGCCATCCCGTTCCACCAATCCGCTCTGTACGATAAATTATCTGGAGAATACCCTGTGAGCTGTGTGCCGTCCTCGGAAAAGAGATTGACATGGGGCTTGTGTGCCCCGCCGGTATACCCTGAGGATGTTATGGTAATGTTCTTCAACCCGCTGGGGATGACATAGGCGTCCAGCCCCATGGCCCAATCATTGGCAATTTTCCCGGTGACGCTGAAATGGTATTTGCCGTCCTCAATGGTTGCGCCTGGCCAGTCAATGTCGATGTGCGAATAGTGGGTAATGTTTCTTTCGTCCGAGGGAAAAATCGAAGCGCAGGAGCAGTCCTGGATTTCAATGTAGTAATAGTCTTCTGCTGCATCATTGCCCGTTCCAAAATGCACCTTCATTCTTCCTGATGCCGCAAGGGAAGCGCCATCGTGCTGCCCCTTGAGGTTGCCGTTCAGCAGATGAATGCCGTTGAAATCTGTGGCATTGGCAATTCTGTCGATTTCAGCGGCCATGGCCTTGAATTCCGAGCTGATCATGAGTCGCTGCGTGGAATCATAGGTTCCGGTAGCGGCCTGTTCGGCCAACTCCTTCATACGGATGAGCTTTTCATCAATAATGGCCAGGGCGGCGTCAGCCGTCTGAATCAGGGAAATGGCGTCGTTGGCGTTTCTGGCCCCCTGCTGCAGAGCGGCAATATCTGCCCGCTGCAGTTCGCGAAGGGCCAATCCGGCAGCGTCGTCGGCAGCGGAATTGATGCGCAGCCCCGTACTCAGGCGCTGCGTGGACTGCGCCAGATTCCCGTAGTGGACATTGAGATTCCTGGCCACATTGGCGGCCATAATATTCGTATTGACGACGAGGGACATACGCTGCCTGGGCCTTGCCGCTGTGTAACATTTTTGAGAAAAAAATTCCACCTGCCTGGGATCACGACGAACCACAGTACATATATTTTTTTTGCAAAAATCATACCAGGCAGGAGAAACAAAAACGTGACGCACGAATGGTAACGAAAGTGCCATGAAAAGGCATAGCACGACACGTAGTACAATGCCCAAGGGAGGCAGCAATAGTCTGTAGCTGTCAAAAATCTAACGGGCAGCGGTCTTTGCGCTCTCCTGGCAGCCCAGTCCTGCTTGCCCTGGCAGAGTGCATACTGGTGTGATTGAGGATTCTGTGCAGCAATGGATTCCCAGCCGGTCGAAACCGCTTACAGTCCGCTGGCCAGCCTCTCCGCCAAACCGGAATAACGACGCATGCTTTTGGTGTTCCTGATGGCCATGTGCAGAGCTTTTCTGCTGCCTACGAGTACCACCAGCTTTTTCCCACGCGTAACGCCCGTGTAGAGCAACGTGCGCTGGAGCATGACATAGTGCTGCGTGGTCAACGGCATGACGACGACCGGGTACTCTGCGCCCTGCGCCTTATGAACGGTCACTGCGTAGGCCAGCACAAGCTCGTCCATGTCGGCAAAATCATAGGCAATGTCCGCGCCGTCCATTTCCACGTTCACTTTCTGGTTCTCTGCGTCGATGCCGACAATGACCCCCATGTCGCCGTTAAAGACTTCTCGATCGTAGTCATTGCGCAGCTGCATAACCTTATCGCCCACACGAAAAATGCGTGAGCCGCGCACGAGCTGCGCGCCCTGGGGATTGAGCGCCTCCTGCAAGGCCGCATTGAGACTGGTCGAACCCACGACGCCTCTGTTCATGGGGGTGAGCGTCTGGATGTCCGTGAAGGGATTGAGTCCGTACTTACGCGGCAAGCGGGTTTTGACCAGATCGACGATGGTCGTGCGCATGGCCTCTGGATTTTCCTCTTCAAGGAAAAACAAATCGTCATGGGCGGCATTGTACACATGCAGCTTTTCTCCGTGGATAATACGATGGGCGCTGGTAATGATCGTCGATTGTCGCGCTTGCCTGAAGATTTCTTTGAGACGCACTGTGGTTATGACGCCGGATTCCAGGATGTCGCGCAGCACCCGACCGGCGCCCACCGAGGGGAGCTGA
>JAFTCE010000172.1 GCA_017454855.1 Desulfovibrio sp.
CGTCCTCCAAGGTGCGGCCCGTGATGCGCCGCATATAGGCTTCAAGGGCTTTTTCGCTCCTGTTGCGGACAATACCCTCGTCGGCCATGGCGAGCCACAGGGCGCGAATCTTGCGTGCCTGCGGATCACGTACAAGGGGCTCGCCCTTGTGGGTATTCTTGTGCGGCCTGAAGCCGCGCTGCCTGAGTTCATCCAGCACACGGCCCTGTTCGCGTGTGGTCATTCTGGCGCAAGAATCCTTTCCGGTCACTTCCAGAAGGAAGGCCCGGTAGGTTTCCTCGTCCATGCCCAGCTTTGCTTTTGCGATATGGATGACAGCTGTGAGCTTGGACATGAATCCTCCTACGCATTGGCAGAAGCCTGGACGTTGTCAGCCAGCTCTGTTTCATTCAGTTCATAGTAGAAACTGTCAGCCTGTTCCAGACGGCAGCCGACCTCGGCCAGCTTTTCAGGCGGCAACTGGCGCAGGGCGTCCTTGTCCACTTCCTGCTTGATCCGGATGCAGGCGGTGAGCGTCTGGTCTTTGGCGGCCATGAGGAATCCCAGAACCTGTTCCCATGTGGTTTTTTTCATGGGCTTGACGGCGCTGGAGGCACGAAAGCCCAGAATGCCAAAATTCAGGGCCACAGAGCGCTTCTTGCTGAACATCTCTGTCTTTTTGGACTCACCGAAGCGCACGAGGGCCTGCTCCAGAACTTCAATGTCCTGCTTGATGGGTTCGCTGGCGCTGGCGCATTCCAGCTTGAGAGCATCCACCTTTTCCTTGAGGCCCAGCTCGATCAGGGACAGCTCCCGCTTGCGGGATGCTATCTGCGCCAGCAAGGAATCAGCTTCCTCCAGAGTGTTCACGGTTGGAACATTCAACATGGGTTTGACACGCTTTGCCATTGTGGTCTCCTTCATTTAGACTCTTCTCTATATCCGAGCACTCCGACGGCACAACATAAGGCACAGAGAACACAAAGCGCTCTGCCATCGGTCGTCCATGCCCCAGGATTTGGCTCCCAGGCAATGAGGGCTCCCATGGCATAGGCCGCCGTAAATACCGTAAGAACTACGCACAGCCGATCTATCATAACAGTCTTCCCTGCCGTGCCGCGGCAGCCTTGGATCGTCGGGTAAGTTCCGCATCCACGCGCCGTTCAAAATCCCTGGCATAGCGCAGGGCGGTGTGATCCTTTCGTTTGAAATATTCACCCTGCCATTGGCGCATCTTGCGCACCTCTTCGATCAGTTCCGTATCGGTCATACGCTTACTCCTTTGTTCGCGGCCTGCTCACAGCAGCGTTGAGCGCATCACGTATGGCTTCGGCCATAGCTTCGGTTTTCGTGGCATCGCGCCCGTGCCTGAACACGAGGCAGACGGCGCGGTCGTCGCGATTGTCGTGGACAAAAAACATTCCCGCAGCTCCCTTTCGCAGAATGAAACGCGGCGTGTCCGACATGGCAGCACCTACGCCCGCACCTGGCGCACCACGTCCGCCGTGACCGTGCGCTCACCAAGGCCGGCAGCCATGTTCATGGCTGCCGTGGCGTAGTTGGATATGGCCAGCGGATAGCCCATGTACACGCCGTGGCCGCCGGCATCGCGGGCGACCATCAGCCGGTCACGCAGGGCAGTAAGCGCCTCCTCCTCGAACACGGCATGCACGTCCGCCCCGGCGCGAGAAAAACGGTGGGCGAGGAAATCCGCCGGATTCTGGATGGGCGGCAGCTCCACCGGCACACAGCGCTGCCACACCTCGCGCGTGTTCACCTGCGCC